>CAZNIL010000048.1:0-1168 GCA_964573085.1 uncultured Methanoregula sp.
AGCGGGTAGGAGGGCCATGATGTTCATTGACCTTGGAAAAACACAGGAAGAAAAAGACCGGCTCATGATCCTTGCAATGATCTGCCTGTGCGTCGGCATCCTCGCGGCCGATGTCCTTATCCCGGTCGGTTTTGTCATCTGGGGGTTGTATCTTATTCCCCTCCTCATGTCGATCTGGCTCACCCACCGCTACTCCCCCTTTTTTACGGCATGGCTGATATCCGGTGCCCTCCTAGTCGGCAGCATAATCTCAGCCCGCACGAACCAGTCAGATCTCCTGAACCGTGCGGTCTTCATCCTGATGATAGCAGTCGTCACACTCCTCATATGGGAGATCCGCACCAACCAGGCAAACCTTGAACAGGAGATTGCCGAACGCCGCATCGCACAGAAAAATCTGGAGGACCTGACACGGACGCTCGAGCACCGGGTAGCCGACCGGACCCGCGAGCTCTCCGAGGTCAACGAAATATTAAAAAATGATATCATCGAGCGCGGGAAGATCGGAAAATCGCTGCAGCAGGCAAACCAGAAACTCAACATTCTCTCTTCGGTGACACGGCATGATATCCTGAATAAACTGATGGCGCTGCTCACGTTTCTTGACCTTTCAAAAGAAGAGGCAAAAAAGAACCCGGTGATCCTTGAATATGTTGAAAAGGAACTGGAGATTTCCGAAGCTATCCAGCGGCAGATCGAGTTCACGAGGTTTTACCAGGACGTCGGCGTGAAAGCGCCGGAGTGGGAGGATGTCGCTGCAGTCATACGGAGGGCATCAGACTCGCTGAAGGTGCACGGGATCACCCCGGACGTTATGATCTCCGGCCTCGTGATCTATGCCGATCCCCTTATCGAGAAGGTCTTCTACAACCTTATGGAAAACTCGATCCGGCATGGCAAACATATCACGACCATGGCGTTTTCATGCCACGAAACACCGGAAGGCCTGGTGATCGTGTATACAGACAACGGCGTCGGTATCGCCGCTGAAGACAAGGAGCGCATCTTTCTTCGGGGATTTGGGAAAAACACCGGTCTCGGGATGTTTTTGTCCCGCGAGATCCTCGGGATTACCAGTATCGTGATCAAAGAGACCGGAGAGCAGGGGAAGGGGGTGCGGTTCGAGATCTCCGTACCTGGGGAAAATTACCGGATCAAACCGGGCACT
>CAZNIL010000048.1:1268-10953 GCA_964573085.1 uncultured Methanoregula sp.
TTGACCCCTGCCAGCAAGACACTTTCACCCCGCGCAAGCCTGATGCTTATCCCTCTCAGAACAGCAGGGATCCGGTGCGATGAGGATCGAGATCTCAGACGGGATTGCACTCCAGTCCGGCACATTCAATGCGGTGATCGCCCCGGAAAAGGTCATCATCACCGCACTCAACAGCAACGCGGATCTCCAGAGGTTCCTCTTCCTCTTTGTGTGCGGCAACTACTCGCGCATCCTCTCCTCCATCGACCGCACGTCGACAAACTTTGAGGTGAGGAGGGCGTTTACTGCCCACCAGCTCTTCACCATTTTAAAAGAGGCCAGCCATACCATCGTCCTTGTCGAACATGACCCGACAATGTTTGACGGGGCGGAGACGATGATCCCCCCTGTTGCCGGCGCACTCAGGGACGTGGGGCGCGAGGCACTCCTGATCCTGTACACGCCCGCCATCGATCGCCCGTTTTCCGCACTGGTGCGCTCGGCAGACCGCATCTTCCATATTACGCCATCCAATGATCCCGCCAACCACCGGAACCGCAGCGCCCGGTCGTTGCGCTCCGGCTGCGCGCTCCCCCCTGCGCAGACGACACTGGAGGTGTCGTGACGGGCAGGAGCTTTGCAAGCGTCCGCCAGGGGGTGAAGAGTACGGCGGACCGCTGGGCCCGTTCGTCACGGGCGCTCAAAAAGGATGACCAGCCGTACGGCGAGAGGCTTGTCGAGCTCGCAAAGAAACACTCAAGCGAGGCATTCTACGGCTGCGATGACCCGCTCGAAGCCGCAGTCTTCTCCGTGCTTGTCGAGCTGATCAAAGAGCAGGAGCAGGCAAAGCAGGAGCAGACAGAGCGCGATGTGGATCCTTGATTCGGTGTACCGGGGCGGCGTTGACCTGTGGGTCAGGGACCGGACAGACCGCGCAGTAACAAAGGTCAGGCATGGGTATGACCCGCCGTTCTTCCTTCACCTGCCCGACCCGCACCCGCACCACGGGATGATCGCGGCGCTGGAAAACGAGTACCGGGCAGAGGAGTGTACGTTCAGGACGATCTTCGGCAATTGTGCGGGATACAAAGTCTTTGCCGGGCGTCCTGTAGCAGAAGCGATCGAGCAGCAGACACAGTATGAAGCGCAGCTCTTCAACGTGGACGTGCGTATCGACCAGCGCTTCATGGCAGAACGCGGGATAGTCCCCTGTTGCAAAGAGTCCGGGTCCCGCTTCCTGCCGGATCTGTCCTGCGACCTGCGCCAGATGGAGATACGCATCCACGATGACCCGGTTCTTTCATCCACATGCTCAGATATAGATGTCGTTTTCGAGGGGACCGAACACCTCCACGGGACGGGACGCGATGTGCTTGCCGGTCTCTTCCTGCTCGTTGCCGAATGCGACCCCGATGTGATCCTCATGCCGGATGCCGATACGTGGATGCCGAAACTGCAGCGGCAGGCACGGGCATACGGGCTCGACATGCCGTTTTCCCGGAGCGGAAAGTACCGGGCGATGAGCGCACGGTCGTACTGGAGTTACGGCAGGATGGAGCACAAGGAATCGGCGCTCATCCCGGACGGCAGGATCCTGATCGACACGGAGCAGAGCTTCGTGTACCGGGAGGGTGGGCTTGAGGGGGTGCTCATGGCAGCGAGGCTCTCCGGGCTCTCCCCGAACCTTGCATCACGGTTCACGCCGGGCACGCTCATCTCAAGTTACGAGGTCTACGAAGCGGTCCGCAGGGGAATTGTCGTCCCGTTCCGCAAAAGCGATGTGGAGACGGTGCGGAGGTTCTCCGAACTTAAGGAAGCAGACCGGGGCGGGATGATGTTCCAGCCGTTGCCGGGGATCTACGAGAACGTGGACGAGATCGATTTCACCTCGCTGTACCCTTCCATCATCGTGCAGTCGAACCTCTCGCCCGAGACCATCAGACACCCGGAACGGCAGGGGTTCCTGCCGGCAGTCCTCGCCCCGCTCCTTGCGCTTCGGATCTCGACAAAGCAGATGAAGAAGCAGGATCCCCGGTATGCCGGCACCGACTCCATCCTTAAGTGGATGCTGGTGACCTGCTTTGGGTATACCGGCTACAAGAACGCAAAGTTCGGCAGGATCGAGGTGCACGAGGGGATCACCGGGCGATCCCGCGACATACTGATGCTTACTAAGGATATCGCGGAGTCCATGGGATTTTGTGTGCTGCACGGGATCGTGGACTGTCTCTGGGTGCAGGGGCCGCCTGCCGGTGCGCTGAAAACCCGTGTCGAGCAGGAGACCGGGCTGCTCACTGAGGTCGAACATTTCGACTGGATTGTGTTCCTGCCGCAGAATGACGGGTCCGGCTCGTACAACCGCTATTACGGCAGGCTTTCTGACGGGAGCATAAAAGTAAGGGGGATCGCAGCCCGAAGGCACGACACCCCGGAATATATCAGGAATATGCAGCGCAGGATGCTCTCCGTGATGTCGGGAGCTGCAACGATCAATGAGATCGGCGCCGTTAAAGATCAGGTAACCGCAATCTACCGGTGTGCAGTGCAGAACCTCCCTTGTGCAGCTGCAAAGGAGCTGGCGATCAACCGGCGGATCAGCAGGCTCACGTACGCACACCGGTGCATCGAAGGGGCAGCGGTGAATGCGTACCGGAATGAAGGTGTTGCAGTTGCGCCGGGCTCAAAAGTCAGCTATGTCGTACGGGACGCCCGGAAGTACACGGTCGATCCCGTGTGGGGCGCCGATTCGTTCGATGTCCCGTACTACCGGGATCTGCTGGACAAGGCGTGGGAAGAGATCTCGTACGCGTTCACATCAGGCAGTAGGAACCGCGTTGAAGCGGCGGAATCCGACGCGAAGCAGAAAACCGATGATAAGAACCGTTGCCGACATGACAATAATGCGTGCCCACTGTGCAGGTGAGAGAGGTACCGTGTTAAACACCGCCCCGCCATACTGCACGATCAGGACCTGGGTGGCAACAATCAGACCCATGACCGCAAAGAATGTCGGGTTGCCGCGGAAAAACGGGGGCATGGTCCCGTCCATTGCCCGGCAGTTGATGCCGTTCCAGACCTGGGCAATGACAAACGCAGCAAAGAATACCGTGCTGACTTCCGCAGGTGTTGTGCCGCCCATAAACCCGGTCATCATCTGGAGAAGTCCGGCGATAATGAAAAAGATGCCCGTTACGATAACCGACGCCCACATAAACGGGGTGATGATGTGTTCGTCCCGGGAAACGGGTGGCCGGTTCATCAGCCCGGTATGAGGGGCTTCCGAACAGAGCGCGAATGCTGCCAGCGTGTCCATGATCAGGTTGATCCAGAGGATCTGAAGGATGGTAAATGGTTCCGGATAGCCCAGCAGCGGTGCGATGAAGGTGAGGATGCAGGCACAGAAGTTGATCGTGATCTGGAAGAGCAGGAACCGCTGGATATTTTCATAGAGTGACCTCCCCCACCACACGGCATTTGTTATTGAGGAGAAGGAATCGTCAAGCAGGATAATATCACTCGCCTCGCGTGCCACTTCCGTCCCGGCAATCCCCATTGCCAGCCCGACATCCGCATGTTTGAGCGCCGGGGCGTCATTCGTCCCATCCCCGGTGACCGCCACAACAGCCCCGTTTTTCTGGAGCGCTTTCACAAGGAGCAGCTTGTCCATCGGTTCAGCCCGGGCCATTACATCAAGGTGACGGACAGCACCAGCCTGTTCATGTTCGGACAGTGCCCGGAACTCCCTGCCGGTCATGACTGTGCCGTTGGTATAGATCCCCGAATCCTTTGCGATGGCTTGTGCCGTTTCCGGATTATCCCCGGTGACCATCCTGACCCTGATGCCTGCGTTCTGGCAACGGGTCACCGACTCCCTGATATTATCCCTGAGGGGGTCACGTATCCCGACATACCCGTCCCAGACAAGACCCGATTCGCTGTCATCACCGCCAATGATCTCCTTATGGGCAAATGCGAGGGTTCTCATTGCCTGCGCTGCGAGTCCGCTGACACCACGAAGATCAGGGTTCTTAAGACAGAGCCCGGACAGGATCTCGGGAGCGCCCTTCACAAGAAGATAAGGCCTGCCGTTAAGGCTCACGACTGTTGACATCCGCTTCCGTTTACCGTCAAAGAGATACTGCCTGTTCACCGTAGTCTCTGCCCGGATCTGCATGTAATCGAGTGAGTGCCCGCGGAGCCAGCGGAGCAGTGCACCTTCCGTCGAATTCCCGATGACGATTACCCTGCTATCACGATCCTCCAGATATGCGGTACTGTTGACAGCTGCGTTGAGCGTGATCCATTCCGCCGGGGTCTGCAGAAGATCCGGGGGATGGATGGGATCACCTGCTGAAGATGCGACAACCTCCATCTGGTTTTTTGTAAGCGTGCCGGTCTTGTCCGTGCAGACGGTTGTCGCAGAGCCGATCGTCTCGCAGGCGATCAGCCTTCTTACAAGACAGTTCGCACGGGTCATCTTTCGCATGGCAAGCGACAGCGAGAGTGTCACGCTCATCGGCAGCCCTTCCGGCACCGCAACGACGATGATTACCACTGCGATCATGATATAGTTCAGGAGATGGTTTGCGGTGGAAAGGTCAAAACCGGTCACTTCGCCAAGGATAATACCGCGGGCGAGCAGTGCACCCGATATGAGCACCGCCATGCTGTACCCGAACCTGCTGATGAGGTGTGCAAGCTCCTCCAGTTTGTGTTCGAGCGGTGTCTGCGTGGCATGGTCAATTCCCAGCGACGCGGCAATCACGCCCATCTGCGCTGAGTCTCCCACCGCACCAGCGATCATCTGCCCTTTCCCCGCGGTGACAAACGTCCCTTTCAGGACAGGTACCTGTACGTCTTTCTGCACGGGTTCGCTCTCCCCGGTAAACGAGGAGTCATCGGTGAACAGGGAGTCAGACAGGAAGATCCAGCCATCTGCCGGCACGCCGTCACCTGCTTCGAGCAGGATGAGGTCGCCGACAACGATATCCCTTGACGGGATCGCAGCAGGGCGCCCGTCACGGATCACCTTGACTGCCATATCGTCCCGGTGTGCGTTCAAAATATCGAATTCCCTGCTGCTCCGGTATTCATTGAAAAACGAGATGCCCGTCGCCAGCAGGATTGCAATGATGATCCCGGCGGTCTCCAGAAAACCGCTCCCCTGGAATAGTGCGACAAGGGCTGATATGACGACTGCGAAGAGGAGGATCCTGATGATCGGATTGTTAAAATTTTTCAGGTATTGTTTCCAGAACGGTTCCCGGACCGGCGGGGTCATTGCATTGGAGCCAAACCTTGTGCGGAATAGGGAAACCTGCGATGACTGCAGGCCGGCATCACCCGCCACATTCACCAGCTCGTCAAATGCCAGCATTATCCGAGAGTCCCCCGGTGATCAAAAGGTTTGAGATCCGTAGATACACTATGCGGGTTCCTAAAATTATAACCTGCCATACCTCCATTACCCGGCACATCATTTGGGCACCATGGGGACGCCACGGGGTTTTTTCCCGGGGGGTGTACATGGAGGACATACAATGCAGTGATCATAGTTCACCCGGAACAAGGGTATACAGGATTACTCCCTCTTGTCCTGGCTCTCCGGCTCCCGGACAGGGCACACTCTGACGGAGCGAAAGACCCCGATCACAATCGATCCTACGGCGAGAAGCGAGAGCCCGATGATTGCATAGATGATGTAATTGAAGTTCTGCTGGACAATCGGGATGCTGCCAAAGAAGTACCCGGCAAGCACGAATGATGCAATCCAGAGTGCGCCGCCAATCACGTTGTACGTGATGAACCAGCGGTAACCCATCTTCCCGACACCGGAGAGGAACGGCGCAAACGTGCGTATGAAGGGGACGAAGCGTGCGATAACGATGGTCAGACCTCCGTAGCGTGTGAAGTACTCCTCGGTCTTTTCCAGATGATCACGGCGGATAATACAGTATTTTCTCTCCAGCACCTTCATCCCGACCGTGTGCCCGATCCAGTAATTTGCCGTGTCGCCGAGCACTGCAGCTGTGATAAGGGTGACGATCAGGATTTCGGTGTTAAGGTAGCCGTTTCCCGCAAGCGCCCCGGCAACAAATAGGAGCGAGTCGCCGGGCAGGTAAGGCGTCACAACCAGCCCGGTCTCGCAGAAGATGATCACAAACAGGAACAGGTAGGTCCAGAACCCGTATGTCTCGATAATGCCGGGCAGGTATTTGTCGAAGTGGATAACGAGATCGAGGATAAAGAAGAATGGATCCATTTCCAGTGATATGGGATGCGGTATACGATAAATGAATTCCCGGGGATGCGCCATGGAACCCCGGAAACAGTGCAGAGGTGATGACGATTCCGGCAGTACCGGAAAAAAGCGGTACTTTCCCGTACGGCCGGATTACCGCACTACAGCCTCTTTTGTCCAGTACTTGAATATCTCAAACCAGAGAATGCTCAGAACGCCCGCCCCGGCACACACGACAAGATCAATGGGCGGAACGGTGCCGAACCTGAAGAGATCCCGAAGTCCCGGGAGGTAGAGGACCAGGAACAGGCAGCTGAGTGTTCCTGCAAAGATCCACCGTAGTGCCTTGTTTTGTGAACGCAGCGAGGTCAAAAGAGTCTCTGACCACGACCGGTTCGTGAGGATCAGACAGAGGTTGGCAATCACGATGGTGGTGAAGGTCAGGGTTCTTGCTTCCGGTTCGCCCAGGCCCCGTGTAAGTGCACTGACATAGATGATCAGGACAACGCTCAGCACAACCGCTCCCTGGAGGAGACTGAGCGCGAGGGCCCGCCTGGTGAAAAGCCCCTCATCCTTCTGGCGTGGCGGGCGCTTCATCACGTCCTGCTCTTCCTTTTCCGACTCAAACACGATAGAGCATGCGGGATCGATGATCAGTTCCAAAAAGACGATATGTACCGGCAGCAGGACGAGCGGCAGGTTAAACAGAACAGGGATGAGCGACATGCCCGCAATCGGGACATGGATGGAGAAAATATATGCCATAGCCTTTTTTAAATTATCAAAAATTCTTCTCCCCACTCTCACCGCAGACACAATTGACGTGAAATTGTCATCAAGCAAAACGAGCGACGAGGACTCCCGGGCAACATCGGTCCCCCTGCCACCCATCGCGATACCGATATCCGCGGATTTCAGCGCGGGGGCATCATTCACGCCGTCACCGGTCATGGCGACAACTTCTCCGTTTGTCTTTAAAGCGTTGACAATCCTGAGTTTCTGTTCCGGGACAACCCGTGCAAAGATAGTGACAGAACCGATCCGCTCCCGGAGATTATCCTCACTGAGTGTCTCCAGTTCGGCACCGGTTAAACAGTAATCGGCGTTCTTAAGACCGATCTGCCGGGCAATATTCTGTGCAGTCAGGGGATAGTCCCCGGTAATCATGATCACCCGGATCCCTGCAGAATAACATTCACTGACCGCCTCCGTAACCTGCGGGCGTACTGGATCGGCAAACCCGACGAGCCCCAGAAATTTAAAAGTGAAGTCATGTTGTTCACCGGGGAGTTCTGTCCGGGAAAACGAGGCTTTTGCCACCCCCAGCACACGGAGGCCTTCCACCGCCATTGTATTGATGTGCACTGACAGGTCCTGCAGCATCTTTGGGTCAAAATGGCAGAGATCTGCAATGGCTTCCGGCGCCCCTTTTGCCGCTATAATATATTCATTGCCATCAGGTGACCGCCATACGTTTGACATGGCAAGGAGGTCTGGTGAAAGGGGATATTCCAGGATATGCTCCCAGCTGGTATGGATATGCTCGGTTCTCCCAAAATCCCCGTCAGCAAGCTGGATGAGTGCCTTCTCCATCGGATCGAAAGGATCCTTTTTACAGGCGAGAATACTGAACTCAGCAACTTCATGGCAGATGTCAGGGACAGAATTTGATGAATTGGCATCGTTCTCGCACATCTTTCCCAGTGCAAAAAATTTCTTAACTGACATCCGGTTCTGGGTGAGTGTGCCGGTTTTGTCAACACAGAGGACTGTTGCCGAACCAAGCGTCTCTATCGCCGGGACCTGACGGGTCAGCACGTTTTTTTGGGAGATCCTCCACGCTCCCAGCGCAAGGAATACCGTAAGGACAACGGGGAACTCTTCGGGCAGAATCGCCATGGCAAGGGTAATTCCCGCAAGGAATCCCTCGATCCAGTTGAAACGGGTAAGACCATACACCACCACGATGATGGCACACAGGGAGACTCCGATAAGAGCAATCGTCCGGACGATCCGTGAGATCTCCCCCTTCAACCGGGTCTCTTCCCGTTCGACACTCTGCAATACCGCCCCGATCTTCCCCATCTCGGTTTTTATGCCCGTCGACCTGACCCCGGCGAGACCCTGCCCTTGGACAACAAGTGTTCCGGAGTAGACGAACGGTTGGTCATCACCGCCCGGGCGGTCAGACTGCATACCCGCTATCCAGGATATTTTACGGACCGGGACAGATTCCCCCGTAAGGAGTGACTCGTCCACCGAGACATTGATGGAGGAGAGCAGGACGCCATCCGCGGGAACACGGTCGCCCTCGGAGAGGATGAGCATGTCACCGGTTACAACCTCACGACCCGGAATCCGTTTCTGTTCACCGTCCCGGATCACCAGTGCCCGCGGGCTGGAGAGGTTCCTGAGTGCTTCAAGCGCCCGTTCAGTCTTCTGCTCCTGGTAGACCGTGATCGCAATGATGACAAGCACAAAGCTCATCAGCATCAGGCCCTCCTGAATATCACCGAGCAAAAAATAGAGCAGGCCGCATGCAACAAGAAGGAGAAACATTGGTTCGTGGATAACTTCAAAAATTATCCAGAAAATGCTCCGTTTCTGTTGGGTGGGGAGTTCATTATACCCCTCAGACCGCAGTTTTTCCTGTGCTTCTTTGCCAGTGAGCCCGGTCACGGACCCGATATCAATAGATTGCATTAATTCGTTCCATCCAAAAATGGTACCTTACCTTTTAAAATCCCCGAGTCAATCCGGATCGATACCATCTCTGCTATCAACGAGTCGCCATTGCATACGGGACAATGCGTTGTTCCACGTAGATTTCAATTAAGATGGTAAAAGGCCTTCGGTTGAGGCGGAATTCCATTTCCCCATCAGTAATATGTATGAAGGGGGTCGGAGGATTTTTACCATTTTTCAATCAACACGATTCAAACCTGATACGTTATGGCATATGCTCCATCCATAACCTGATCAAAGAGCATGAAAACGGTTTTTGGAGCACTAGTACATTTTTGTTATTATCCGGTCACCGTACACACAACCGTCCGCTCCCGTCCCGCATTCACGTCCAGTTCGAGGAGCACAACCTGCTGCCATGTCCCGCATGCGAGCTCCCCGTTTTCCACCGGCACGGTGAGCGAGGGGCCGACCAGCGCTGCCTTCACGTGAGACCGGCCGTTGCCATCGCCCCATTTTGCGTTGTGGGCATACTCTGCACCATCAGGAGCGAGCACCGACAGGGCACGGGAGAGATCGGCTAGTACGCCGGGCTCAAACTCGATCGTGGTGAGTGCGGCAGTCGAGTGTCTGACAAATAGGTGGACGAGCCCGTCCTTTACCCTGCTCTCGCTTACAATCCTTTTTACATCCGGTGTGATGTTTATGATCTCCCCTTCGCGCTGTGATGTTACATGGAACGTTTTTTGGAACATGATTTTGCACCTGAAACGATCTTAT
>CAZNIL010000049.1:0-10717 GCA_964573085.1 uncultured Methanoregula sp.
CTATGGTGAGGTATGGATTTCTTTGACTCGGCATACAGGGGCACACCTCCCTGGGACATCGGCCAGCCCCAGAAGGAGTTCGTCGAGCTGGTCCGGAGGGGAGAGATAACAGGATCTGTCCTTGACATAGGATGCGGGACAGGGGAGCATGCCCTCTTCTTTGCAGGGGAAGGATATGACGTGTGGGGTATCGACGCCACCCCCCTCGCGATCCAGAAGGCACAGGAGAAGGCTGCTGCAAGAGGACTTCCGGTGCAGTTTTACGTCCTGAACGCACTGGACCTCTTACGGCTTGACAGGAAGTTTACTACCGTCACCGATTCAGGGTTCTTCCATACCCTGTCCGATGAAGACCGCCCGGTCTTCGTGGACAACCTTGCAGCCATCCTGTCACCGGCCGGGAACTACTTCATGCTCTGCTTTTCCGATCTGGAGCCCGCCGGATACGGCCCGAGGAGGATAACACAGAAAGAGATACAGGACAGCTTCTCTGACGGGTGGTCCATCAATTACATCAGGCCGGCGACCTTCGAGAGCCATACCCGGGCCGGAGGGTCCCGGGCCTGGTTCTCATCGATATCAAAAAAATGACGAATATCTGAAAGGACCGCCGGCAGGGATGGGTTCGCAGGGTAGCTGGCATATCCCCGGAGTGCCATTACCGGCCAGTCTCCATGAAGATGCGGCGGTGGATTATCCTCCAGCACAGGATCAGCTGAGCGAGGTCGCTGGCAGTCACATACGTCCTGTTTTTAATGATTGAGATGGGGTGGACCTGTGTCTGGTTCTCGATGCTGCGCTCAAGTTTTTTCACAACATGTTCGCTCAATTCACCATCCATGATGAGATCCCCCATCTTGTGACCATCATGCTCGCTGGTTCCGAACTTGAGAGAGAAATCTTTCTGGGAAAGCGAGAGGATCGAGAACAGGTCCAGTGAGAGGTCGATATTCTCAATATTCTGTTTCATCCTGCTCTGGGAGAGGGTTATCCGGTAGACATTCCGTTCAAGCCCGAGATGTTTGCCGTATTCAGAGTAATCGATGCCAATAACGGCATCAGCGAATTCCTTCTGGGGGGCGATGTACGTCACATAATCAGGTTCCCTTTCGGTAATTTCTTTCAGCACATCTTTCTCCAAATACCCTCTTTTGTTCATATCCCGTCGTATCTTCCAGTCATACTTGACCTCTTTTACCGGATCCACGAAGAGCGAAAAATCAATGTTATGACGAAGTTGGGGGGTAAATAATGTATGGAGCCCCTCAAGTATCAGGATCTTTTTGGGTCGGAAAATAACAGGCGGGTCGAAGGTTCCGGTACTATGGTTATACACCGGCTTTTCAACAGGGACTCCGCGCTTGAGCAATGATAAGTCCTTTTCGAGCCGATCGAGCCGGTTTGCACGAGGATTAAGTGCTGTGATTCCGTGTTTCTTTCGATCATTCCGGTCAAGGCAGTGGTAGTCATCCAGCGTTATAGTCGATACCATGTCATCGCCAAAGATGCTTCGAACGCCTTGTGTGAATGTAGTCTTTCCCGACCCACTATCACCGGCCACCCCTATGGTGAAGATGTACGGAGACGCTGCGATCGTATCCTTGAAATTGGGGGGGTGCATGAATGATCCCGATAAGGTTGTTGTACCGTATCAATGGAAAACCATTCTGCAGGCATGGGCAATTTCTGCCACGCTCCAGGCCTGGGCGACGCAACCTCCCGGCAGATAAGGAGGATCGCCATCGAAGATCTCAGATATGTATCCTACACCGGCTTCCCGGAGGTGATGGAGGACCGGAATCAACATAGGCGCGATCAGATCCCTCGTAACTCCGTTTCTTATGAGTGCATCGACATATTTCCCTGTCAGCCAGGGCCAGACACACCCGTTATGGTAACTGCGGTCACCGGAATAATGCCCATAGTAGTGAGGATCCTGCGGCGAAAGGGTACGCAGCCCGTAGGGTGTCAGGAGATTTTTATTGATGGTGTTGAGGGCTTTTGTCGCCTGATCCTGATCAACAAGACCAAGTGCGATAGCGATTACCTGGTTCGGGCGGATGGCAGGATCAGCTGGATCGATACGGTCAAAAAGGCATTGCCGGTCTTCGTTCCAGAACCTCCTGAATGCTACCAGTGCAGAATCAAAAGGTACTGGTGTCGTGATTCCCATAGCCTCAGATTCTGCCAGTGCACTGACCCATAACGCATTGATCTCTACCGGCTTTCCTCCGCGGGGGGTGAACTCTGTGTCCATCCAGGTGCTCTTTGGCACAACAGTGATAAGACTATCGTCAATCGAAGCGACAGGTGAAAAAGGATAGGTATTCAGAATATCACTGATTAACGGCTTCATTTTCTCCATAAAGGGGTCATCCCCCCAGCGGCGCCGGTACCGCATGAGGGCATGGATGAACCAGAGCGAGGCATCACTTGTGTGATAATTATCCGGGAACCTGTTCGGGATTATGCCACCTCTCATCCCGGATGCGAGGCGTTGCAGTACTGCCTGTGCAGCAATTTTTTTGTCCCGTTCGATTAAAAGCCCGCTGACGCTGATTGCAGAGTCCCGCCCCCATGATTCGCAGAACCAGTGGTAGCCGGCAAAGATCTCGTCACCGTGACAGAACGCATCGGATGCCCACTCCAGCCAGTCAAGGGGGGATTGAGGCAAGGGTATGCTGTTTTTGTTCATCGGGGCGTGCCCTTCATGTACACATTGGAACGTGACCGTGCAGTCCTTTACAACGCCATGGAAAAAACCTGGTGAATAGAGGTCCTCAACAGGATCGTACCCGCGCTCGTGCTCCTGCTCATACCAGACATTCCAGTACGTAACGGGATCGGGATCAAAAGGGAGATCGCTTTCAAGGAAGAGGTCCCCCCAGCGTACACCATTGCGTTCACTCACATAGAGAGGATGAGGTGCCCGAACAACCTCATTCACCGGACGATCAGTGATAAGAGGACGGATCCGGAGATCTGCTTCACCCGTGACATCATAGGTGATCGTAAGACCACCATTGAACTCCACAGTCTTCCGGATAGCGACATCCCCCACCCTGTAGACCCAGCGGGGAGGGTATGCCGAGAATGCATGGAGGTACTGTAATCCTGCGTCATCCGATGCCCCTTCATACTGATGGGCGGAGATGCGCCTGCCGTTCACAATCTCATCAAGTCCGGCAAGACCGAGGCGCCCGTTGTTTACGAAAAGTCCGTGGTATTTTCTGGTGTTGCCACCAACGGTCGAAGATGAGTAGGCATGGCCTGCCGTCATCAGAAATTCAAGCCTTCGTGCGGCAACCGGTTCCTGGACCTCCCGACCGTATTGGAATGCCATCGGCGCCTCTCCCTTTATTTCCTGCCGTCAATTAGTTCCTGGTATACCCCGATGGTCTTTTCTGAAGCCATCTCCCAGGTGAAGTTCTTGAGCACCCGGCTCCTGCCGTTCTTACCCATGGTTGCGGCCAGGTCAGGATCTTTGAGGATCTTTACGATATATTTTGCGATGTCCCGTGGATCATACGGGTTGATATGGTACCCGCAGATTTCGTTTCCGGTTGGGATCACCTGCTCGCGGAGACCAGATGTACCGGTTGCACCAACAACGACTGGTTTTCCCATTGACTGGGCCTCGGTGCAGACAATACCGAACGGTTCGTATTTCGATGGGAAGACTGCGATATCGCAGGCTGCATAGTACAGTATCCGCTCCTCCTCCTGAACCATCTTAAAGCGCAGAATCACGTTCTCCTCCAGATGAAGGTCGCGCACCATCTGGACAAGCATCTGGTCCATCTCTCCTATACCTAAAATGACAAGTTTTGCATCAGGCATCTCTTTGAGGATCCAAGGCATTGCCAGAACGAGCGAGTCGACCCCTTTTACCCAGGTGAGCCTGCCGATGAAGAATATCATTGGGTTGGGCCCAACTCCAATCTTTTCCCGGAATGCTTCCACCTCCTCCCTTGAAAACCGCGCAGCATCATATTTCCCCGCATCCACACCATTATGGACAACCCGGATCTTCTGCTCCGGATACCCCAATCTCATCAGTTCGTCACGCATTGCATAACTGACGGTAATAATCCGGTTGGCATTTGTGGCGGCAATACGCTCAATGTCCCTGACCGTTGCAGATCCTGACGGGTTTCGTCCCTGCTCATTTGAATGAAAGTGGATAACAAAGGGGATATCGAGATTTCGCCTGGCGATGATTCCCGCGAGCGCGGCGAGCCAGTCATGTGAGACCAGAATATCAAAATTGCGGTGCTCTTTTTGGACAAGAGAATTCACCAGCTTTGATGCGGAAAGGATATTGTAAAGAAGGGTAGTTGTAAAAAATTCCTGTCCATTCGTGTCCCATGTCTTCATTTCAGCAGGGTTGACGATGGAAAGGATGTCAGAAAAGGTCATGAGCCTGGGGCGGTGGACCTCTGCGCCCCCCCAGGTATCGAACGTGGGGTCGTCTCCCGTATTCAGGGAGAAGACCGATACAGAATGTCCCTTGAGAATGAACTGCTGTGTGATCTCTTTTGCATAGGTCCCCAGCCCCCCGCGGAAAAAAGGTGGAAATTCATCGACAAAATAGGCGATCTTCATGCGACCACACGGGAATAGGTCTCGGTTATCTTCCCCCCGATCGGGCCCCACAGGAACATACGATCAACTTTTTTCCTGCCCCGTTTCCCGAGAGCTATTGCATTTTTAGGATCATCCATCATGCTGTTGATCCCCCATGCCAGCGAGTCCGGGTCGGGTTCAACTTTCACACCGTCCACGAAGGCATCGATGTTCTCAGAGAGCCCGCCAACATTGGACGCAACAACGCCTTTCTCTGCACTCCATGCTTCCAGCAGCACGAGGCCGAACGGCTCGTTCCTGCTGGGGATGACCACGAGGTCGCAGGCATTCAGGAGACGGACGTACTCCGAATCGGGAATGTAGCCAATGAAATTAACCGGGAGATCCTTTGCCCGTTCCGCCAGAAACTGGCGCATGTCCCCGGTTCCGGCAACGATCACCTTCGCATCCCAATGGTTCTGGCACACCTTTCTTACTGCCTCGATCAGCAGGTCCGGACCTTTCTGGTAGACGAGCCTGCCGATGAACAGGATGAGCGGGGCGAACGGGTGGATACCATATGCCTGCTTCACTTTGCCTGCATCGATCTCAGCGCGGAACTCGCGGGGCACCACGCCATTGGGGACCACGTCACACTTCCAGTCGGGCACGTTATAGAGTTGCATGACCTCGTTTTTCAGGGTTGCAGATACAGCGGTGACCCGCTTTGCAATCAGTCCCCCATACCACTCCTTACCCGATATCTCCTTAAACTCCCACCAGTCGCCGAACTGGTTCCCGTTCCTGCCGTATTCTGTCGAATGGAAGGTAAGAATGGTGTTCCGGTCCTGCAGGATATGGAGCGCCTGGACTGCATGCCAGTCGTTAAAATGGAGGTAATCAAATTTCCGGTTTTTATCAAACCTGTGGAAATTTTCGACCATCCCATAGCTCATGGAATCGCAATACTCCACCATGTTGTTGCCGCCGGGCTGGCAGTAATGGTATTGGACTCCTTTGATCGTCTGGTCCTGGATCCAGCCACGGGTAAAGAAGTGAACCTCGTGGGACATCGCCAGCGTCTCAGCGAGATGGGTCGCGGCACGGGCAAGTCCGCCAACGCGCTCGGCATAGAGTGATTCCCAGCAGAAAATGGCTATTTTAAGTGACTCCACAGTCGTTCCCTCCACTCACAGACAAGATTGGTAAGCTCCTGTCGCTCTGTGCATTCTTTGATGCTTTCAGCAAGATGTGTGTCACCAAGTACATCCCTAATCCAGAAAGTAAAATCCCCCCTCTCCAGATGGTGCTGGATAGAGTCCCTGGGCACGATATGCAAAAGCTCGCAGAACTGGTCCAGGTTATATGCCGTGTACCCGATATAACCGGCAGGAGATGCGAAATGGAACGCGTTTTCCGGAGACAGCGTCCGCAGTGCCTTTGCTGCCTTACGGTTCTTCATGGTTCGGATATTGCGTTCCTCATAGTCTGCAAGGATTCTCATGTAAGTCTTAAACGCATCTTCGCCTTCGAGATAACAGAAATACGAATGCACTTCGCCACAGGAACCGAACTTGGACGCCATGTAGTAGAAATGATCGCTCGTCTGGAGGTACCTCCAGACCTGCTTGTCCTTCGAGTAGGCATGTGCTGTCTGAAGGGCAAAGAACGCCGCCCGCTGCCGGTCGTTTCCCATCCAGGCCGATGTATCCTTCTCTATATCAGCCCATGAGATTGTCTCGGTTACATCAATCGTTCCCACCGGTGAGTAATCCGCAAGTACTTTTGATGGCAGGATCGTAGAAACTCCCTGTGCTGAAAGTTCCTCTGGCAGATGCCGCAGGAAATCGAAGATACCGGTGTCCGACCACAAATGTTCCCCAAAGGATTCGTAGTCTAAAAAGACATTCACGACATCCCCGGAAGATTGTGCCACCCATTTTGCATACGTATCGGCAGTCAGGGGATACATGTCCCACGAACGGTTGGTGAACCGGAATGCAATATCATCTGACAACTGGGTGTTCCGGAGAAGAACGGGAATGTCCCTGCAGGTATACAGGTAATCGGGGCTTCTCCAGCCAAGGATCCGGTCTACACCCTCGGTAAAAATCCCGGCGAATCCCATATCCTTGATATGGGTTGCGATCTCGTTATTGAACGTAAACTCCGTGTTTTCGAAGACCGCAGGGTCTGCATGGAACAGGTCGCGCATCAGGTTGGCATGCATCCGGACCTGCTCGGTAAATTCGGTTTTGTCGTGGAAGCAGCTGGCGATGCTATGGTAGTAAGTCTGGGCGAGGATCTCGGCATTCCGATGGGCGGCAACCTGCTCGAATAAGGCAAGGGAATCCGGGCTCCACTTTTCAACCTGTTCGATAAGGGTGCCGGAAAATGAGAACGCACATGAGAACCCCGCGTCCATCATTTCCAGGACCTGTGTTGTTGCCGGAATGTAGCATTTTTCTGCGACACGGAGCAGAAGCTCGCGGTTGATCTCGTCGAAATACAGATTTAACAGATCTTTTCTCTTTATTTTTGGATCCGGAGCAAAGTGCCTGTTCAACCGGTACGGCTGGTGCACCTCGAATCCAATCGATAACGCAGGCATACCTTTTTCAATCCTCCTTTTAAAGACCAGGCAGGAACCCGCCGACAGGGTGCTGGCTCCCTTCGAGAGCGTATCCTCTTGTTGGGAACTATCTTCAGATCAAAAAATATCAGGGACGTAAATGAGTAACGGGATTCTGCCGGGGAGTATCCAGTTCCTTTAGCCACAGTTAAGATACCAGAGAGATGATTTATACTTTTCCCTTTGTTATGGCTTGTTTTGTGTTAGGGTATATAAATCAGGAAAAAATAAAAGGGTATTTCTGATGGTATTGCGATTAGAGTTTGAACAAAATTTTGTGTTGAATTTGAAAAATATCAAAAAATCGGGCGAATTGTAATCAGAACCGGTCTGCAACAAATGCAGTGGATGAAAGAATGTCCCCGAACCCTGATGTCGTATTTATATTTTGTGAAATGTATGTGGGAACGATGAACACCACCCGGTCATCAACAAAAAATATTCCCGGGGCACTCCGGTGGCATCTGCAAGGACGATCGCCTCAGGAATGGATTGGTGAAGATCCTCCCGGACACTGGCATTCACAAAAAGATAACCTTCCCGAATGCCGGATGGGAACTCATGGGATTAGATCTTATTATGCGGATCCCGCTTTTCCTTCCCTTTTGCATTCCCAATAGTATTAAACATGAAATTGCCCACATTAGAATCAGGAAGGCAGACTCAAATGGCCGAGCAGTACAACCGGCTTGCAGAGGAGTTCCCCCATGTGCCCGAACGGATTTCCGGCCTGGTCGACCTCGCGTACAACCTCTGGTGGAGCTGGAACCCTGAAGTAAAAATGGTTTTCAAACGGCTCAACCCCATCATGTGGGCGGAGAGCATCCACAACCCGGTGAAGATGCTCAAGGAAATTCCCGAAGAAACTCTTATTGCAGCCGCGAAAAACCCCCACTACCTGCACCATTACGACATTGTCATGGCCCGTTGGTTCAGGCGTGAGATCCGCCATGCCACCTCATGGTTCAGCGAACACTTTGCCAACCGGAAACATTTCTCAATCGCCTATTTCTCCGCAGAGTACGGGCTCCAGCACTCCCTCCCCTTTTATGCCGGCGGCCTTGGATTTCTTGCCGGGGACCATCTTAAGGAGTGCAGTGATCTTGGCATCCCGATCGTAGCAGTGGGGTTCATGTACTCTGAAGGGTACCTCCACCAGCATATCGGGCCGGACGGGTGGCAGGAAAATATCAAGGAGGTCCTGAACCGGGATGCCGCGCCGATTACACGGGTGATGTATAACCACACCGACCAGCTGGTAGTACAGGTGCCCTTCATCGACCCTCCAATCCACATCGCGGTCTGGAAAGTCGATGTCGGAAATATACCCCTCTATCTTCTTGATACTGATATCCCCCAGAATGATCCAGCCAACAGGAGCATCTCCTCCCGGCTCTATACCGGCGACCGCGAACAGCGCCTCCGGCAGGAGATTGTCCTTGGGATCGGCGGGAACTATGTATTGGATATCCTTGGGATCCGGCATTCGGTGATCCATTTAAACGAAGGGCACCCTGCGTTCGCGCTCCTCGAACGCATACGGGATAAGGTCGCCGATGGCAATTCGTTTAAGGAAGCGTTCCGGCAGGTGCGCGACACATCGGTTTTCACGACGCACACTCCTGTGGCTGCGGGACATGATACTTTTCCGTATTCTTTAATGGACCGGTACTTCAGTCATTATTATTCACTGCTTGGCATTGACCGGGATACATTCCTTAAGTTAGGTTACCACCCACAGGACCCCCCCGGTATCTTCAATATGACTGCATTTGCACTCAGGACGTGTTCATTTACCAACGCGGTGAGCCAGCGACATGGAGAGGTCGCCCGTGGCATGTGGCGCAACCTGTGGCCGGATATCCCGCTCGAAAAAACGCCCATCGAATATATCACAAACGGCGTTCACATACCGACCTGGCTCAACCCGAATCTTGAATTGCTGTTCAATCAGTATTTCTCTCCCTCCTGTCCCAACTGGCTGGATGAGCATGACAACACGATCATCTGGGACCTCATCGATGAAATTCCGGATGAAGAGTTATGGAAGGTTCACCTCCGGCTGAAACAGAAACTGCTGAACCGCATCCGTGAGCATAAACGGCGGAAATGGGAGCGCGAGGGAGCGGACCCGGTCAATGTGGTAGGCGGAGGTGCCATGCTCGATCCTACTGCCCTTACAATCGGGTTCGCCCGCCGGTTTTCTACCTATAAACGCGCTGATCTTATCTTTTCGGACCTCGAACAACTCAAACAGATTGTCAATAACCGGTGGAAACCGGTCCAGATTATCTTTGCCGGTAAAGCGCATCCCGCAGATGACGAAGGAAAAAAGATCATCCAGCGGGTGTACCAGTACACGCACAGCCCGGAGTTTGGCGGCAGGATCGCTTTTGTGGAAGATTATGGGGAGCAGATGGCGCAGTATCTCGTGCATGGTGTTGATGTCTGGCTCAATAACCCCTTACCGCCGATGGAAGCCTGCGGGACAAGCGGGATGAAAGCATCACTCAATGGTGTGATCAATCTCAGTATCCTTGACGGCTGGTGGATTGAGGGGTATAATATTAAAAACGGCTGGGCGTTTGGCGACTCCAAAGCCACAACCAACAGGGACAGGGAGGACGCCGGACAGATTTATGACCTGATCCGGCGTGAGGTTGTACCAATGTACTATACCCGCTCCGATGACGGGATCCCCCACATGTGGGTCAGGAAGATGAAAGAAGCGATCAAGAGTAACGCCCCGCGGTTCTCGGCCAAAAGGATGGTGAAGGAATACGTGAACCGGGGATACGCGCCAGCACTTGGAAAAGCGCTGGAATATGATCAACGAAAACGATGAAAATGTTGAGGTTATCCAAACGATCATCTCTCGGTTATGGCACTATCTTCAAACAGAAAAAATACAAAAAGAAAAAATTCAACAATAATGAGAAATTAAAAATTACCTAATTTTATTTTGCGATTATTACTTTTCCTGCCCATTTGTTGTCCCAATAGTATAAATTTTGACGTTACCTACAGTACTATTAGGAAGTAACCGATACATGGCGGACCATTATGATCGACTATCAGATAAATTCCCCCATGTTCCGGAACGCATATCCGGTCTCGTCGATCTTGCATACAATCTCTGGTGGAGCTGGCACCCGGAGGCACGGGTACTCTTTAAACAGATTAACCAACAGGCATGGAAAAAAAGTATCCACAATCCCGTTAAAATGCTTCGTGAGGTTCCAGCCGAATTTCTGGAAAGTGTTCTTACAAATCAGGAATACCTCCGCCGTTATGACATCATAATGAACCGATTTAACCAGTACATGACTAACCGCAATGGCTGGTTTTCGGAACATTACCCAAAACGCAGATCTCTTACCATTGCATATTTTTCTGCAGAGTACGGCCTTCACCACTCACTCCCTTTTTATGCAGGCGGCCTCGGGTTCCTGGC
This sequence comes from uncultured Methanoregula sp., assembly GCA_964573085.1. Lineage (GTDB taxonomy): Archaea > Halobacteriota > Methanomicrobia > Methanomicrobiales > Methanospirillaceae > MVRE01. Next base: position 10,653 of record CAZNIL010000049.1, read on the forward strand.
CGGGGACCACTTAAAGGAATGCAGCGATCTGGGTGTTCCGCTGGTAGCAGTGGGATTCATGTACT
>CAZNIL010000050.1:0-10701 GCA_964573085.1 uncultured Methanoregula sp.
ACACTTTTTAGACCATTTGAAACGATCGATGAAGATTTTTTTCCCTGCCATTGATGGGGGCTATCCCCCGGACCGCCCACCCCACCGGGTGCGGGAGCCATCGGGTCCGGCTGACATGAAGATCGGCCGGGACGGTTCGTCTCCGCTGCACTCCGGCTCGCTGGCACTCGTCTCCATTCCGCGCCGCTCACCGACTCTCCCTTGCTTTACTTAATTGGCCTGTTGAGATGATCCCCCCTCATTTATCCCTCGCCGGAGACCCCTGGAATATGAGGGTATGTATTTCGGGGGAAAATACGCCCAATGGGGGCTCCGTTTCCCCCTCCTGCGCCCGGGCCAATACTCGGAAAACCCGTAAAACCGCCCGTTTCTGTTCGTGTGGAAACGGGGGCATTATAGCGCCCTGTTTGCCGAAATACGGCAGGAATGCACCTCGCCTGATGGCTGCCAAAGCCCCTGGAATCGAGGCCGATTCGGCCACGTAGTTTTACCCGATCCCGAGGGAGAAACGCGATTTAAGGCCCTGTTTTGAGGGTCGTTTTTCGGGGGTGTCCGAAAAAAAGGGTGAGACAGGAGAAGCCTGTAAGGCTTCGACGGGATCCTGAAAAACTGGGAGGTGTAAATCAGGAATTCCCTTTGAATCGTTTTCCCCGGATGATGATGACGGGCAGGCCTGCCCTTCTGACTACAGCATCCGTTGTACTTCCAACAAACAATTCCCGCACCTCTCTCAACCACCCTTCTCCGTGCGGGCTCATCGCAATGAGCGTTACACTATTCGTCTCCGCAAGGGAAATTATTTCATCGGGGGGATATCCGGTCCGGACATGATTCTCCACATGAAAACCCGACTGGATAAGTTTATCTCCGATCTCTCCGAGCTTCGTTTTTGCCACGTTTCTGTATTCCAGGAAATGCGGGTCGTTTTTTCTTGTATCAATCACATTCAGAAGAATAACCGTATCAATCCCCTTGATATCTTTCAGAAATGACAGAACCTCTCCGGCAGGTTCAGAAAAATCCGTTGGGATAAGCACTTTTGAAAAAAGCCGTTGGAAGGACCGCCCGCCATTTTTTTTTGATTTTTCCCATCTGATGTACCTTTCATCAGAAGGAGCGGGATCGTTGTATGGTGCAGCACATCTGAAGAGACACTTCCCAGAAGAAGATCCTTCACGCTTTTTCCCCGTGCACCCATAATAATCAAGGAGACCTTTTCACTATCAGCAGTATCCAGAATCGACTGTGATACACTCCCCTGCGTCATCACATCACTGATAACATCGATTTTTATTTGCACCTTAAAACCAAGATTTTCTAGGAACTCCTTTGTCCCGGTCAGGAGGACCTTCGCACTCTCAATGTGTGACTCAGGAGACAACCCGGTTTTAGAAGGATTCGTGGCATCCACCACATGGAAAAGGATCACTTCTTTTACGCCCGGTATCTCCCCTATGTTCCCGAATATTTTTTGTGCAGAATCAGAAAAATCTGTGGAAACAAGTATTGTTTCAAACATTAATCATCCTCCGGAAAGAGTAATGGAACACCTGCCGAATTAATGCCTTTCGTTGAAGGTCCCAATTGCCGGATTCACTCGCCGGCAAAGTATCTCGTTTCTGATCAATGCAGGATCGATCACCAGCTACTAACTTATCAGAACATGAAAATATTACACGTCAATTTCCTTGAATTTTCCACAGCGCCTCGGCTGCTTTTCCCCGCGTTTCTTCATCATCATCGGTTAATGCCTGCTTTAGCGCATCAATTGCCCGTTCTGATTTTATCTCACCGAGAGCCCATGCAGCTCCATGCCGGACATAGACATGGTTATCTTTCAGGGCTTCAATAAGCGGTTCTATAGTTTTTTCTGATTTGAGATATCCCATCGCTCCGGCAGCGGTAGAACGGACAATTTCATTAGTATCATTTTTCAGTTCCTGAATCAGTTGTTCAACAGTTTTTCCTTCCCACATATCCGGTGTTTCTATTTTTTCCACAGGAACAGGTACATGTTCATCGCGGACACGTGCTTTTGGCTTCTTTTTCTTTTTAGATACCATATGCTTCACCTCATCTCTGGAACCTCGCTGATATGACAAATATCTGGATATTTTTGAGAATATCCTGCAATGTGCACAGATTTAAAATTCCATATCAGAACATGTGGAATTATATCAACGTGATATTTAAAAGTTTGTAGCTTCGGATTGGGTATTTTCACTGTTTTTGTTATTGGGTTAAAGAATGCCAATATTGTGGATACACGTTCCGGAATTCTTTGATACAGTACTTAAAAGAAACGTAGTAAAATACGCCCATTTCTGGCCCTGTTACCGGGATCGTTTTTTATCAGGAGGTGCTGATATACACGGTACACACGTTTTCCCGTATCGTACAGGTGAAGCGGGGGAGAGGTACGTGAGAGCCATCGCCGGTCTTTAAGGATTGTATTGCCATGATCACGCAGATCCATATGCTCCTGACCTATATGTGCACACTCGCCTGCGAACACTGCTTTGTCTGCAGCAGCCCGTCTGCGGAGGGGACCTTCACCTTCAGCCAGGTCCGCCGCGTGCTGGATCAGGCACGGGATCTCGGCACGGTAGACACCATCTACTTCGAGGGCGGGGAACCGTTCCTCTTCTACCCGCTCCTCATGGAGAGCATCCGCGAGGCCCGGCAGCGGGGCTTCTCCGTGGGGATCGTCACGAACGGCTTCTTTGCCACATCAGGCGAGAACGCCCGGCTCTTTCTGCACCCCCTCTCTGGTCTCGGTATCACTGACCTGAGCATCAGCGACGACATCTTCCATTATGAGAACCGTACCGACAACCCGGCCCGGCGCGCCTTTGCCGCTGCGCGGGATCTGGAACTCCCGGTCTCCATCCTCGCCCTCGATCCCGGAGCATCGGGGCCACAAACTCCCGGGTCTCTCCGGGAAGCAAAGACCGGTATCGTCACCGGTGGCGGGATCATGTTCAGGGGCAGGGCTGCCGGAAAGCTGAGCCCGTACGCCTCCGGCCACCCCTGGCAGCAGTTCACCTCGTGCCCCTATGAGGATCTCGTCAGCCCCGGCCGGCTCCATGTCGATGCCTTTGGCAACCTCCAGATCTGCCAGGGGATCTCGATCGGGAATATCTGGGACAAGCCCCTCAGAGAACTGCTCAGGGACTACCTCCCCGATAATCATCCTGTCTGCACCCCCCTCATCCGCGGCGGCCCGGCGGAACTGGCACGGGCCCTCGGGTATGCACCCCCGGCAACGGTTGCCGATGCCTGCCACCTCTGCTACCTTGCCCGGAAAGAAAAACGGGAGCACTCTCCGGATATCCTCTCACCCGCCCTGGTTTACCATGATGAGTGAACCCGGTGACGCAGCACGAACCGCCCCCTGGCCCGGACCCCGCCCGTCACCTCGTATGCAGCCCCCGCAATTAAAAAAAACCCTCCTGCCGGACCCGTTGTTCATCCGGGATTTGGAAGAATACCCCCATCCCCTCACGCCCCAATAAACCGTTCGGGAACCCGGTAATTCCGGGCAGCGAGCATGGAGATCAGCCGCCCGGGGTCATCGGTGATGATGCCGTCAACGCCCATGTCAATCATCATCTGGACGGTTACGGGATCGAACGCAGAACCGCTGTGCTCCGGCCATGTCCATACCACGACTTTCAGGCCGAGACGGTGGGCTTCGTCCAGCGCTTCTTTTGTCAGCGTTACGTCCTCCGGCTCCCAGCACTTCCCGCCAAGGGCCCTGACCATCTGCGGGATGGAATTGTTGTAATCCTTCACCAGCTTCCCCCCGGTCCACAACCCGGCCAGGGACGTATCATTGCAAAAGAAACTGTACGGGGTTTCGGGTTCGTTATCCCACTCGGTCAGGTATGCCGTCGCGATACCGGGATCCAGGTTCTGCAGTTCGTACAGGTACCGCCAGTCAAATGCCTGGATCTCGCAGGTGTCCGTGATATTCTCTTCTTTCAGAACGGTATAAAGCGCTGATGCGAATTCCGCAGGAGGATACGTCCAGGTGTCGTGCTCCGGGTCGCTCTTGATCTCGATCTGGTACCCGACCCTGCCTCCGGTCAGGTTCCTTGTATACCGGATAACGTCCCGCAGCAATGGCATCCGGGTACCGTTGACCGGGTACTGGTCGGGGAAATACGCGGCATACGGGCTGTCCGGGTTCAGCATCCCGACATCATACTGCTGCAACCGGGAATAATTCAGGTTTCTGACCAGGTACGGCTGCAGGTATTCATCGGTTTTTCCTGGCGGGATACCTCTGAGCATCGCTGCCCGGCTCCGGGCCAGGAATTTACCATCGGGTCCACGGACAATGTCCGGGTTCAGCCAGAGATCGTGGGATACGACCACATTGCTATCACGGTCCATGACGACATCCATATCAACCCAGTCCGTACCGATGGCAAGACCGGTCCGGTAACCGGGCAGAACATTCTCCGGGACATAACTCCGTGCCCCCCGGTGGGCATAGACCTGGATGATCTTCTTCCCGTCAACAACCGGTGTTGGTATGCCGACAAAGTTTTCTGCGGGGGCCAAACCCGGTGCCGAATTGGCAGTCAGGGTAGCTGGAGTGTTATTGCGAAGTATCCCGGTACACCCGCAGAACATTGCCAGTACCAGGATTACAAGACACGCGAGGAGGACAGTGCGGCCCATACAATGAGAACTGATTCCGGAAGCATAAGGTTGTCGGGTGAGGGTGTCCCCTCATCTTAACATTATGGCCGGATCAGCCGCATCCGTAATACTTGTAACAGGTCCATTTGCGGGTGTCTGACAGGGGCTCTTGTGGTTTTCACGCCAGCTGCAGCCGTGCGTGCCGGCTGAACCAGCCACCCTTAAGCATGAGTTCCTCATACGTCCCTGCCTCGACGACCTTCCCCCTGTCAGGCACATAGATCCTGTCTGCGGACCTGACGGTCGGGAGCCGGTGCGCAATCACGAGCCGGGTCAGCTTCAGCTGCAAAAGGCCCTGCATGACCATCCTCTGGGTGGTGTTGTCGAGGGCACTGGTAGCCTCGTCCAAAAAAAAGAAATACCGGGCCCGAAGCGATCGCCCCCGCGATCAGGATCCGCTGTTTCTGGCCGCCGGAGATGTTGCCGGAGCCTTCACCGCTCACCAGCTCTTCACGATTCTGAAGGAAGCGTCGCATACGGTTGTGTTTATCGAGCACGATTCGTCAATGTATGACGGGGCATGGGAGATGATCACACCAATTGCCGGAGCACTGAGAGAGATCGGGCACGAGTCGATGGTAATCCTGTATTCCGTCACTCCCGATCGTGCCTTCAGCGCGTTAATCCAGAAGGCGGACCGGGTTTATTCCCTGTCTTCGGTGGAAGACAATCAGCATCGGCACGCACACCGCAGCTCCAGGTCACAGACGCAACGTTGGCAGCACCACTCCCCGCAACGCTCGTCGGTTGTCCGGGGATAACATATTTATATTAATCATTTTTATATGACGTCGATATGGGGGGTTTCTGCAGCCTTTCCCGGCACCGGTCGGACTGAAATACATCCCAGAAAACCGCCCTGAAAGAACACCGCTATTGAGCACTTATTTTCCCGTTTAAACCGCGTCTTTTCGCATTTCAACCGTTTATCCCCGACTTTTTGTGTGCGGCGGACAGGTAACCCGGATTACTCTGTCCACCGGATCCCGGTCAGGAGAATCGGAGCCCGTTTTGGGCGTATTTTTCCCTCACATATCTGATCTTTCTCCATAAGGTTGTAAAAAAACGACGCAGCACTCTTCGGATACGGGAGGAGCCTTGTATCCTGGGGTTAAAAATGATGAACAGCGGTGGGTTGCACATAATCTGGAACCTGTCAGGCGCTCAGGAGATCCAGATTCCGGACCTGACACCTGCCACTCCCGATGCAGCGGTGCGGTGCGGGTGCGGAACCGTTGCAGGAAAAATGTGCGGCGAAGGTGTCGCGGCATGGTGGGATTTTTTTTGGATATTTTATAATTTTTAGGCTCTGTAGAAATCCCTGATCTCACATCATTACCAGAGATCTATGATGAACCGGTTTTCGACGGATATCACAAGGGGGGCTGCCGCAGTGGCGGGGGCGAAACCCCCCAAGAACGTTATGAAAAATGATGATTTCTACAGAGCCAATTTTTAAAAATCGTTCTCGTTCTAACACTACACCAAAAGAAAATGAATCAATGGGGGATGCCGGGTGGAGATTTCCTTAAAGTTATGACATCCGGATGTAATAAAATTTAAATAATTATTACATCGAGATGTAATTATGGTGCCAATCGAGGAGCTGGAACGGTTCAACCCCTGGTGGAAGAGAGGGGAGGTACCCCCGGGATGGACAAAAGAGTACCGGAGGGTTCTCTATTTTTCGATCGAACGCTACCTCGACCGGCGCCAGATAATCCTTGTCCGGGGTCTCCGCCGGACAGGAAAGACTACCCTGATGATGCAGGTCATACGCCGCCGGCTCACTACGGCGAACCCAAAGAACATCCTGTATTTTTCTTTTGATGACCTGACATTCGGGATAAAGGATGTGCTTGAGAGTTACCAGAAGATTATCCTGCACAAAACTATTGAGGAATCAGGCGAGCCGCTCTACCTGTTCTTTGACGAGATACAAAAGCAGGAAGGGTGGGAAAACACCATAAAGACCTATTATGATCTCTACCCGAATGTGCGGTTTTTTTTATCGGGTTCCGCATCAGCGGGTTTACAAAAGAGGTCGACGGAAAGCCTGGCCGGAAGAGTTCTTGATTTCACCTTACAACCGCTTTCATTTACGGAGTTTCTGGAACTCAATGGCAGGGATACCGCGAAGATAAAGAAAGAACCGGATCTCTGGAAACGGGAGATCCTACCCCTATTTTACCGGTATCTCAAATACGGTATGTTTCCCGAACTGGCACTCGAAACCGATGAGGAATTTGCAAAAAAATACCTGCAGAACACGATCATCGAGAGGGTGATATACCGGGATCTCCCGGAAGAATTCGGGATTAAGGACTTAGAACTTTTAAAAAATATCATTACGCTCATCGGGAAACACCCCGGCATGATCGTGCGGTACCGTGAGATTGCAAAAAATCTTGGACGGGACCAGAGGACGGTGGCGAACTATTTTGAGTATCTCGAGTACGGGTTGTTGTTACAATTTGTATTCAATTACCGGGGAAGTGCTCTTGCAAGCATGAGGAAAATGAAGAAGGTGTACTTTTCAAGTCCGAACTTTGCGTTTGCCTTGACCCAGGATCCGGGCAGGGTTTTACCCTTTATGCTCGAGAACCTTGTTGCGTCACAGACCGGGGCGAAATTCTTTTACCGCAACGGCTTTGAGGTGGATTTCATCACAGAAACAGAAAACGGGCTTGTTGCGATTGAGGTGAAAACGGCAAAAAAAGATGTGAAACAGCTGAAACAATTCAGAGAAAAATTCGGGGACAAAACGGTCGATGCCTGTGTCCTTGACACAGAAGGTGAGGGGGAGAAGGACGGAGTGCGGATCATCCCCATCTGGAAATTCCTTCTCGGCGTTTAATTACCCGTGGCGGTCCAATTTTTTTTTATGGCGGGACGGGATTCATTCGGATCTCAGGATCCCGTATGTAAAAAACTTTCTCGGGTAAAGATACTCAAAAAAAAAAATAAAAATATTCTTCGTTTTTAATCCCACCTGAACATTATTAGAGTTGGAAGTTAATTCTACTATACCATGGATAAGGAGTACATCACCCGTCTCATCTATGAATATAATCCCCAACTCCGGGGGGGCACTATCGAAGTCCCCCGGTACCGGCGCGACCTCTATGCCGCCATTGACGCGTGGCGGGAGAAGAAGCAGGCGATAGCGATCGTCGGGCTCCGGAGGACCGGCAAGACCACGCTGATGCGCCAGATGATGCAGGAGATGGGCAGCGATGCCGCGTTCTTCTCGTTCGATGAAGAGGAGACCCAGAAAAAAGACGTGCTCGTATTTGTGCTGGACTATTTTCTCAACAACTTCCACGCACGCACCATCTTCCTTGACGAGATCCATTATATCGGGGACTGGGAGGGCATCCTCAAGCGGTACTATGACCAGAAAGGGACAAAGTTCATCGTGTCCGGGTCGGAATCGCTGGGACTTTCAAAAGCAAAGGCGACGCTTGCCGGCAGGCTCATTGTGTTCCAGCTCGAACCTCTCAGCTTCTCTGAATACCTGCAGCTCAGGGGGCATTCCCCCAAAGAACCGGTTCCCGCACGTGATGACTGGGCTGCCCTGCAGGATTTCTGGCATCGGACTCTGGTGGAGAAAGAATACTTCGAACGCGAGTTCCTGCAGTACCTGTTCAGGGGTGCGTTTCCGGAGCTCTGCGATGAAGAGGACTCAACAGTCATCAGGAAATACATCTACGAGCTGGTTGTCAAGAAAATCATCTACCAGGATATCCCCGCAATCTACGAGATCCGGCGCCGTGACCTCCTCTTTGACCTCTTCCGCTACTGCTGCAACAATTCCGCAAACCTTTTTGAAGTAAAAAACCTGTGCTCAACGCTGAATGCCAACTATGAAACGGTGACAAATTACCTGTTCTACCTCCGGTCCGCGTTCTTAATTTCCGTAGCCGAATCCTATACCGGCAGTGCTGCCTCGCGCCTCCGGAGAAACAAGAAGGTCTATGTGGTTCACCCGGCGATCGCATTTGCGGTCATGGGATTTGATTTCACCCTGCTTGTTGAGAAGGTTCTGGGCCCCTATGTCGAGACCGTGTTTGCCGGGAAGTATTTCTGGCGGGATAAGCAGAAGAACGAGGTGGATGTGGTGCTTGACACAGAACCTCTTCTCCCCATCGAGGTCAGGTTCCGGGAGCATATCGCTCCCTTTGACCTGAAGGGCCTGCGCACGTTCATGGCAGCCCATAGGGTGAACCGGGGAATTCTGGTCACAAAAAACACATTTAAAAAGATCACGGAAGGCAAGAAAGAGATCTTCATGATCCCTGCCTGGATGTTTCTCTTAGTGAAACAAACCCCCTGAATTTTTTCACCGCTCCTTTTTTAGTAATTGTGATAGGGCACACAGTCCCCATCCCGGCCCGGTCAAGCGTGATAGTGCCGGCAACGATGCGTTGTCACGGCTATTCATGCAATCCGTGTGCCGCCCATGCTCTTTGCTGGACATGGGAGGACAATGACGGGAATGGGAGTAGTGCTGCCCGGGCACGTATTCCGGGCTGCGTAACGAACAACCAATCGCCGCACATGACAGGACCGGAATAAAAAATAACAATCAGGAGAATCCCGCTTCTCAGATCAATCCTGCCATCATCTCTTCGTTCCTGTCACCGGAGAGATAATCCGGATGTACCTTGGGCCGTGCAACAACCGCGAGGATGAGAATGATGATGCCAAGGATGAATGTCACCAGGAACGCGAGGTCAAAACCTGCCGCCAGTACCTGCAGTTTAATGGTCTGGGGCGCGTCCTGGGTGATACCCCGGTGGGCAGCGATGGTTGCCATGCCCTCCACAAATATCAGATTGAAGATGGCAATGCCGATCGTCATGGGTGCGAACCGCTCAAGGCTCGTGAGACTGGAGACCATCCCCTGGTATCGCTTTGCAACCGAGTTCATGATCATATTCGATGCCGGTGTCACCATGAGGCCAAGGCCAAAGCCGATGACCAGCAGGCAGAGGATCACAAATCCTGTGGTGGTGTTCACGTGCAGGAGAGTCATCAGGTAATAACCTGCGGTAAGGATAAATCCGGAAGCAATGCAGAGGACCCGGCCGCCCGTCCTGTTAAAAAGTATTCCCGCGAGAATGCCTCCCCCCATCATGGCAAACGAGAGCGCTGTCAGTATCAGCCCGGAAGTGGAGGTGTCATAACCCTGCACGTATTTTAAGTAAAACGGCATCAGGTAATTGATCCCTGCAAAACTGAAAAAGACGAGTGAAATCAGGAGGTTGATAACAAGGAAGTCCCGGTCTTTAAAGAGCCGCAATTCAAGCAGCGGGTCAGCGGTTTTCTGTTCATGCCAGACAAAACAGCCAAGCAACAGAACCGCGAGTGCACACGACCCGTAAATCGGCGGGGATGTCCATCCCAGTGTATCTCCTTCTGATACGAAAAAGAGAAGTGCGGCGAGTCCGGAAAAGATCAGTACCGCACCGGCCCTGTCAAAGCCGGCACCAATCCGGCCTGCACCCGATGCCGGAATGACCTTTGCGCCGAGCAGCACGGCAACAATCCCGACAGGGACGTTGATGAAAAATATCCAGTGCCATGAGAGGAACTGGGTCAGCACACCCCCGATGGTAGGGCCGATTGCCATCCCCAGTGCCGCAACCGTCATGATAATGCCCATCGCCTTTCCCCTTCTATCCATCGGGATATATGCGGTGACCATCGCGGGGGCGATCGCGGTCATCATTGCGCCTCCAATCCCCTGAAATGCCCGTGAGCCGACAAGCGACAAAAACGAGTGGAGGAATTCCGGCAGAAAACCACACGCAAAGGATCCGAGGGTAAAAATGACAAATCCCGACAGGAATACCTTCTTGAACCCGATCACATCGGATACCTTCCCGAATATCAGCACACAGCCGGCCATCACCAGCAGGTACGCGGTGGCGACCCAGCTCACGGCACCTGATGAAACGCCAAAAGACTCCGAGATCGTCGGTAATG
>CAZNIL010000051.1:0-10289 GCA_964573085.1 uncultured Methanoregula sp.
GTTTTATTCTCTATGCGGTACTCTTTTTTGCCATCCTTTATGGGATCGAGAAGGTCTTTGGAATCAGTTTCTTTTGCATGAACCCGGAAGAGCCGTAATCATCCCGCAATGTCAATAAAAAAGAATCTTTTTTTAAAATTTTTCTTTTAGTCATCAGCACCTTTCTTGTGGAGTTCATTCCCAAACCATACCGTACGCTGTGGGAACGGTATTTCGATGCCTGCCTTCCCGAAGGCAGCTTTGAGCTGTGGGAGGAGGGCAGTCATGAGTGATACGTCATCCTTCGTGTTGGCCCATACTGAGGGGAACCAGACCCTGATCATGATGGTAACGCTGCTCTGTGCAAAGTCGCTGACAAAGACCTCGGGCACCGGGTTTTTGAGGACAAAGGTAAAACTGTCCAGGACCTCTTTAATGATGGATACCGCCCGTTCGCTGTCATCACGGTACCGGATATTGATCTCGTAATCGTACCGGCGTGCCACATTGCTGTAGTAGTTGCTGCTCGCAGTCGTGTAGACCTGGTCGTTTGGGATGTGGACGGTTACTCCACGAACCGTCCTGACCATAGTGGCAAACAGGGTAATGGAGACAACGGTGCCGGACGTCTCTCCGACACAAATAAAATCGCCACTGGCAAACGGGCGCTCATACATGAGGGCAAAACCGGCGACTGCATTTGCAATAACTTTCTGGCCGGAGAGTGCGAAAACGGCAAGCGACCCGATAAGGATCCAGAGAACAAGGATCAGTCCGGCATCAAAGAAGGGCGGAAAGGTAATCGCTATTGCAGCAAGTACAAAGAGGATCCGCATGACCCCAATCCAGAAATCGAGGTGGTCCCTCTTAACACGGTGGGAGAAACGCCGCTTGAGGTAATATGCGGCAAAGACACCGGCGATATAGGCGATGATAATGGCAACAGCGAACTCAACGAGTTCTGCAGGACTTGCCGTGCCCACAATGTTCTGATCGGACTGGATCAGGGAGATTATACTTTGTGCATCTAATCCGCCCAGCTCGGACAGGTTGACCGGGATGATGCAACACCAAACTCCATAAGGTGTCCTTTGCCATGCACGGCCGGGATCCTATGGGCCATATAGAGCTCGATGCATGGTGTCATGCCGGAAACTGTTATCCTCTCATCAACGGATGTCCGGGCAATCATGGGTGAATACACCTCCATGACTGCTGTCATCGCCACATACTCCCCATAGAAGATGTGCATGCTGTTACTGTCAAAGACAGCGTGTGATACCTCGATGGTTTCTGCCGAGGTATTTTTAAGCGTCAGCGCGAGTACTCCCTCTGAAAAACGGTCAACGGCCGGTATTTTTCCATACATCCTGCTCTGGTGCAACCGGGTAATCTGCCCGGCACCGGGCGAGCCATAGAGCGAGTACTTTGTGGGCGTACGCGAGAAGGTGTCAAGTACGTGGAGGTCACCACCCGCTTCAAGGAACACCCCGATCTCGAGTGGAAATGTCAGGAATACCTGCTGTTCTGATTGAGGAAGAAGGGCTGTTGCGGGAAATGCAATCTCGAGCAGACGGGTCAGGGGGAGCGGCAGGTTGACCGGCTCCACCGGGTTGATGATGATGGTGCCCTTGCCAAAAGACAGGACCTTCTCAACCCTCTCCCCGCAACACGAACGGACGTACCGCGGGATCTCTGCAGACCGTTCAAGATTTATGGTGACAAAATTATCCGTATAGGATATATCCCCTTCGTATCGCCCAAACACAATTGAGAAGATCAGGGTTTGCAGTTCATAAAGGTGACGAACCGGAAAAAAAGTCCCGCATATTGATGCCGGGACTGGTCATGCAGTTAGTGAAGTGCCATGGGATAATTCTCATGGTATAGATCCGGCGCGGGCATTTGCGCAATCTACCAAAAACCTGTCGTATGCGTCCCGCTATCATGAGAGGCATACGTGTTCATAATGATTATTATCCTGCTCTGTCCCGGTCAAGCAGGAAGCTCAATTAAAGGCAACACACCAATTATTATATTGTTATTCCTGTCAACATTTGGTTGATGTGATCGTATGTACCGCGGGCAGATGTTTATCCTTAAAGGGGTCATCGGAATTATTTTCGGGATTATTGCGGTCGCAATACCGGGTTTTGCGCTGGGGGCGCTCTTTACCATCTTTGGCCTGTTCATTATAGCGGCAGGCATCATCGCGTTCCTCTTCGCGGTTACGTCCCACCCCAAGGACTCCTCGCCCTGGTTCTGGATCTCGCTGGGTATTCTCGCACTGGGTCTTTTATCCGTAATATTTCACGAGGTAATTCCCGGGGTGATCGCGTTTTCGTTTGCAATCCTCATTGCAGGATGGGCGCTTGTCACAGGCATATTTGATCTCGAACGCTGCATCACGGGACGACGGTATTATAATTATCTTTTCGGGGGCATGTCAGGTACCTTTATTATGCTCCTCCTTGTCCTGTTTTATTTTATGCCGGTATTGCGGGAGAACTACCTGATGACGACGTTTGGCACATTTGCCTTGGTATTTGGCGTCTTTTCCCTCGTGATTGGTGAGATGATCATCACAGGAAAAATGCAGCATGCCATCAGGGATCCCGACGGTCCACGGTGAGGTGCAGTTCATCTCTCTTTTTATGAGGGTGTTGAAACTACGGTGCATCACAATCCCCGTGAAGGAAGTTGATCAATTTCGTTTCCACGAGTCTTCTATCTCATGTATGATGTGATTGTTGTCGGAGCAGGCCCTGCAGGCAGCACGGCTGCGCGGATTTGCGCAAAAAGCGGGCTTGATACTCTCTGTATCGAAGAGCACGGCACGATCGGGTACCCGGTGCAATGCGCCGGACTGCTCTCGAATGCTGCGTTTGACGAGTGCAGGGTGTCGCAGCGGTCCGTGCTCAATACGGTGAGCGGGGCACGTATCGTGTCCGGTCTTGGCAGTGAACTGTTCTTTGATGCACAAAAAACAAAAGCAGTGGTCGTCGACCGGGGCATGCTCGACCGGGAGATGGCGGAGCTGGCAGCGGATTGTGGCGCCCAGTTCTGTCTGAAGACCGGTGTGTATGGTGTGCGGGGGACTACGGTGCTCACACGGGGGATCAATGGTCACGAGGAAATTTCAGCAAAACTCCTGGTTGCAGCAGATGGTCCCCGCAGCACGATCGCCCGCCTTCTTGGGATGGAACGTTCAAAGGTCTACCTTGCCGGCATCCAGGCTGACCTGCCATACGAATGTGATCCACGGTTGGTCGGGATCTATCCGGATGCATCACCTGATCTTTTCGGCTGGGCAATCCCTACCGGAAAGGACAGAGTGCGTGTCGGACTCTGTGCAAAGACTAAAGGGCCGGAACGGTTCGCCGCGTTTGTGAAGAGATTCGGGACAACCTCGACACATCTTGTCACCGGTACACTACCGCTCGGTCTGATGCCCCGGACGTACGGGCATCGCACGTTATTTGTGGGTGATGCGGCCGGGTTTGCAAAGCCCACCTCGGGTGGGGGAGTGTATACCGGTATTCGGTCTGCACGGCACGCGGCAGCAATAGCGGCAGCGGCCTGTGAGCAGGGCAGGTTTGATGATGCGGTGCTTGCCGGTTACGAGCAGCGGTGGAAAGCGGATATCGGGCGTGAACTTGAACTGGGATTCCGGATCTTTGGTCTGCGGCAGAAGTTGACACCGGAGGAGGTTGACCGGATCATACGGGCGCTTGATGACCCGGAGATCCTTTCGACAATCGTGCAGTATGGCGATATGGACCGCCCGGGAATACTGATCCGGCAGCTTCTCAAAAAACCCGCACTTCTCGCTTTGATCAAGCCCCTGCTGAAATCCGGTGTCCGTTCACTGTTTTCATAGCACCCCCGTTACACGCTGAAGTGACGGTATGCAGCATAACAGCCGATCGCAAGGATACCGAGCACGACGCCATAGAGCAGCGGACTGCCCTCAAGGGAAAGCCCGAACCACCCGCCGCCTTCCTCTACCGTCTCCTTACCGGGGTCAAGACCTACGGCATGAGAGAACCGCTCCTCAATGCCCATCTGACCGGTCATCTGGTACGCGGCAAGCGAGATGACGATCACCAGCGCAAGAAGCCCAAGGAATATGAGAAGCCCTTTTTTTCCCGGCAGCGCAGTCATGGACGCTCACCCGGTAGCAGGTCGGGCCTGACCTTCCCGATATAGGTAACGATCATACCAGTGACAAACGCCTCGATCACAGCCACACCCATATTCACTGCGGCAAGCAGGGAGAGCCCGGTAAGGATCTGGGCTGTGCCCTGGTTCACACCCTGGACGCCTGAGATGATGATGATGAGGATCATTGCGACATTCCCGCAGAGCAGGCCTGCGATCGTTGCGATACCGGCACGGGGAAAGATACCGGGGATAAATGGTTTGAGTAACCGCCAGGTGGCATATCCCACCGTCACTTCCGCAATATTCACCAGCGTATTTGCGCCGATTATGCTCCAGCCGCCGTGCCCGATGGCTGCAGACAGGATGTTGATGATGAACACGACAAGCGAACCGATGGCCGGCCCGGTCAGGATACCGATGAGCGGCGTGAAGTTCATGTGCACACCGCCAAAAACGGGGATGCTGATCTGGAAGATGGCAAACGCGGCAGCAGTGCAGAAAGCGGCGACCGTGATCCTCCTGTTGTCCGATTTTTGTACAGGCCGGACAAGGTACAGGCTTATCCCGATGAGGAGAAGGGCACAGGCCCACCACACCACGACCCACACCAGCGTAAACGATCCGTCTTCAAGATGAATATGCGCCATACGGCACTTCCTGTGGTTTTTTCTGTCCTGCGGCAGCCTGTTTTATTTAAACATTACTGGATAAAACTATCAATCTTGCGGAAAAGTTGGACTGAGTCCAATTTTTTGCCGGCCCTTCAGCGCGGTATCCCGAGCAATGCCGCAATGAGATCTTCCCTGCGGACCGGGCGCAGTTCAGGCGCAACGCCCCGGGTTTTACAATAATCAAGATAGGTCCTTACGGTATCCGGAATTTTCAGCCCCGCTTCTGTGATGAGAGCAGGATCATAGAAGACCTCCTGTGGTTCTCCCTCCGCAAATACCGAGCCGTTTCTCACGAGGCAGATACGGTCGGCGACCCGGGCGGCAAGTTCGAGGTCATGGGTTGCGATTACCACGGAAATCCCGTGCATGGTTTTCAGGTCCAGGATCAGCCGCTCAATCATTTCTGAATGGACCGGATCAAGGTCCGATGTCGGTTCGTCCAGAGCGATGACCCCGGGCTTCATGGCAAGGATGCCGGCGATTGAAACCAGCCGTTTCTGCCCGCCGCTCAGGTAATTCGGGAGCTTGTGGACAAGGTCGGCGGCTCCCACTGATTCGAGTGCGCTCATTGCTGCAGCCTTCGCATCCACAGATGACATGCCCAGGTTGAGCGGCCCGAACATCACATCGTCCAGCACGGTCGGGGCAAAGAGCTGGTCGTCTGACCGCTGGAACACCACCCCGACTTCTTTCCAGAGATTGGTCCGCTCGCCACCCACAATCGACCTGCCATTGACCCAGATCTCTCCTTCTGAAGGGAGGAGGAGGCCGTTTAAGTGCTCGATTAAGGTGGACTTGCCCGAGCCGTTGGGTCCGCACAGGGCGACAATCTCGTTTTTTTGCACAAAGAAGCACATGTCGTGGATACCGACACTCCCGTCGGGGTATGTGTGACTGGCACAGTCCACATGGATCAGCTCCCGGTCCCGGTCAACCGGCGGGCAATGCGGGGCATGGGGTTCCCTGCGTATCACCGTCATTTTACCATCCTCCGGAGTTGGGGATCATCCAGACGATCCCGGCAATGGCGAGTGCAAACATACAGAGCACCCCGTACCCGAAAATCCCGGGCTGTGGCACCTCGCTCCCTGCGACGTACGTCCCGTGATAGCCGCGTGCTGTCATTGCCCTGTGAACCCGTTCCGCCCGCTCAAATGAACGGATAAAGACCAGTGCAAAAATTTCGGCAAACAATGTACCCTGCATACGGACTGAGCGGATAATGCCGCCACCCCGGGACTGCACTGCCTTGAGCATGGCGCCGGTCATGGCAAGGGTGAGGAACAGGAACCGGTAGGCCATGAGGAAGATCTGGTCAAGAGGGGAAGGGAACAGGCGGTAAATCATCGCAGAGAAGTGCTGGTACCGGGTGGTCATCAAAAAGAACAAAGAGATGGTGACCGATATCAGGGCTTTGAGGAGCAGGGTGACGACGAGCAGGGCGCCGTTATCAGTCAGCGATAGTGTGAATCCTGCGATCGTGGATGAAAAGAGTACAGACCCGGGCTCGCTCCATGCCATAATTCCGACGAGAGAGAGGACAAACACAAGCGGCAGCAGGTACCAGTTGAACAGTTTCTTGACCGGCAGCCCGGCAAGGCAGTAGGTGAGGAGAACTGCAAGGTAGAGCCCGGCACAGATCACAAGGTTGCGGGTGAGCGTGATTAAAAGGATCACGAGCACGAGAACGGCAAACTTTGTCCACGGGCTCACCTTCGAAAAGAAGGAGTCCTGCCGTTCGGCATACGAGGTGATCAGGTCAAGATCCGGTATGTGCTGCGAGATCATCGTGGAACTCATCGTAAAATCCTCATTTTTTCATCAGGGACGGGCTGTTTTTTAGTAATATTTTTCGGTCCTGTTCCTTCCCCCATACACCCGGTATCATGGGTGATCGAACCGCAGGCGCCTTCCTGCGGGTGCCCCATCGTCCGGCAGATCCGGTCAACAGCGCCCTTTGAGACATAGCTCTCGAACCGCGATGCCTCTTCGCATGCCTCCTCTTGTGAAAACCCGTAATGTGTCAGCATGAGGCTGAGTATCCGGTGCCGCTTTACAAAAAACCCGGCATACAGTTTTCCCTGACGGGAGAGCGTGATCCTCTGGTACGGGGCATGGGAAAGAAATCCCCGGCTGGTTAGGCCGGTGATCGTCTTTGAGATGGTGGAGGCATCGACTGAAAAGTGGGCGGCGAGGTCGACGGTCTTGGCCGTTCCCCCGTGCTCGTAGATATACTTGAGGTATTCGACCTTTCGTGCAGGGAGTTCATTCCCGTTATCATCAACCATACAGACTTCAATTGAACCCTTCAAGGCTTGAAGGTTTGGTGCGATACCAACTTTTATTGGAATGAAAACACTCCCGGAAAGCCGGTGACAAAACCAAAAAAATAATTTTAATTTTTTTTCCATGGTTTCAGACGAAATATGAGAACGATGATATACTTTTTTGCTTTTGCGTTTGCACCAGACAATCACGATTCGCCAACTCCGAAATTTTTATCTGAAGAATCTTAAAAAATGTTCAACTGGGTATTAAATCGAAACATTATTTATCCACTCAGTGTTACAAATATATGCAATTGTAATAATCACATTCTGGTGAAACCATGCATATTCCTGACGCATTCATGCCGATATGGCAAGGTGCAATCTACTGGATCATCGCCCTTGTCTTTGTCGCGCTCGCACTTCGCTGGGCAAAGAATGAACTGACCGAAGAAAAAATTCCGATGGTGGCTGTACTCGCGGCAGCGGTGTTTGCCCTCATGTCCTTCAACCTGCCAGTCTCGATGGGAACAAGTGGTCACCTTGTCGGCGGTGCGCTCGTAGCGATCGTCCTCGGCTCACCGTTTGCCGCCGTCTTCATCCTGACGCTTGTTCTCATAGTGCAGGGCGTGCTGTTCGGTGACGGGGGGATTACGACCATGGGGGCCAACATCATCAACATGGGTGTAATCGGTGGCTTTGTCGGGTATTACACATTCCACGCTTTGATGTCCATCACCAAAAACCTCAGCGTCTCTGCATTTCCTGCAGCATGGCTGGCTTGCTTCATACCGGCAGAGGCCTGCGCGGTAGAGATGTTCCTCGCCGGAACATTCCCGTTGAAAGAGGGCCTGATTGCCATGGGTGTGTACCATGCGGCAATCGGTATCATTGAAGGAGTGATCACGGTGCTTGCCCTCAGCTTGATCCTGAGGGTCAGGCCGGATCTCATGGATGAAAAAGTGAAAAATTCCAAAGGAGTTGCTGACTGATGGATGAAAAAAATATGAAATTCCTGATCGCGGGGATTATGATTGCTCTCGCAATATCGATCGTTGCTGTCTTCCTTGCATCGAGCGATCCTGACGGCTTGGACAGCACAGCCCTGATTGCCAGCGGACAGAAAACCCTCACTGCACCGGCAACGAGCGATGAGGTGACTGTGGAAGCACCTGGCCACTTCTCGTACGAGTCTCCCATGCCGGATTATTCCCTTGGCGAGAACTGGGGTCCGCTTGGTGGGATCATTGCGATGGTTATCGGGACGATCCTGACATTCACGATTGGCATTGGTCTTGCCTACCTGTTCAGGAAACAGAAAGCTGGCGGATCGAAAAAGCAGGCCACTTAAAAAACACAAACCAATAAAACTTTAATTTTTTTCATCCAACAGGACAAGGACATGCACCTCATTGAAACACGAAATCTCTGTTACTCGTATCCCGGCAGTGTGAAGGCGCTGGAAGGGATAAATTTTATCGCCCCGAGAAATTCGCGGATTGCGGTCATGGGGTCCAATGGTGCCGGGAAAAGTACCCTTTTTAAGCATTTCAACGGGATCCTCAAGCCCACGACGGGGACCGTCCATATCCGCGGAGAGGCGATAACAAAGGCCAATATCCGTGAGGTGCGTAAGTTTGTCGGAATCGTCTTCCAGAATCCTGACGACCAGATCATCGCTCCCACGGTTGCACAGGACGTAGCGTTCGGCCCGACAAACCTGGGCCTCGATGAGGAGACCATCCATCACCGGGTCGAAGAAGCGTTGCGGATCACCGGTATCGAGCATATTGCCGACCGGGTCCCCCACCACCTGAGCGGGGGAGAGAAGAAGCGGGTTGCAATCGCCGGCGCCATCGCAATGGAACCGGAGGTACTGGTGCTTGATGAGCCGACGGCCGGACTCGATCCCAAAGGCGTGCTCGATCTCCTTGGGTTCATCAACGATCTGAAAAAGAAATCCGGGATGACCGTGATCTTCTCCACGCACGATGTCAGCCTCATTCCCGAGATCGCTGACTACATCTACGTGATGGACAAAGGCAGGATTGTTGCACAGGGGACCGTGGCGGAAGTGTTCGTCCAGACCGGGCTGCTCAAGTCCGTGCGGCTTGACGTCCCGCTCTACCCGAAACTGATCCAATCCCTTCAGGAAAAGGGCATACCCGTGGAGATGGCCTTTACATTCGAAGAGGCAGAGAGAGCGTTCCTTGAAGCATTCAAAGGCCGAACATGATCGAAGAGCTCTTCCAGATTGAGAAGCACACATACAAGGATAGTTACATCCACCGGCTGGATGCCCGGGTCAAGATTATCCTTGCATTTGCCGTGATCATCGCCATCGTATCTGTCCCCTATTCCACGATGGTGTTCACGGTCGGGGGCATATTCTTTGTATTTTTCATGATCCTGTGGGCACTCACGCGGCTTTCTCCGGTGATCTACCTCCATCGCCTCATCGAGATTGTCCCCCTCTGGGGGATCGTGATCTTTTTCCAGATTTTTTTAAAAAACAAGTATTACGTGGATTACCATGCAATCATGACCCTGCCTTTTGGGATTGCAATCTATGCGGAATCGGTCACCTTCGCAATAATCCTCCTTGTAAAATTTATCGTATCGATATCGTTCATCATCCTGCTTTCATCAACAACAAAACTTCAGGACATGCTGGAAGGCGGCACCCGTCTCGGGCTGCCGGCCGATTTTGCATTGGTACTCGGCATGATGATCCGCTATCTCTTTGTCTTTGGGTATATATACCGGAAGGTGAACCAGTCACTTGCAACACGGTGCTTTGATGCATTCGACCGGGGACTTCCCTGGGAATACCGTATCCGGCAGATGGGATACACCATAGGTACGATGTTTATCAGGGCGTATGAGCAGGGCGAACGGGTGTACATAAGTATGCTCTGCCGGGGGTATGGGAGAAACAGTTTCCTCTTTGTCAGGAAAAAACATCTTGGGAGGAGAGATGTAGCCTTCCTGTGCATTTCTCTGCTGTTTGTGATCTCCAGCCCGGTCATTGTCTGGGTAACAAAAGTGTCTCTCTTTTGATCGAAGCCAGTATGCTTTTTTAAATCCTGCCGCCATCATTCCATCATGGACACCAAGTTTGGACATGGGTTTATCACGACCATCATGCTGATTGCAAAACACTTCGCAATGCCCCCGGAACAGGCATGGTTTGGGGCAGCAGATCACC
>CAZNIL010000052.1:0-9769 GCA_964573085.1 uncultured Methanoregula sp.
GGGACCAGATAAAAAAGCTCAATGAGCGCCTTGTGGCAGCCGGAAAGTAATCGTCAACCGGGAAGAAGGTGGAAGAGGGGGGTACCTTATTTTATGGACGGGGCACTGCTCGCAACCGGTGCGGAATCTGCTTCAATCTCCTTGATATCATCCGCCCCAATCCCGTAATATTTCCTGATAATGTTTCTCACTTTGTCGGACTCAATCCAGCCTATATCGATCTGGGTGATGATCCGGTCGATCTCCTTTGCCTGGAAGAGAACTTTATTCGCGATATCTTCAGCAAGCATGCAGGTGAGCCCGACAATAACTGCGAGCGGGTTTCGTATATGGTCCCCAAGGATTGCAAACTGCTCGATATTCTTCTCGATCTGCTTTAATGCGGTGCGCTGTGCCGCTTCCATCTGCTTGCGTTCGGTGATATCCACCATCGTGCAGACCATCTGGTTGTCAGGGAGCATCCCCGCGGCGAGAAGCACCCAGCGGACATCCGATGTTTTTGTTCTAAAGCGTGTTTCGAAGTTTTCAACTCCCTCTGATTTGACCTTGGCAAAGAACATGTCGCGTTGGGATGCGTCGACCCACAGATGGGAGAATGTCACGTCATGGATGTCCTGCACAGAATACCCAAGGATCGATGCGAACCTCACATTCACCTCGATGATGGAGAGGTTATTGGCATCGATCAGCCCGGTACCTGCTTCGGAGTTGTTGAAGATACCCCGGTACTTCGCCTCGCTCTTCTGCAGGTTCAGGGCAAGGCTTGAGACAACCGCAGCCACACCGACCATGATGATGGATTTAAACAGACCTGACACGAGATCAGGGGGTGAACCTCCCATAAGAAAATAAACCATTGCCAGGTAGATCGCCGTGACTGCGAATGCAAACAGCATCCCCTTCTTCGGGTACCAATAGGCAGTGATGACGACAGGGATAAAAAACAGTCCCGGGGTTACATCCGTCATACCGACGGACAAACTGAAAACATTGACAAGGATGGCAAGGATGGTGGTGTTGACGATGATAAAGAACCAGATGCCAACCATGCTCTCATTTTTGATGCCTGATACTTGGGTGTCCACCATTGCAAATCAACCCTTTTAAGAAGCCCGTACCTTTCAGCAACCCAAACCTTGAGCGATCCTCGTGTAGTCTTCTATTGTGCCGGTATAAATCCTCACATCATAAAGGTTAATTAACATTTGCTTATGCACAAAAAAACCTTGGTTCTCTCTCCACGGCGGTCTTTTCATGATGGCGGATCTGTCCATGAAGATGTGGCAAAGAAGGGATAAAGATATTTGGAAAAATTATCGCCAGGTAACATCTGCGGGATTGCGCTCGATCCATTTTTTGAACTTTATCTTCGGGTACCCGAGCGCAAGAGCGCCGTGGACCTCACAATCGTCAGGTATCCTGAGGATCTTTTTAAATTCCGGATTGTGACGGATGGCAAAGAGCACAAACCCGGAATAGAAAGCGCCGATACCGAGCGTCTCTGCGGCAAGGAGGGCGTTCTGGACGGCAAGGTTCGCATTTATCCCGCCCATACTCGCATGCCTGTCTGAATAGAACAGGACGAGTGCGGAAGCATTGTGGAGGAACACATCCCTCCCCGCATCCTGCACCTCGGAGACCTTCTTTGCGATGACATTGAATGCATGGTCCTGCTCGAGCTCCTCTTTTTTATGGATTTTGCGGAGTTCCGTGATGGTCCGTTTGAGAAATTCAGCTGCATTTTCTGAAATTTCTGTGAGGAGAACGACGTCCTGAATTACAAGATACTTCGTGCTCTGTGAATTGAGGGCTGTCGGTGCATACCGGGCAGCTTCAATGATGCGCTGTATCTCCTTCTCCCGGACCGGACGGCTTGTAAAGAAACGCTGTGACCTCCTGTTCCGTAAAAGTCGCATCAGCTGTTCAAATGACGGTGTCACCCCCTTCTTGATTGTGCGGATCGTCCCTTTCGGAAAGTCGCTGTGGGTGATGGCATCATGCGGGCAGGCCGCGACGCACTGGCCACAGGAGATGCAGAGAGCATCATGCAGGGGCTCCGGGACAGATTTTTCATCTTTCTGGACCAGGACCGCTTCCGGACAGACATGGACACATATCCCATCGTGTTTGCAGATTTCAGGATCAATCGAGATCGTGACCATGAGATATCTCAATTTCATGCATTGCTGTAATAAAATATATGTCATTTCATCTGGTTGTTTCCTTACTCTCCCGCGATAAATATCTGCGGTTTTTGCCGGCAGGGCATAAAAGATAATTACAGGGCGAGCCAGAAGAGGAGATGCACCAATAAAATTTAATCCATGTTGTGATTACGTCAGCCGGATAAGGTTTTCACGGCCTTTTCGTACTTTCTGGATCGTACCGTCTTTTTGAAGTCCGTTCAGTGCCGTGCTGACTGTTGATTTAGGCAGTCCCAGTCTTCTGACGATCTCTGATTGGAAAAGTTCCCCGCCGTTTGTTGTTAACAGCACAATGATCTGCTCTCTGAGGCTTAGCATCTCCGCTTCGGACAGCGGAACAGGAGCTGGCTCCGGTTCGTCAGACCTGCTGCCCTGTTTTTTCCGGTGATAGATATAAAACCCGGTAAAGCCGGCAGCTATGATCAGCAGGAGACCGGCTGCAACCGTCAGTACCGGAAACACCGGCTGTTCCAGCACCACCCGGGGCTCCCCGGCACCGAACGAGCGCTGGCCGTACCAGATGAGCCCCCCCCGTTCAGTATCAGGAACCGGCTCTGCAGCCTGTACTGCAAAGCCGGCAGGATACTGGATGATAAGCGTGTTGTCTTTTGCGAGATATAGTCCGCCGGCAAATGCGTCACCGATCGTTAATAAAGGGCCATCTTTTGCAAACCCTTCCCAGCGCAGCGAATAGATCACCACACCATACTGCCCGGTGGGGGATGTCTGGACAGCAGAAATACCTGCGACATCAGTAACAGCCATGTGCCGGCCGGTTGCGACGGCAGCCTGCGCAGCAGACTTCTCCATCAGTTCCCGGAACTGGGGAAGGTAGACTGCCGGAAGTTCCCGAGTATAGATTTCAAAATCCGACACGTCCTGTTCGGAGAACAGGAGCGTCCGATACTCCACACGCCAGAGTGCAGTGCCGTCGTTTAAGAGGGTGATTGTATATGTGATCGAATAATCTGGCACGGAGACGGTTTGTTGGCCGGTCACCGGAAAGCAGAGGATGAGCAGGAGGACAATAGTTCCGGCAAAGATAATCCAGCTCCTTGTTGACACGGATTTGAACCCTCCTGATTACCTGATTATCCAGTGATGCAAAAAATGTTTTTGAATTATGCTTCCGGCCGGAGAAGAAAGCGAGCTGCCCTGCTTACTTGTTCCTGCCATTGACTTGCCCGCGATTGTCGTTGTTGGAGTTTCCCGTGTTTTGCGGTTTGGCGTTTCCCGTATTGCCCTGAGTTGCGGTGGGTTCCGGCATGGTCTTTACCGTTTTTACGGTCTGTGCCGGGTTTGGGGTCTGCCGTACCGTTACCTTCTTCCCGTCTCCGGTAGTATCCGGTTTCCCGGTACCTTCAGCCTGTTGAATCTTTTGGGTCTGTTGTACCTGGACTGTCTGATTCTGCCCGGTATTTGTCGTGCGCTCCTGTTCCCTGACCTCGAGCCGGACAGCTTTTATGATTGTTTTGTTGTTCTTTTCCATGACACGCTCAAACCGCGTCTGGGTTTTCTGTTCGAATTTCGTCTCCAGCGCAAGGCTGTTGCTGTACGCCCGGACAAGGCCAGTATTATTCGGGTGGGAGAGCATGAGACCCTCGAGCACTATCTGGTGCTTTGTCACCATCTCCTGGGCATGCAAAAGGCCGGTTGCATTGGATGATGACAACACGTTCAGGCGCGTCTGTGTGACATTGATCTTCTGCCAGTAGAGATCCAGCACACGGTTGGCAGAGTCGGTGTTATTCAGTTCAAGTTCCCTCCGCACTTCCGACAGCCGGAGCCGTGCATTGTTCATCTGTTTGTTCAGCCGCTCGGTTTCGTTAAATGTAAACGACTCATCAAGGTCCTCAAATGCGACCTTAAGACCGTAGAGCGGGTTGTCCGGGCCTACAGGGCCATCGTATGGAGCAATTTCATCGTCAATCCCTGAACCATCAACCAGGTCAGGATTGGTAACAGAGGTCTCACTAACAGAAGTACTGATATCCCCTATTGTCGGTGCGGTAACTATTTCCCCGGCAGTTGTTGTCACAACAGCTGTATTAGTCTCCTCTGCTGCGCAGGCCCCGATCATGCAGATGAGGACGAGTGCAACAATTCCAGAAAGAAGAATTATTCGTTTTTTCATAGTGCATTCTCCATATCGCGGCAAAAGCCGTTACATCCAGTGTTGCAACCAGACCGCATAAGGCTCGTGACTGTTCAGCAGAAACCGGACCGTCCGTGATGATTTCATTGATGAAACGATCGTTCAGGATGGTTCTGATTTTAAAACCGGGCGAATAATGGACGAGAAGAAGTCCGGACGGAATCTCTTGGATTCCAGCCGGAAATGGCTGAAAAAATGGACGGGCGCGCAAAAAAAGGGATTATCCGAACCCCCAGTCCGCAAGTGTCGTGCGGGAAGGGTCGACATCAGTCCAGTCCCAGCCAAGCGCTTCGATGATCCGGGAGATCGGCTGTTTGATTGTTTTATCAAGCATCAGCTCCCAGTCGGGCACGAACTCTTTTGGCACCTGATCGGCGTACTCAAAGCAGATCACATCGGTCTTGGGGTATTTCCCCGTAACTGCTTTGATGTATACCCGTTTTGGTTTGCTCCCCTTGCCAAATTCTGTGTGGAGGTGCTCATTTGCATACTTCGCACCCCTGACCTGCGCATCATCATTCGCATAATCGTCAAGGCCTTTTCCGATTCCTCCTGGTATCCCCGCCTCGTCAAGAGTATATTTTCCGGCACGGTATTTTTTAATCACATCGGAAAGGAACGCCTTGACCTCGGGATATCCTGCACCTGAAAGGATCAGTTCCATCACTTTCATCTGGACGATTTTGGTGATCTGCGGGGTGTCGCTCCGTCGGATCTCAAAGCCGACGATGTCGATCTCGTTGACGTCTTTTCCTTCCTTCCAGACCAGCTGCCCGGCATACCGCTTCTTTTTTCCTGCCTGGAAGAACCGTGCATATATCTTTTCGAACTTGATCGAAAAATAATGGATATCGGCGTTGAGCTCCTGTTTTGCGAACCCGGAATAACTCTCATTCAACTGCTTTTCTATCGCCTTTGCAGTCCCGATGGTCCGTTCGCGGTCAAGCGGCGGGAGCTGCACCATGCAGGAGTCCGTGTCCCCGTAGATCACGGTGTAGCCCTGCTGCTGGATGACACGCCGGGTATGTTCGATGATCGCCCTTCCCACCGATGTCACCGCAGCCCCGATCTCCCGGTCAAAGAGCCGGAACCGGGTGTACCCCGATACGCCGTAGTAGGTGTTCATGATCACCTTGAGTACGTTCTGCTGCATGTCATACATGACATACTCCGGAGAACTAAACGGGAACGTGTTGCGCAGCGCCTTTTTTTCGTCCCGTTCCTTGAGCAGTTCGGAGATGATACTCCTTGTCAGCCCGTCGGGGTGTTTTTTGAACCGTATGCCATTGGGAGCCACGAGTTCACCGGCGGGATCCTTGGTCTCCATCGAAGCATTGATCGTCATCATCGCCATCGGGTACAGCGATTTTAAGTCAAGAACTACGACATTTTCCCGCACTCCTTTGCTCGGTTCAAATACGGTCGCCCCTTCAAACTCCTCGGACGCGGCAAACCCTTTGGAGGGCAGAACATACGTCCCCGAGGCTTTGCGCAGGATATAAACATCGATGACGCTGCTTGAGTTAAGCGTCTTGTCGAGCGGGCAACCCACGTATCTGGCGATCTCGCGGTAGAATTCGATGATATTGTCCTTTTTGTTGATCGAAACGCAGAGTTCGACGTCTTTGAAGTTGTATTCCACGAGGAGTGCCGGCTGCTTCTTCCAGAGATCGGAGAGTGTGCCGGTGTAGCGGACCTTGCGTTCGCCCAGTTCCTCTTCAGCAACTGCGTCGAGCCGGTACGATTCTTTCAGTGTGGAGTGCATCTTCTTGTAACCGGTCAGCAGGTCAAAGAGCGCCCTGCCCCGCAATGCATTTCTCTCGGTCATACCGGGCAGGCGGGCGAGGCTTGACGAAGAGAGCCCAAGTTTCTCCATCCTGCCCGTGATGTAGGGCATGTCAAAGTCAACAAAGTTCCAGCCGGAGAGTGCATCAGGGTCGCGCGCTACAATATATGCCGTGAACGCTTTGAGCATTGCAGTCTCTTCGGTAAAGATGCAGACGGTATGGATGTTTTTCTGGAAGCACCCGTTGGGCAGCCCCCCGCTCTTTTCCTTTTCTGTGATGTCCAGAGGTATGCCCTTTGCAGAAAACAGGAATGTCGTATAGTCGTTCTCAAACGAATCATGGCATGTGATGCAGGTGATTGCATCACGCTGCGGATCGGGAAATCCCCGTTCGTCTTCACACTCAATATCCATGATACAGAGCCGGGCAGGGGCGTCCACATCCGCCGGCCTGAGGTCGTGGTAATCCACAGTCAATGACGGTGCCGTCACACCTCCCGTCAGCCCGGAATCGATCATGAACCGGGTCGCAAACGGGATGTCTGCCTCGAAGTGGCGGTACCGGTCACGCACATCGCGCACATCGCCCGGGCGCTGGGTATAGAGCCGGCGCAGCGGTTCGTTACGGATCGAGCGATATATGGTGTCTGGTTCAAGGGTTGCCTGCGGGGGAAGAGGTTTTTGCGCGGCTTCATGTTCCGGCACGTAAAAATAGGGTTTAAAACTCGTGACATCAAGCCGGACGGCTTTTTTGTCCGGCCCGCGCCCGAATATATGAATGATCGGCCCGTCAGGAGAATTGCTGTATTCAACCTGGTTGATCGCAAGCGATACACTCCCGAAGGAATCCAGCGTGGAGGGGGTATTCATGCTGCACGTTTCCGGCTTTGCTGACTGTGTTGCCATATCAGGAGATCGCTTTCCTGCAGAGTTCGCTTACAAATCGCCCTGCCTCGTCCATATGTGCCTGCTCCCATGCATCAAGCCGCCACTCCTCGATGGCATGGATGCCCTCCCTGCCAATCCTCGCAGGAACACCGAGTGAGCACCCGCGTATGCCGTACTCCCCGCCGAGGACACAGGAGCTCGTGACCAGCTCGCGTGCATCTTCAAGTACCATGCGGATCAGGTGAACGATATGCAGCGCGGGGCCAAAGACCGTTCCGCCCTTGCCTTTGATGATCTCCATGCTCGTTCCACGGATTTCTGTGAGGATCTCATCCCGCATGGGTTCGGGGACCGGTTGGGAGAGCGTTGAAAAGAGCGGCACCTGGTGCTCACCATGCTCTCCTATCACGAACGAAAACCCGGTAATCCCCCGACTTTTGAGCGCGAGCGAGAACCGTGCACTGTCGAGTTGTCCGCCAAACCCGATACACCGCTCCCGGGGGATGCCGGTCTTTGTTTGAAGGTAATAATTGTTTACGTCCATCGGGTTGGTGACCGTAATAAGGACACCGGAAAATCCTTTTGAGAGCGCGGCACATTCATGGACCGTGGGGAGATTTGCGTCAAGGAGGTCAGCGCGGGTCTTTATCGTGGGATCACGCGGCAGCCCTGCAGAAAAGACGCAGATGTCCGCGTCCCTGATATCGTTTTTGTCGGTGCTGATCGCTGTCGCGAGGCCGGTTTGGCGCAGGTCAAGCACCTGCGCGTTTAAGACGGTTGGTGCGCAATCGTAAAGGACCAGTTCATCCACAATTCCCAGTGATGCTGCAAGATATGCGACCTCGCCGCCCACCCGTCCGACTCCCATCACCGCGAGACGCACCATTCTGATCTCACTATGGGTATGCTAATAATAAATAACGACCATTTCCTTGTGAATGGTTTTGATCAGGCCAGGCCCGGTGACCGTGGGTGGGGTGGCATTGAAGAATCACCTGGTCCTTGCTGCTGGCGTGCTGGGAACAACCGGGGCATCGCTTTCCCGTATGCTCTCGCTTGGAGCCGGGGGAGTGGTGACCAAGTCGATTGGCCCCGTTCCCAAAGACGGGCACCCCGGGCCCTGCGTTGCGGTTCTCGATGACGGACTCCTCAACGCGATGGGGTTGCCGAACCCTTCAATGGACTTTGTGGAAGAGATTGCACCCCTTGCAGGAAAACCTGTGGTCGCGAGTATCTTTGGCGGAAACCCGGAAGAGTTTGCCACCGTTGCGGGGTGGTTCAAAGGAAGCGTCGCGGGCTTTGAACTGAACCTCTCCTGCCCTCACGCGGAAGGTTACGGGGCGGCGATCGGTACCGATCCAAAACTTGTCGAAGCATGTACCCGTTCCGTCAGTTCGACGGGTGTCCCGACATGGGTAAAACTCACCCCGAATGTGACCGATATCACTGCGATTGGAAAGGCCGCGGAACGCGGTGGTGCGAGCGCGATTGTCGCAATCAACACGATAAAAGCAATGCGGATATCAACCGGCCTCCGCCGCCCGGTGCTCGGCAACCGGTATGGCGGGCTCTCGGGAACAGCAATCTTTCCTGTTGGAGTACGGTGCGTGTACGAGCTCTACGAGGCATGTAAAATTCCCATCATCGGGTGTGGCGGGATCCTAAGCGCTGACAACGTTGTGGAGATGATGATGGCAGGAGCGCGAGCCGTTGAAATAGGGAGTGCCGTTGCAGATAACATCCGCATCTTTGAAACAATAAGCGCAGAACTCTATGCAAAGGATGGGTGCGGGGTTGAAGAGATCATCGGGTGCGCCCATGGCTGATGCACAAGACACCGGGCTTCCCGTCCCGGTAACCATCACGCAAAAAAAAGGGGAATCGCCATCCGTCACCACATTTTTCTATGACCGGCAGTTCCCGTTTACCCCGGGACAGTTTGTGATGGTCTGGGTGCCCGGTGTGGATGAGATCCCCCTGGCCCTTACCTCGGACGCTTCGATAGCCGTGCAGAAAGTCGGAGATGCAACCTCTGCCCTGTGTGGATTAGATGCCGGTGACCAGATTGGCATCCGCGGGCCGTTTGGCAACGGCTTTGTACGAGGAGAGAAGATGCTCGCGATCGCCGGCGGGGTTGGGGCTGCACCTCTTCTCCCGCTTGCCAGGTCCGACCTGGTCATGACGTTTTTGCTCGGCGCCCGCACGGAACAGGAACTCCTCTTTGTTGACCAGCTCGATGAATGTACTGACCTCCAGATCGCGACCGATGACGGGTCGATGGGAATTAAGGGTTTTGTGCCGGAACTGATCGATGATTTGAACCTTGGCTCGTATGACCGCATTGCTGTATGCGGACCGGAAGTCATGATGCGGGCCGTGCTTACAAAAGTCACCGAGATCGGGATAGAGAACCGGACCGAGTTCTCCCTCCACCGGTACATGAAATGCGGCGTCGGTGTCTGCGGCTCGTGCTGCATTGACCCCGCGGGACTCCGTGTCTGCCGCGACGGCCCGGTATTTTCCGGGGAACTGTTGCATAAAAGTGAATTCGGGCATTACCACAGGGACGCGAGCGGAAGGAAGATCAATATCTGATTTTTTTAAATTGAATATCGCGGCGGTGAAGGTATAAAGAGCCCCCTCGCCTTCCTAAATGTGCCAATGCAAATGATTTTTTTAAGAAAAAAATTCAGATATACCGTGCCTTCTTCGATAACTTTTTTGGTGTATAGATCG
>CAZNIL010000053.1:0-2109 GCA_964573085.1 uncultured Methanoregula sp.
GTCACCGGCGTGTCGGGAGTGACTGCGATCACGTCCCGGCTCATCACGTCGCGCACCTGCATCGCATCCCGGTCGATCGCGGACTTCTTCTGCACGTCTGCCACCGTCACCATGCCCACCAGCACGTCATGCTCGGTGACGGGGAAGCCGAGGTGTTTGGTTGCGTACATCGTTTCGATCACTTTGGTGACCGGCAGCGTAGGCGCAACGGTCATCACCGGGCTGCTCATGATGCCCCCCACCCGCACGTCCTCTAAAAGGACATTATATTTTACCGCAACGGTCTCCTGGCTCGCCCCGATATAGATGAAGAATGCAATGACAAGGAGCAGGGGGTTGAAACCGACGATCGCGATGATGGCGAACAGGACGGCAAAGCCCTTGCCTACATCGGCGGCGATCCGGGTGGCGCGGTGCAGCGGCATCCGTTTTGCAAGCCATGCCCGCAGCACCCTGCCGCCGTCCATCGGAAATGCAGGCAGGAGGTTGAAGACAAAGAGGACGATGTTGAGTATGCCGAGATAGCCAAAGACAAACATGATCAGGCCGGCGACTGCCGTATTTGTTACGACCGCAGGGATCGCATACACAATGCTGATGCAGATGAGCCCGACAAGAAGGCTGGTAAGGGGGCCCGCAAGCGCCATCGGCAGCTCCACACGCGGGTCGGGGAGCCCGTCCTCCATAGACGCAACCCCCCCGAATATCAGCAGCGTGATGCTGTTGATCCGTATCCCGTTGCGCCGCGCGACGATAGAATGGGCAAGCTCGTGGATAAGCACCCCGGCAAAGAGCCCCAGCGAGATGACCGTCCCAAGGATATAGGGCATAAAACCGGCAGTGATCAGGGACGTGTCAAAGGAAACAGGGGACAACATTTCCAACGTGGCCGTGACGAAATCGATGGCATAGGTAATGTCAGTCCCGATGATCCATGCAAAGACCGGGATGATTAAAAAAAATGTGAAATGTACCTGGATCGGGATCCCAAAAAGCCGTCCGATCCGAAATGACCCGTCCATAATGAAAGGATTATCTTTTTAACCATTATAGTATATACTTTCATCTGATAGCGATGCAGACCCAGATTACAGAACTTTTCGGGCTTCTGATCTACACTGACAAAGGGATGTTTGTCGGGGAGGTCGAAGATGTCCTTCTCGATGTGGACCAGAAAAAGATTGATGCGATTGTCGTCGGCAAGGTCAATGACCAGCTGGTCGACTTAAAGAACTTCAAAGGCCTGAAGATCCCGTACCGCATCATCTCCGCAATTGATGATATCGTGCTCATCCGCCACCTGCCCGGTGCATTCACCACGGCAGCGCCGCTGGATTGAGCCCGTGGTATTGCGGGCACAATACCTGTCTCTTTTTCTCCAGTTGCCTGCACTGGTCGCCGTATGGAAAACCGTGAACTCTTTGCCTCGATCACCACCGTCCCGCCGGTGATTGTGCGTCTTGACGGGCGGGCATTCCACCGGCTCGCCCACCTGCTGGGCCTTGCAAAGCCGTTTGACGCCCGGTTCTCCCATGCGATGAGTGCAGTCTGCCGGTGCCTCGTGGCTGACAGCGGTCTCTCTCCGGAGTTTGCGTACACGTTCTCCGATGAGATCAGCCTGTACCTCCCCAAACTCCCGTTCTCGGGAAGAGTGGAGAAGATCGATTCGGTAGCTGCATCGTTTGCGGCAAGTGCGCTCACCCTCGCGCTTGAATGCGCCGAGCCGATCGCGTTTGACGCCCGCACCATCCCCGCGACTCCGGACTATATCATCGAGTACCTTGTGAACCGGCAGGACGAGGCATGGAGGAACCATTTGAACGGCTACTGCCAGCAGGCGCTGATCGCCGACGGCATGAAACCCCGGCAGGCAGCAGCACAGCTCAAAGGGATGCCCGCGAGCGAACTCCACGACTTCATGCATGCACGGGGAGTCAACCTCGCAAAGACACCGGCATGGCAGCGGCGGGGCGTGCTTGTGTATAAGAAAACAGCGGAGAAGGAAGGTTTCAATCCGATAACAAAAGAAAAAGTACAAGCGATCCGGAGCAGTGTCACAATCGACGATGACCCGCCCCTGTTCACATCGCCAGAGGGGCAGGCATTTTT
>CAZNIL010000053.1:2209-5893 GCA_964573085.1 uncultured Methanoregula sp.
GCCCGTGAGATCCCAATTGTCATCGGCACACCCTCGACATCCCAGTCTTTTTCCAGCTGCCTTGTGCCGGAAGCAGTTGGAGGCTCACCGCTCTCCCGGATAACGAGCGACCGGGCCCGGACTTCGTCTGCGATCCCGTCGTGCCATGTGACCCGGATCAGGTCGCAGACCCGGGCATCGCCGACCATGACGTCCGCGGTAATGAAGTCCTCGACGGCAAGATCGAGCTGACGGCGCATCTCCTGCACCCGGCGGATAACCTCGCGGGCATACCCTTCTGCTTCAAGGTCCGGGAAGAGTGCCACATCGACATACACGGTTGCGTCTTTCATGGGAGCGGAGAAGATATTCAACGGCAACTGCTCAGAAAACGTCACGTGCGCCGGCGTGATCTCGAACGTGTCGGATCCGGATGTGAGCGTTGCGGTACCGAGAGTATCGAGCGTCGCCTTCAGCGTTGTGCCGTCAGCGCCCTCGATTGCAGCCTTGACCTTCGGGGAGTCCTTCGAAAATGCCGGGCCGAGCACCTTCATGACCGGCTCGGCCTTCCAGCCAATCCGGTCCCACCGCCCGTCGATCACCGTGACCTTCCGGCTGTTCGCACGCTCGCGGCAGATGGCGTTCAGGCGGGTTATTGCGTCCAGCACGCTGCCCGCGCCGGTCACGACCACGCACTCCGCCACCGGCCACCGGAGCTTCCGTTTGCCGGCCTGCCGGGCATTCGCCGCCGCCTCGTCAAAGGACTGGGCACAGGTCATGTCCGCTTCAAGCGCATTGTCGGCGAGCGCCGCATCGCCGGCGAACCAGTCGAGCAGGTGCACGCTCTCAGGGTCATTGCTGCACCGCAGGTTCCCGTAGATGGTCTCGGCGATGTGCGGGCAGAAGGGCGCGAGGATCCCGGTCAGCCGGCGAAGGACGAAGTAGATCGTCTCGTACGCATGGCGCTTGCTTACGGACTCGCCTTCGAGCCACATCCGCTCCCGGACGAGCTGGACGTACCAGCGTGAGAGGTCGTCAAGGACGAACGAAACGATCGCCCGGGTCGCCTTGTGAAGGTTACACTCCTTCATGGCAGCATCGACTTGTGCGGCAAGCGAACAGACCTTCGAGACGATCCAGCGGTCCTCGTCCGCCATGAGGTGCAGGTTTGCCCTGACATACGTCCCGTTCCATATACCGTTTTCCGTTACCGGGTCGAACCGGTCGAGGATCATGTACGGGAGCGGGAACCGGTACACGTTCCAGAGGATGTTTGCGGCACGGTTGATAGTCGAGACGCCCTCCCAGTTGAACTTGAGGTCGTCCCACGGTGCCGATGACGAGAGCACGTAGAGCCGGAGCACGTCCACCCCGACCTTTGCGATGACCTCTTCGGGCGTCACTACGTTCCCGAAGCTCTTTGACATCTTCTTGCCCTCGGCATCCAGCGCAAACCCATGCATGAGCACGCTTTTGTAGGGCGCTTTGCCGAATGCGACCGTGCTTGCGCCGAGTTGCGAGTAGAACCAGCCCCGTGTCTGGTCCTGTCCCTCGGTGATGAACTCTGCCGGCCAGAGCTTTTCGAACTGCTCCGTATTCCCCGGGTACCCGAGGGTGGCCCACGAAGCGACCGCGGAATCGAACCAGACATCGAAGATGTCCTCGACACGCTTCATCGTCCCCCCGCAGGTGCACGGGAAGGTCACGCTGTCCACGTACGGGCGGTGCGGGTCTTCGAGGGATTGTTTGCTTACATCTTCAAGTTCGCGGATCGTACCGATGACCCGGTACGTGTTACATTTCCCGCATACCCAGACAGGTATCGGGATGCCCCAGTACCGCTGCCGGGAGATGCACCAGTCCCGGGCTTCCTTGATCCAGTCGTAGAACCGTGCGCTGCCTGCCCATTCGGGGTACCACGTGACCTTGGCGACTTCGTCAAGCATTTTGTCGCGCATCTCCGCAGCCCTGATGAACCACTGGGAGGTCGCCCTGAAGATGATCGGGGTCTTGCACCGCCAGCAGTGCCCGTACCGGTGGACGACCGATGCCTTTGCCATCAGCCTGTCCCCGAGTGCCGCGAGCACGTCTGCATCCGCGTCCTTGACAAATTTCCCGGCAAACCTGCCTGCCTCGTCTTTGAAACGACCTGCCCCGTCAACCGGGCAGACAATGTCGAGACCTTCCTTTGTTCCCAGCACGAAGTCGTCCCAGCCGTGCCCGGGAGCAATATGCACCATGCCGGTGTTCTCCATGGCAACAAAATCCGCGGGCACGACCCGGTGCCGGATCTCCTTCTGGAGCGGGACAAAGTCCGCGAGCGGGGAGTCGTACTCCCACCCGACAAGTGCGGAACCCGGTTGTCTGTCGAGCACGGTATAATCCTTGTACCGCCCCTTTTTGAGAACGCTCTCCACGAGGTCGTCAGCGATCCAGAGGATCTCCTCTTTGCCACCCTTGACAGCCTTTACTTTTGCGTAGATGAAGTCCTTTGCAACCGCTACCGCGACGTTTGCCGGGAGCGTCCACGGTGTTGTTGTCCAGATGACGAGGTGCTCGTCCTCTTTTCCGGTGAGGGGGAACTTGACAAAGATCGAGGGGTCGGTCTCGTCCCAGTACTCCACTTCGGCGTCAGCGATCGCCGTCTCGCACCGTGGGCACCAGTTCACGACACGGTGCCCGCGTTCGAGCATCCCCTTCTCATCGGCACGGGCAAGCGTCCACCACGCCGCTTCGATATACCCGGGCTTCACGGTCTGGTAGGCGTTTTCAAAGTCGAGCCATACGCCAAGGTTCTCGAACTGTGCGTCCATGAGCAGCTTGTTTTTTATCGCGAACTCCCGGCACTTCTCAATGAATGGCTGGATGCCGAACGTCTCGATATCCTTTTTGGATTTGAAGCCCAGCGCCTGCTCCACCTTGACTTCAATGGGCAGCCCGTGCATGTCGTAGCCCGCACGGTCGATTACATCGCGCCCGTTCATCCGGTAGTAGCGCAGGATACTGTCTTTTATGATCTTGTTCCATGCAGTGCCGAGGTGGATGTGCCCGGTGGTATAGGGCGGGCCATCGACAAAGAAGAAGGGCCTGCCGTGTCGGTGCAGGTCCTTTACTTTTTTGTAGGTATCATGGGTGCGCCAGTATTCCCGCACTCCCTGTTCGATGCTTTTCAGGTCAAAGTTCGCTGCGACTTCCTTCACGTTGCCCCTCACAAATCACGGGCGTGCGTGCCCATGCGTGTTTTAAAATGTTGATCTCTGAGCACAAAGTAATTATCGTGAACAAAATCGCGCAGTTCTTTATGCATCCCGTTTGATGCACTAGTATGCAGATTGCAGTGATCGGTGCCGCCGATTGCACGCCGGAGGAGTACGCGGCGGCGCAGGAGGTGGGCCGCCTTGTTGCCACAAACCACGGGACGCTTGTCTGCGGCGGGATGGGCGGTGTGATGGAGGCGGCATGCAAAGGGGCAAAGGAGCAGGGCGGGACAACGGTAGGCATCCTTCCTGACATGGGAGACGGCAACACCAGTCTCGATATCCGCATACGGAGCGGGATGGGGTACTCGCGCAACGTTGTGCTGGTACAGTCCGCCGATGCGGTCATCGCTGTCGGAGGGAAGTACGGGACGCTCTCCGAGATCGCGATTGCACTGAAATTAAAAAAACCGGTCTTTGGCTACAACACGTGGGACATTGACGGGGT
>CAZNIL010000053.1:5993-9234 GCA_964573085.1 uncultured Methanoregula sp.
TCCGTAGTATCGTAGCCCCCCAGCCGGCCAAGGATGTCCTTAAACGCAGGCGAAGCAATCGCAGCGCAGAGGGCCGCCACCCGCGGGTCATCCATGTGGGACTTCCGGACCGCAAGCTCGTACCGCTCCTGTGCCACGGGGACAAAGGAGAGCCCGAGCGCTTTTGCCGCGGACCAGACGCACATCCCCGCGTCCGCCTCACCGGATTTTACCGCAAGTGCGACGGCAAGGTGCGTGGTCGCCTCCCGGTCATACCCGCGGATTTCTGACGGGCCAATCCCCGCTTTTTTAAGCTCGTAGTCAAGCAGCATCCTCGTACCCGATCCCTTCTGGCGGTTGATGAACGTGTGGTTCCGGAGGTCATTGAACGTGATGCCGTCCCGCGAAACGATCCCCTGCTGCCTGCCCGCAACACAGAGAAGGACAAGGCCTGTTTCGGGAATGTATTTTTTCAGGTATTCCGTGTTATACGTACCGTCGGTTCCAAGCAGGTGCATGGGCGCTGCGTGGCATT
The DNA here is from genome assembly GCA_964573085.1 of uncultured Methanoregula sp. Lineage (GTDB taxonomy): Archaea > Halobacteriota > Methanomicrobia > Methanomicrobiales > Methanospirillaceae > MVRE01. The sequence goes on from CAZNIL010000053.1 coordinate 6,508, forward strand.
CGTCATTTTTCAATGCGAGGATGCCGCCCATGCTTCCCACATGCGTGGAATGGAGGTCGATATCGCTGCCCCGGAGCATATCGGCAAGGCAATCGAGCACCGGATCGTGGCTGCCGGTGATGAGCAGCGCCCGCTCTGATTCCGCTCCTGGCACCATGAGTGTCGCGGTGACGGTTTCCCCGGCTTCGAACCCTTCGGTGTCTGCAGGGATCCTGAGGTATGCATTTGCCCGCACCGCGCTCATCTGCACCCCCGCTCCCCGCGAGAGCGATGAGAGCACCCAGTGCCCGCCTACGGAGCCTGCAGCACACAAAACGAATTCGTCCGTTCCGATCTCCTTGTGGATGGTCGTCGTCAGCCGGCCGCTGACCGTTCCGGGGGCAGGGTGTTCAAGCCCGTACAGCCCGAGCAGGGGGGTTACAATCTCGCGCAGGACGGTGAGTGCCGAGAGCGGGTAGCCCGGCATCCCGATCACCGGTTTGCCGCTGATCCTGCCGATAATCGCCGGTTTGCCCGGCTTTATCGCAATCCCGTGGACGAGCACCTCACCGAGATCCGCAATCACGTCCGCAGTGTAATCCCGTGTACCTGCGGAAGAGCCTGCTGAGATGATGACGATCTCGTTCTCTGCAACTGCCCGTTGTACCGCATCACGGATCTGTGCCGGGTCGTCCCTGACCATCGCGTACCGCGTGCAGGTGGCGCCAAGCGAGGAGAGCAGTGCCGCCGCCATCACCGTGTTGCTCTCTACCACCTGTCCCGGCGCCGGGCGGGAACCGTGGGCGACCAGCTCGCTCCCGGTCGGGATGAGCCCGACTTTTACCGAAATGACATCCAGTCCTGTTATCCCGTACGCGGCAAGCGCCCCGAGCTCGTGCGGGCGGATCCGGTGCCGGGAGGGCAGAACCATCTCAGACTCGCCGATGTCCTCGCCAGCGGGACGGACGTGCTGCCATGGGGCAGCCGCCTTACGGATCGTGAACCGGTCACCGTCGGCCCAGACATCCTCGATCATGATGACCGCATCGTACCCTGCGGGCACGACATTGCCCGTGTTCACCCGTACCGCACCGGCAAGCGTCACCGGACGCTGTTCGCTTGCCCCTGCCGTATCATCGCTCCGGACTGCAATCCCGTCCATTGCCGCAAGGTGGATTTCGGGCACCGAATAGCGTGCGATGACCGGTCCGGCCGTGATCCGCCCGGCAGCGTCCTCAAGGGGCACCTGCCTGACAGAAGGGGCGCAGGCAAACGAGGTTTTCAGGAGGGCAACAGCATCGGCAAGAGATGTTACCTTCAGGTACCGCTTCACCACAGCCATACCTCCACCAGTTCGCCTTCTTCGATCCCCTCGCTCTCTGCAGGAATTCGGATAACCCCGTTGCTCTGGACCAGGGTGTTCAGCAGCCCCGACTTGCCAAAGAGCGGGGTTGCCGCACCGTTTTCAAGCTGCACCCGCACGTAGTCCTCCCTGCCACGGGTCGACGGGACGTTTCGTGTGAGCCGGGCCCTTGCCGTCTTCTGTACCGGTGCCGCAGTGCCGGTCATGCCATCGAGCAGGTGCCGCACGATTGCAATGAGCACGATGAACGCCGATGCCGGATGCCCGGGGAGCCCGATGACGGGTTTTCCACTACAGCTCCCGATGATTGTCGGTTTTCCCGGAGCGATGGCAATTCCGTGAATCATCACCTCTCCCAGTTCACCGATGAGAGCGGCAGTCATATCGCGGTCGTCCTTCGAGCTGCCTCCCGAGATGAGCACCGCGTCGCATTCTGCAACTGCCAAATTCAGGGTTTCCCGCATGGCACCGCGGTCATCCCTCACGATCCCGTAATATCTCGGTGTGCACCCGTGCTCCTGCACAAATGCCCCTGCCATGAAAGAGTTGCTGTCCCGCACCTTTCCCGCTGCCGGGACTTCTGTCACCGGGACAAGCTCGTTTCCCGTTGAGATGATCCCGATGACCGGTATGGTAAAGACCGGGACGGTACTGCAACCCACTGCGGCAAGCATGCCGATATCCTGTGCAAAGAGGCGCCTTCCGCGGGCGAGCACAAGATCTCCCCGGGCAAAATCCTCGTTGTGCATGAGGACGTTCTCACCGTGCGCCACCGGTTTTTTGATGAGGATCTCATCGCCAACTTCCTCGCTGTTCTCGACCATCACAACGGCGTCTGCACCCTTTGGGAGCACCCCGCCGGTGGGCACGTATATGCACTCCCCGGTTTGTAGTTGCACCTCATCGGCCTTCCCCATCTCGACTCTTCCCCGCGACCGCAGTATCGACGGAATCGCTTCACCTGCACCGGTCGTGTCAGAAGCCCGGACCGCGAACCCGTCCACCACCGAACGGTCAAAGCCGGGGATATCGCCATCCGCCCTGATATCTTCGGAAAGCACACGTCCCCCTGCATGTTCCAGCGGGACGCGATCGTCGCCGGTCGTTCGTGCGAGGCTTTTTACCGCTGCAACCGCCTTTGAAACGGGGACTACTGTTAAGAAAATGCTCATTTGAAGCAGCCTAACTGGCAGGCGCGGATCTTGATGTTGTGGCTGGTGCAGTAGTCGCCGATTGCTTTCTTTGAAACCTTGTGTTTCTGTGCAATCGCAAACGCCTGCGGGCACTTGATGTCCTTCTCAATTCCTTCTTCCTTCAAAATCTCGCCAAGTTTCTTCTCGTTCATGGTAACACTATTTTGTTTACTTCTTTATTGTGTTTACTGA
>CAZNIL010000054.1:0-9195 GCA_964573085.1 uncultured Methanoregula sp.
CTGTTCTGGATCAAGACTGCCGGGCTTGACTCAAAAGATGTCGCCCGCCAGATCCAGCTTTCAGGAATGTCCATCCCCGGCTACCGCCGCAACACGCAGGTACTTGAGAAGTACCTTGACCGGTATATCCCCAAGGTCACGGTAATCGGCGGAGTTTTCATCGGTCTACTCAGTGTGATTGCAAACATGTTCGGGGTCATTGGTGCCGTCAGCGGCACCGGACTTCTGTTAACGGTGAGCATCACATACCGGCTGTACGAAGAGGTCGCCAGCCAGCAGATCATGGAGATGTACCCGTTCATGCGGACATTCTTTGGAAAGGAATAATTACAGGAAGAGAAGTATGGTCGGAAAAAAGGTTATCATCACCGGAGTGCCGGGTGTTGGAAAGACGACGGTTGTCAATGGGGCACTCAAAAAGCTAAAACAGGAAGGTATCGAATACCAGTCGATCAATTTCGGGACATTCATGTTTGATGTAGCAATGGCAGATGGCACGGTGAAAGACCGTGACCAGATGCGTTCCCTTGACAAAACGGTGCAGAAGCGCCTACAGCAGAATGCAGCACAGGGAATTGCAAAGATCGCCGGCAACGTGCTCGTCGACACTCATGCATCAGTAAAGACGCCAAAAGGCTATCTTGCAGGGCTTCCCGAATGGGTGCTGCACGAGATCATGCCTGACCTCATTGTCCTTGTTGAGACCGATGATGACCAGATCCTGATGCGACGGCTCTCTGATGAGACAAGAAGCCGTGACAAGGAAGGCTCAAAAGCAATTGCCGAACACCAGCAGTTCAACCGCGCGATCGCTGCATCCTATGCAATGCTCACCGGCTGCACGATAAAGATAATCATTAACGCAGATTTCCTGCTCGATCATGCAGCCGACGACATGGCAGCCGTACTTAGGTGACTACATGGATTTTGGAAAGATCTGGGAAAAATACGGTCTCTACATCGCGCTCATCTTCATGATGCTGATGATGTTCTCATACAGCATTCCCGGGCTCCGCGATTACGTCGGTCAGAGCATCGATATAGTGTTTGCTCCCTTGGTTACGGAATTCAAAATTCCTTTCTTCATCCTTATCGTGATTCTTTCTGCAATTACCGGCTTGTACTCCTCTATCATCCAGAAATACACCATCGATTATGAAAAGATGACCACTTCACAGGAGCGGATGAAGCAGTTCCAGACAGAATACCGCGAGGCGCAACTATCTCAGGATGAAAAACGGATCAAGAAGCTGGAGGCAAAGAAAGACCGGGTCATGAAGGAGCAGCTTGAGTTGTCCCAGCAGCAGTTTAAACCAATGGCATATATTCTCGTCATTACCGTTCCAATCTTTTTCTGGCTTCTCTACCGGATGAGCCAAATCCACAGCACCATCATTATGCCCTATGCAGGGCTTCATAACCTGAACGATCCGGCACTCTGGGTAATTCCCGCGTGGATCCTCTGGTACATGATCTGTTCTCTGACCATCAGTCAGGTGATCAGGAAAACCCTCAACATCGGGGGCATCTGATGAGGATTACCGTGAGCGGGCTGCCCGGCAGCGGCACCACCTCGCTTTCACGGTACCTTGCAGAACACCATGATTTTTCCTTGATCTCTGCCGGGGAGGTCTTCCGTCAGCTCGCAGTAGAACACAACCTGGAGCTTGCAGAGTTCGGGCGCCTTGCTGAACAGAATGAGTCCTACGACAAAATAATCGACGCCCGCCAGAAAGAGATTGCAGCCAAGCGGGACAATATCATTGTAGAGGGGCGGCTCTCCGGGTGGATGGTCAGTGATGCCGATCTTAAGATCTGGCTCTTTGCGCCAATCGGGTGCAGGATTAAGAGAATTATCTCCCGCGACCATGTCGCAGATGAAAAAACCGCGACAGCGATTACTATCGAACGGGAGCGGTGTGAGGCAGGGAGGTACCACTCCTATTATGACATCGATCTAAACGATCTTTCTATCTACCATATGGTTCTCAATTCGGAACACTGGGGTGTAGCTGAACTCGGGGCAATTGTCGATACCGCGATTCATGGGTTGACAACCAAACCTGACGGAAAATGACCCTGATCCCAACGCCTGTCATCAAGGTGGACCGGAAGAAAACTATGAAAACCGAATATGCCCCTGCGCTCTCATCTATCAGGCTCGTGATACCACGGCACACAACATAGAAGTCCGGTTAATAGAGGCATGGGACACCGATCAGATTATTGACCTGTACCGCGCAGGCGGCTGGTGGAAGGATGAATACGATCCTGCCGGCATTCCCTCCCTGATTTCCGGGAGTCTCCTATTTGCCGTAGCAATCGATCCGGCAACCGGGTCCGCAGTCGGAATGGGTAGGGTGCTTTCTGACGGGGTATCTGATGGTTACATCCAGGATCTCGTCGTTCTCCCACGATACCAGCGGAGTGGTATCGGCCGCAGGATTGTTGCGCTCCTCCTTAAGGAATGCCGGGTACGCGGTCTGGGGTGGATTGGGCTTATTGCTGAACCCGGGTCAGAGAAATTTTATCTCCCGCTGGGGTTCCAGCACATGAAGGGATATGTTCCCCTTCTCTATGATACGGAGAAATAGATGCTCACAATCGATGATTTCAGGCCGGTCACGCTGCAGGATCGCACCTTCTTTTCCGATCATTATGCCCGGTATCCCCAGACGCACAGTGACAACACCTTCACCAACATGGTATGCTGGAACCATTACGCCAATTACCGGTACGCGGCTGTCAACGGCTCGGTGATTTTGTCGAGCACGATTGATGGGACAACCCGGTTCCGTCCCCCTGTTGGTCCCCGTGATGCAGACCTTGTCAAAGAGGTCATCAGGCTTGCCTGCAGGGAAAGTGATGATGAGCCGGTGGTACTCATCGGGCCGGAGACATCTATATGGATCCAGTCTTTCTGCCCGGATCTCACTATCATCCCGGACCGTAACCACTTCGAGTATGTGTATGATGCACGGGACCTTGCTGACCTCTCCGGGGGCAGCTATCTCAATATCCGTCGGCAGCTCAACAGGTTCAGGAAAAACTGCGCCTATTCAGTCGAACCGATCACGGCAGAAAACTGTGATGAAGTAAAATCATTCCTTGTGAAATGGTGCGAATGGAAAGGATGCGAGGGCGATCCTGTTCTCGCCCATGAAAAAGAAGCGATATTTTATGCAGTCGATCATTTCATAGAACTGGGACTTTCCGGCCTGATCATACGGGTCGATAAAAACATCGGTGCAATGACTTTGTTTGAACCGCTCAATGCAGACACTGCACTGGTGCATTTTGAAAAAGGGCTTCCTGACTGTGAAGGGATCTACAAGGCGATCAATGCCGAAACCGCTCACGTGCTTTCAAAAAATTTTACCTATATTAACCGCGAAAGTGACCTCGGCGTTGCCGGGCTCCGCGAGGCAAAGATACGCTATCACCCCCACCATATGGTCGAAGTCTTCTCATTGAAAAAGCACAGATGATCCCTTCGATGGAAACTGTATAACCACACCCGATCCTCGCAACAGACCTGTGATAACCGCCAGCATGCCCTTTTTCCCCGCACCAGTTTGCACAATCCCCGACGGGTAAAAAGAAACGTGCCCTCCGGCAGCTGGTGACGCACCCTATTCGGCGATCGGGTTTAGCGCTTTAATGCCAGATGACCTTGATGGCAATCGTAGCGAGAAGCATCCCGAGCACCTTGCCCATGATATCGGTTACAACCTCGCCGAGAATGCGCTGGATGTGGGCTGCATAGTACAGGATCAGCCATGTGGCAATAAGGGCGAGGGTAATTGCCACAAAGGGAAAATCTTCTGGAGTTATTCCTGATGGCAACCCCATCAACGGGATATTTTTATTTCACGAGAAAAAAAAGGACGAGGATCATGGTGGTGGAGGTCGCCCCTGTCATTGAAATAATACGGAATCTGGTCTGGGGAACAAGCACCCATGCACAAAGGCAGAAAAAAATGTAGGGGATGAGCGTTGTGATGACCGAAATACTCGCCAGTTCATCAAAATGGTTGGAAAAGAGAAGGAGTCCGGCACTTATCATGCAACCGGTGACAAGTGCGGCAACCGGAGTGCCACGATGTGAGAGGTTCATCAGGTGGGGTACCGAGAACTGAGATGAAATATTCTGCAGCACTCTCGAAGTTCCGATTATATACGCATTGAGTGCCGAAAGCATCGCGACGATCCCGATAAAAGCCACAATGAGGCCGGCATTTGCGAATAGTTTTGATGCAGCAGTGGCAATAGGTGCGGGTGATGCAGCAAGGACAACAGTACCAGCGCTGCCGATCAGTGCAATATTGAGGAGCAGGTATACAGAAACGACAATGATCATTACCAGCACAAGCGACCGTGCAACCAGGGTATGGTCTTTGGTCTCTTCTACAGGTATTGCACTGATCTCAAATCCGGTGAACGGCCAGTATACAATAATCACGGTTGAAAGGAGTGCTGCTGTGGTCAGGGGGGATATCTGGACAAAATTATCAGCGCGAATAAAAGGCAGCAGCAGAAGGGCGATGAGGACGAGCGGGATGATCTTCAGTGTCGTAAGGATATTTTCCGCAAGCGTGGATTGGGAGATGCCGATGCAGTTAAGACAGCAGAATGCGGTGATAATCCCCATTTCGATGATAAGCACCTCGGGTACTCCGAAATATGTCATGTACTGCCCGATTCCTGCGGCGATCGCAGCTACACCAAATAGCGAAGAAACGATATAGAGGATGATGAGGGGTACTGCGACGCGGGAACCGAAAACAGTAGCAAATAAATTATAAAAACTTCCCGATGTCGTAAACCGGGATACAACGAAGGAAAGGGAGAGCAGCACACAGGCAGCAGACACCGCAACAATAAGCCAAGCGATAAGAGATGCAGGGCCGGAGATTCCGGCTGCTATCCCCGGCACAACGAATATACCGGATCCGATCGTACCACCGACTCCGAGGCTGACCAGCTCAAAAAGGCCAAGGGAACGTTTGTATGCTGGTTTTTCTTTGTCATCAGCGCCCATAAGCGATTCGCGTTCCTAGTAAGATATATATCAGGATCTCTTCTTTAGTGATGTATTCAAGTACACATGGAGCACAACAAGGATCAGAAAAGGCCCCCATAACAGCACATGGATTTTGTAGGAGACAGCTTTATCGAGTAATCCCAGCGTGAGCGGGGTGATAACCTCGTACCGGGTGATCCCAAATCCTGTCAGGACAAGCAAGATGGAAACTCCGGCCAACAGCCATGCAATAATACATCTGTTCTTTCCAGATACCAACATCACATTCCCCTCTCTTGTGTCTTGTTAGTTACTTGACTCCTCTTGATTATGCCCAAGGGACAATGGCCCAGGTACGAGGAGCTGCCGGGCTTCTGTTTACCTGTACCATGTTCACTTCAAATCCTCTCACGCAAAGAAACTCCGGTTCAGATCGCCAAGGTTGGAGTAACCCCGCTGTTCCCAGTATCCCCTGTACCCGGTCTGATCCGACAATTCGATACGCTCGATCCACTTGATCCATTTGTACCCCCATTTATCTTCCGCAACAAGCTGGAAAGGAAAACCCCGTTCTGCGGGAAGGGTCACATTGTTCATCCGGTATGCCATGATGATGTCATGGGTCATGAAATAATCAACCGGAAACGAGGTTGTATACCCGTCGTGGGCATGGAAGATAACCGTTGTTGCGCCATAACGGACACCGGCTTCTTTAAGCAGGTCCCGTACAAGTACACCTTCCCAGAGGATTGTTGCGTCCCAACCCTCCACGCAATGAAGGGTGACACGCTTGGTGTAACGGGTGTGATTACTCAGGACTTTCTCATAGGGGTACGAGAGGGGTGTATTCACGAAACCGTCTACAGTGAGAAGGTAATTCTCCTCGCTGACGACTTGAGTCCCGTGGATCGAGTTCTCATGGAAATCGTTTATTGAAGACAGGCGTTCTCCCTGATATGTCCGGATCTCGACAGGTTTAAGAGAGGTTCCCTGCGAGCTCAAATCAACAGAAGGCGAAGCGGAAATATCGAGGAGGTAGAACAGTCCGATAACCACGATGATAGCAACAACAAGTAATGCTTTTGCAGACATCTGAGAAATTCCCTTTTATTTTCATGGAGCATTGGTGATTATTAATTATCTCCTGATACCTGTTCTTTTTAGTTTGGTTCAATCAAAATAACTCTAGTAATCCAGCGACTTCCCGAAATACTGGTTGTCTGGTAAAGAAATCTCACTCATCATTAGTCCCGCAAGGGTATGTATTACCTGCCTGCATCCTCTGGTTTGGTATCATGTGCAGCTGGCAGACTGGTATATCTATAAACCTGCCGGCAGTTTAATCTATATCAGGAGTATGAAAATGGCTCTCCGGTACAAACACCGCGCTCCCGGTTGTGGGGTGGTCGTCACCGCCCTTGTAGTACTGGCGGTATTATGGATGGCGGCACCCGTATCCGCTGCGTCTGATACGATCGAAGCAGCGATGGGGGAGACGATCAATCTTCACGGGGTCTCTTACAGCAGTGATTCTGTTTACCTGTTCCTTACGGGCCCAAACCTCCCGGCAAACGGTGTGCCGCTCAATGACGTCACAAAGCGTGCAGACCAAGGCGCATTCACTACGGTGGATGTGGACAGCGACCAGACGTGGGTCTACCATTGGGACACCTCGCGGTTGAACAACCGGCTTGATTACGGGACATATACGGTCTATGTTGTCACCGACCCGGTGGACAAATCACAATTGGCAGGGCATCAGTTCAGTACCCTGTCTGTTTACCTGACAAATCCGGGCTTATCCAGCGTTTCAGTATCAGGAGGGGTATCGGGTACGCTCCGCCCCACAGAACATGCAACGGTCCCGGTTATAACATCGATGCCATTAATGGCGCTGCCATCACCGGTACCAACTTCTCCCGTGACAACGACGGTTTTGCCTCCCCCTTCACAGTCACACTCGCAAGAAAGCGGTTTCGGTGCCGGTATTGTAATCATGGAAACCGGGATACTTCTTGCAGTCTGGGCAACAGTTCATCGTGGTCGTCGGTGATCCTGTGGTGTCCCGGTGTCCTGATGGGATCGTGCAGTATTATACACCCGGGCGATCAGATATCCCATGACCGGTATGGATATTTCAGAACTTTTGGAAAAAGCGCATCAGGAAATGAAGGTCGGTCGTTATGAGCATGCGCTGGAATTCTATGATAAGGTACTTGTAACCGAACCCTCCAACCCGACAGCTCTTACGAACAAGGGGAAAGCGTACTATTACCTTGGAAGGCATGAGGATGCAATCATCTGGTATGATCGGGCGCTTGCCATCAACCCGGACAACGCACGGGTCCTGTACGAAAAAGGGTATACGCTTCGCAAGGTAGAGCGGTACGAGGATGCGATCAGGAGTTTTGACCGTGCACTCGAGATTGACCCTGATTTTCTGTTTGCTCTGAGCAACAAGGGGTACTCACTTAATGCGCTTGCGAAGTATGAGGAAGCGATCGCCTGTTTTGACCATGTGCTGGAAATCAGCCCGAACAATATCCGTGCAATGACAGCAAAAGCCATCGCCCTGCGCGGGATGGGAAAAAACGAAGAAGCTATTGAATATTTTGACCGCGCACTGGCGTTTAACCCCATCAATGCATTTATCTGGCACAACAAGGCAATTGCCCTGCGCAACCTTGGCAGGATCCACGAAGCGGACGATTGTCTCTGCATGGCAAATTACCAGACCGGGAGCACTCCCTGATTATCTGGCATGAAAATCCCTTTTCTTGTGATGTTTGGACAAACGCATGAACGCCGTTTTGACGTTAATGCCCGTTTTTAAAAATCAAAAAAAATTAGATGAGTTTAAAGATGGGGTGGTTCTCTGCCTTGACATCCACCCCGATCGAACGCATCGCTTCGAGAGTAACAATGTCCATGTATGCCTGTGCGGTGATCATCGGCTCGACGTTCTCGATCGGGCCGTACATGATCAGGTTCGCACCGAGCGTGCTCGCAATCAGGTTGCACCCGATATCCGGGGCGGACCATGCTGCCTGTTTGATACCTTCCATGCCCCCAAGGTAGTGTTTGGACATTTGTTCGAGGAGGAGGGGTTTGTCCTTATAGCCTGCTTCAAGTACTGAAGGGGTTTTTTTCGTCCCTTTCCAGCGCTTGAGCCAAGTCCATGCGACCGTCATGTTGTGGTAGGCTCCACCGGTTGGATACCCAAAGATCGCCTTGCAGGCAAGGATCTCACGGTATGATCCCCCGGACCCAAGACCCAGCGGCGTTGCAGCGGTATCGAGAATCGGCCGCGTAATGCCGCAGTCTTCTGAAATTGGGATCATGCCCTTCTTCTGCCCTGCAACACCTCCCTCGATAAGCACCTTCTGCCTCCCGGGGACCGATGGATCCGCAGGGTTAAAGGCGAGGACGATTGACGCGTCCACATCACTGTTTTTGAGGACTTCAATCTCCTTGTCGGCGATTGACCCATTGATCGAGTTGTAGATACAACGCTTCGCGAGTCCGACCTCGGTCACCCACTTGCATGTATGCATTCGGGCCTCAGGAGCTGAAGAGTCCAATAAGAATGCGGTCTTATTGTCGATACTGTCGAACCATGAAATATAGCTTTCAAAGGCTGGTCCATATTCCGCCATGATCTGGATAAAGTGCGGGATGCCGGTCAGGTCAGAGAGTTCCTGGCACCTGTTCCAGAGCGCTTCCGCCTTCGGTTTGTCAATCTTTCCCGTCTTGTCATCAAGTACAATCTCTTGTTTGTTGTAGAAGATTGAAGCAGCCAGTACGGTCGGGTACTCGCCCGGCTGTCCACCTATCTTTGTGCCGTTGAAATCCCAGACGCTTTGTTCCTTTTCGAATTTGAACATTTCTTTTACACCTCCATTACATGAATACCATCAATTTCTGGAGCAAAAACAACAGCATCACAAATACGGTAAGTCCTGCGACAAGGCCGTAGAGTATGCCGATATCCCGTCCGATCTTTCTCCCTACACGCTGTGCGACCTCTGCATCGACAAACTCGATCCTCTTCTCGATCTTGTCGAGCCTTTTTTCGATCTCAAGGAACTGGGGGTTTACACCCGCAGCTGCAACCTCGACACCACCGCCAGCCTCTTTAACCTCGACGACCATGGGGTCGGCGGCGAATGCGC
>CAZNIL010000055.1:0-9111 GCA_964573085.1 uncultured Methanoregula sp.
GCGAGCGGGATCTGGAGCGGGGCATTTCCTGCCCCATTCCTTTTTTAAACGATGCCAAGTGCGGACTTATATGAAGTCAGGATCGTGATAACAAATTTCTGGTGTTCATCCAGTGCCTGTTCATCATCGACAGAATTGTTTTTTGCTACGGCATAGAGCAGGACGAGAGCGTTATCCCTTTCCAGCGAAGCCGGGTCTTCGGTTTTGTCCTTCGGGAGGTTTAGTGCGACAAATAAACGTTCGTTATCTGAAAATGCCGCTCGTGTGTCTGCAGTTACCTGTCCGTTTTCGAGGTCTTCTGCATTGAGCTGTACAATCTGCAGGGCTTTAATCAATGCTCTATACGTCCCTTCAGTGGGAATCTGTGAGAGAGCGAGCCTGCATTCCTCGATGGTGTTTTGATAGAGCCCAAACTTGAAGCTGAAGAACGCGGACGCAATCTCGTGGGATGTCTTTTTGGAGATATTCTTAAATTCCGGTTTTATTTTCTCGATATAATTCTGCAGAAATCGTTCCATGAGATCTGATCCTCCGTGAGCACCCGATAACCCAAATTATTATCTGATTTTTCCACTCTGGTTCATCGGATATTTTTAGTAAATATTAGAACCTGTATGCAATGAACATACCGTTTTGCACCGTCTGGAAATTACTTTTGCGGAAAAATTTACCCAATCGCGTTCCCGATCCCGTGTTTTTATGAAGGTGCAGTGCGAAGAATTATAAACTATTATGGGTGCCGTGATATTTTCCGATGTGCATGCCGATTCATCTGCAATCGCCGCCCTTCGAGCATGTATAAAAAATCCGGCGTTTAGTGACCACTTCGGCTCCATCGATGTTGTCGTGAACCTTGGAGATATCCTCCACCGGGGCAATCACCCAAAAGAGGCTCTTGAGATCATCCATGTGCTCGCAGGTGAATTCCGGCTCGTATCTATCATGGGCAACCATGATCATGCATTTCTTAACGGGATTCTGGTAAGTGGAAGCGACGCAGCAAGCACCTACCGGCATGAACAGGTGCAGAATTCGCCCCTGCTCTCCATTTTTTCCGGTATTCCGATGGAATGGGTGAGCAATGACATGCTCTTTGTCCATGGAGGGCCGCTGAATCTGGACTCGTCTACACTTCACCTCAAGTGCTGGCAGCGGTTGGATCATGAGGCCGGAGATTTCTTTACAGGGTATCATTATACACCCGCGATGGCATTTTCTGCCCTCCGCTCACGCGGGCTGATGCATATGTGCTGCGGGCACCAGCATACGCCCGTCTGCTGCCAAAGTACATCCGACGGAATTAAAAAAACTGAACTCGCGTTTTCAACGATCACCTGCGATGGCCGGAAGTTACCTGCACTTCGCGTGGCACAGGTCCCCCTCAATAAACCGTCGCTCATGCGTATCGGGGCGTGCTCCGGCGAACACCCGGAATTTGCCTATACTGATTTCAAAACCTTTTTCTTCATCAGGTTTGCCTGACCCGGGAGGTCATGGATGAAGAGACAGGACTATTAAGTCCTTTTCCAATCTGGTTGATCTCTTCGTTTTTAGGAAATGTTTATAAACGATAACCACCCAGTGGTAATCATGCCTCGTGCAGGTGAGGGGCGGTCGATCAGGATCGACCCCGAAGTGTATGAGGCGTTGCTCACGTTGAAACACGGGCGGATGACCATCAGCGATGTCATTGCCCGGATGCTGCGTGACTGCTATGGCTGGCCTTCGGAATTTCCCGATGATCAGCGTGAGCTTGAAGATTTCACGCATCAATGACAGGAAAAATTAAAAGCGCTGCAATGGTGAACTCTGGCCCAATGCAAGCGCACATGAGACCTTACACAGGTGATAGATCATAACTACGATGGTCTTTGAAGAAGATCTGACAAGGGATACTCTCAACCGGTTGATCGAGCGCATCGATGAGGAACTCACCCTCACGGATGAAACCGAATTCGAAGAAATGTACTAGCCTCTCCCGCACGACCCTCACGGTGAAGAGGTAAAGGTCAGGGGATAGTGAAGCTGCACGTCGCTTCCTGACAGATCCCCCATAATTTTTTCCAGTTTCTGTTGCAGTGAAGGGATGCTCTTCTGCAGATCGTTGCGCCAGTTGATCAGTTCTGTTTTTGAGTGCAGTTCTTTTTTGAGGATCACTTCCAGCTGGGTTTTTTCCCGTACGAGGGAATCGGTTCTGATGATGGTGGGATGTGAACGGAGCGCTTGTTCCGCATCATCGCACTGTTTTGCCTGCTCGGCATATTTTATTGAAAGAGTACTGATCTCGGTGATAAAACCAGCGGGATCAGAAAAAATTGCACGCTCTTCCTTATTTTTAAGAGGCACATCCCCCGTTTCGATCATTTTTACTGCGACCGGGCTCGCGGTTCTGAGTGCTCCTGTCAGGAGGGTGGTGTCCGGAACAGTATGATCCGAGAGAAGGTCCAGGGCATGCCGCAGCACACCCTCATCATGGACCTTCTGCTGTTTATGAGCAAGTTTTTCTGCTTTACGCAGCACGTGAGATGCGGTCATCGAGAGTGCCGCATACCGGCGAATGGTCTGGTCTCTGTCTTCTGTCAGTACCTGAATTGTGCGCTGCTGTCCGGCAATCCCGAGCTGTGTAGTATCGGTCTCCAGCCTGCAAATCTCCAGCCTGCACTCCTCTATCCGGGTCTGGATTTCCAGAACCCGCTGCCCGATACGGTTCTCTTTCTCATGTGATTTCCCCGTATCGTTCGTGATATCCACAAACGCCCCGTGTGTTTTTTCTGCTTCCCTGATACGTTCCATCTCTATACGAAAGGAAGCAAGCGCCCCGGTCATTGCATTGATCTCCCGCCCGATTGCATCGATCCCGGCCCGGACGGTTTTCATCTCATCGGGAAATACAGTCTGGAGGTATTTCCCCTGGCCCCGCGAGCTGTTGATGCACACTTTCAGCACCTCGCCTGCGGCAGTGTAGAACCCTTCGACATCCTCCGGCAGGGGTTTTGACAGCGCTGTCTCCATCGTTTTTGCATACTGGGGGAGTGTGTTTTTAGCAATACTTTTTAACTTCGGGTGGATCTCCTCATTAAACTCTGCAGCATGCAGCATCTGGATGATATGCTCAAGGTTATGCGCCGCCTCACGAATGGTTCGCATTGGCGCAGCAGTATCTTTTTGGAGATTCCCCCTGATTGTACTCTTGCGGTTGTCCAGCCAGAAAGGGATCTCTTCAAATTTGATGATAAGAGGTTTTGGGGGTTCATTTTTGAAGATTTTTTTCAGTCGTTCGAACATATATGACCCGGGATTCATCACTTTTACGTACCGCTGTCGGCATTTTGTTTTTTTAATCTCAGTCATCCTGTGCAATCCGCCGGAGCCGTTCCACCCCGTCAATCTCCTCTATGACCTTGACAACGGCAGGCGGCACAAGTGTTTTCCATGGTTTTTTGGCCAGCATACGCTGGCGGATCTCGGTTCCGCTATGGGTGTCGCGCTCATACATTGACGGCGACAGGACCCTGATCTTGGCCTCCTCGAAAAGTTGCACGACCAGCGGGTTTGACGAGTAGCAGAGATCGAATGGCGGGGTCATGGAGCGGACATGGGCAACCCAGAGTGCATTTCTCTTAATGTCCTCGATGGGGATGACATAGAACGGGCAGGAAAGCGATGCGAGTGCCTGCGTGATCATGAGCACACGCTCTCCGGCGGTGAACGGGTTGTCAATCGTATGGGAGAGCTGAGCGCTTCCAATACCGATGATGATCTCATCCACCTCCTGTGCGATATGCTCAAGTACCGACTGGTGCCCGTCATGGTATGGCTGAAATCTGCCGATATAAAATCCTCTCTTCATAAACACATCCTCAAATTTGCGATTCGTGCAGCAAATGCTCCGGCAGTGAATCCGGAGTCGATATTGACGACTGCGATCACGGAACATGACTGGAGCATGCTTGCAAGTGCAGCCCTCCCCTCACCCATATATCCATATCCGGTGCTGACGGGCACACCGATTACGGGTTTATCAACGAGTCCGGCAACGATAGCGGGGAGAGTCCCCTCACGCCCGGCGCAGACGATAAATGTGTGTGCATCAAGGAGTGGTTTTAACGCCGGGAAGAGCCGGTGGATACCCGCAGCTCCGACATCATATGCAGTGCGGACGACGCATCCCATCTCCTCGGCGATGATCTTCGCCTCTTCAGCAACACCGATGTCTGATGTGCCCGCGGTTATGATGGCGACGATGCCTCCCGTCAGCTTCGGTGCCTCGCCTTTTGAGAGGACAAGCACGCGCCCCTCCTTCCGGTATTCACAGGTAAACCCCCGTGACCGGGCAGACTCCTGTACCTTTGCAGCCTGTCCGGTACTGATCCGGGTGACAACGCATCGTCCCGCTGCTTCTGCATGACGAATTGCGATCTCAGCAAGCTGATCCGGTGTCTTACCCTCGGCAAGGACCACCTCGGGCATCCCACAGCGCACCCCCCGCCCTAAATCGATACAGGCGAACTCTCCGACACGTTCGAGCCGGAGCCCGTCGATCTCTTCTGCGGCATCGTCAAGCGAGATCTCGCCCCTTTTATAACGCACGAGTACTTCATTGAGGTTTGAATTCGGCGGCATAGCTGTAATAATACAGATATGGAGCAGCGTATAATAAGTTAGTTCATTATCATGACGTATCTCGTCTACGTAGGATTTTTCGGAGCCGCGGCAGTCATATTTCTCTGGCTGCGCGACGCACGGATCTATTACCGGACAGGGCTTCCCGGGTATCGGACAGCCGCATACCGTGGGGTTGTTTATGGGGCGCTTGCGATGTTCGGCGTGGCGTGCGGGATATCCGCGCTTGAACTCCTCGGGCTGGGGCTGGTCCTTGCTGCGCTCTACCTGCAGGGAAAGATCAACCGGGAAAAGGTATGGGGGGGTGAAGGTGCATTCCAGCGTTTTTTTGGAAGTGTGCCGGTCCAAAGGGCGAATAAGAAATAATGGGGCGGCGATTACTACATAGAGGGATTCAAACCTTTAAGAGGGATTTTGAAAAAATGCTCCAGAAACCGCGAGGGACACGGGATTTTTTACCTGATGAAATGGAGGCGCGCAGGCGTGTCGAGTGGCGCCTCCGTGATGTGGCGCGCCGCTGGGGATACCGCGAAGTCTGTACACCGGAGTTTGAAGATCTGGACCTTTTTACCATGCGGTCAGGTGAAGGGATCATCGAGGAAATATACGTATTTGAGGACAAAGGGGGCAGGAAGCTCGCACTGCGCCCGGAGATCACCGCCGCGGTTATCAGGATGTACATCAACGAGGCGAAGGTCGCGCCAAAACCGATCCGCTGGTGCTACTTTGCTGACTGCTTCCGGTACGAACGCCCGCAGAAAGGCAGGTACCGGCAGTTCTGGCAGTTTGGTGTTGAACTGATTGGAGCGGATACCGCGTTTGCCGATGCTGAGGTGGTTATGCTCGCAGCGGATATGCTGAACACGACAGGTGTGACCTATGACCTCCAAGTCGGGCATCTTTCGCTTATGAAAAACCTGTTAAAAGACCTCGATCTCTCTGCCCAACAACGCGTGATGGCGTACCTTGACAAGAGGGATTTTGAGGGGTTGAAAGCTGCGCTCGAAGCAATGGGTAAACAGGATCTCTTCGTCTCGCTTACGTCACTGGCCGGATGCCGGAACCTGAACGAAGCTTTTGATATTGCGGGAACAATTCCGGAAAAAGAGCGCATTGAACAGATGGTCGGAATACTGGATGCATATGGCGTGAAATACAGCCTGAATTTCGGGATTGTCCGGGGCCTTGATTACTATACGGGAATGGTCTTTGAAGGTTTTGCACAGAACCTTGGGGCAGAGGACCAGATCCTCGGCGGCGGTGCATACCGGCTCGCTCATCTCTTTGGTGGCGATGATACTGCATCATGCGGGTTTGCAATTGGATTTGACCGGGTCATGGTCTCACTTGGTGATGTGAAGCACAAAAAAGACACGGTTGTCGCGGTTATCTGCACGGACATGGGCAGGAAGCGCGCCCTTGAAGTTGCCCGCGTATTCCGCGCAGCTGGCATCCGGGCAGAGATGGATCTCATGGAGCGCGGGCTCGGTGCCCAGATTGCCCATGCATCAAAGTCTGCCGATTTTGCTGTCGTGATTGGCCAGCGCGAAGCTGAATCAGGGAATGTGACGCTCAAGAACCTGAAGAACGGTGAGCAAAAAAGCATGGAACTGGTTGCGGCAATTGATGAGGTGAAAGTGCATGGTGCTCGCTGACGAGCTTGCCAAACAGCAGCGCAGCATCAGTGTCGCAGAATTTTTTGAGAAAAATAAACACCTTTTGGGATTTGATTCACCAACCCGCGGCGTTATTACCACCATCAAGGAAGCGGTTGACAACGCACTTGACGCCTGCGAGGAAGCGCAGGTACTCCCCGATATTTACATCAGCATCAAAAAGACCGGCAACGACATTTTCCGGATTATCGTGGAAGATAATGGCCCCGGTATCGTCCCCGCGCAGGTGCCGTACGTCTTTGGGAAACTTCTCTATGGTTCGCGGTTCCACCAGATCCGGCAGACACGCGGGCAGCAGGGGATCGGGATCTCGGCAGCGGTGCTCTACGCCCAGCTCACGAGTGGTCTTCCTACGATTGTCCTCTCCCGCACAGGTGCAAAAGAGCCTGCATTCAGGTTTGAGATCCAGATCAGGATTGAGACCAACGAACCCGACATCATCTCCCAGAAACCGGTTGAATGGGACAGGACCCACGGCACCCGGGTCCAGATCGAGTTCAGGAGCACGATGTCGGCAAAGAAGAAGCTCCTCGAATATCTCAGGTATACCTCGATTGTAAATCCCCATGCGCGCTTTAGGGTAGAGCTCGATGACGAATCGTTCACGTTTGAGCGGGTGAGCCAGGAAGTAATTGCCTGTCCTGTTGCAATCCAGCCGCACCCCCACGGGATCGAGTTCGGGCAGCTGAAGCGGATGGCGACTGCCAGTGAGGAAAAACTCCTCGAATTCCTCGTGGAGGGCTTCAGCCGTGTGGGCAAAAAGTCCGCGCAGGAGATGTGCGATAAGGCCGGCCTGAAAGGGACGGTCAAGGTGAAGGGGCTTACTACCGAGCAGCTCAAGGCGCTGCTTGCGGCCATGCAGGAAGTTGCAGTCCCTGCGCCCCCGTCATCCCAGTGTCTCTCTCCGATTGGTGAGGAACTGATCCGCCGCGGGCTCGATAAGGAGTTCCAGATGGACTTTGTTGCTGCCCGCACCCGTCCGAGCTCGGTCTTCTCCGGCCACTCGTTCATGGTCGAAGCTGCAATCGGGTATGGCGGGAAACTTCCAGCGGAGGGGAATGCGATAATACTCCGGTTTGCAAACCGCGTTCCCCTCATGTACCAGCAGGGTGCGTGTGCGATCACGGGATGTATTGCAAATGTGAACTGGAAGGCGTACAACATTTCCCAGCAGGGCCTGCCAATCGGCCCGATCCTGATCCTTGTCCATGTCGCGTCAACAAATGTTCCTTTCACCAGCGAGAGCAAGGATGCGATTGCAAGTATTCCCGAGATCGAAAAAGAGATCGTTCTTGCCCTACAGGACCTTGGGCGCGACTTAAAGAATTTCCTCTCCCGCAGGGACAAAAACAAGATCGCTGAAGACCGCGCGCGTGCAGTCTGCGCGATCATTCCGGAGCTTGCGGCAAAGGTCAGTGAGATTGTGGAAAAGCCTCTGGTCGACACGTCTCCTATCGAAGGAAAGCTCATGCGCAAGCTGATCGCGAAAAAATGGACGCGCAAGGGAAGCGTAACCATCGAGGTTATCAACTATACAGGTTATGACGGAGAGATCTCGGTGTATGACATATCACATGACAATGCCGCAGATGCCAGCCCCAAACCTGACTTCGTAAGCGAGGTGGAAGGACAGTTCACGAAAGTCTGGAAGGTAGCTGTCCCGCCCCGGAAAATATGGCACGTCTCGTACAGCGGAAAAGGGGGGGGCATGCTGGATATCAGGGGCATCGACGACGCCAAGAAGATGGTGGTGGATCTCGATGTCTAAAGACGAACTCGATAAAAAGTCGATGAAAGCATTGCTCGCCATTGCCTCTGCATGGTACGACCAGATGAAAGCGGGCGAGACCCCTTCTATCTCCCTTCCGACGCGCACGAAATACAATATCGAGTACGATGACGCAAGCGAGGTCTGGAAGTACGGGGACAAGGAGAGCCTGCGTACAGCGGCGACCGCGAAGAGCGCGACACACCTTTTGAAGATGGCGTACGTGATCGGTTTTGTGAAGCAGCAGCTGATCGAGAACCGTTCTTCAACACTCAGGGAGATGTATTATATCTCCGAAGGCTGGAAGCGGGCAAAATTTTCCGCGCAGGAGGAGAGTAATTTTCTCATTGAAGACCTCGAGATTATCTCTGAGGTCCCGCGCGAGGGATTCCACCTCCACCCGGAGGAGAATGGGGCGTCCATTTACGGCCCGATGCGGATCAAGGAAGAGACGCGCAGGGGACTGCGATCGATTCACTGCCAGGATGATGTCGGCCAGGCAGGATATACGATCCCCAACAATGTCGAAAACATCGAGTTTGTCGATCATGATGCGAAGTTTGTGATCGCACTGGAGACCGGCGGTATGTATGACCGGTTGATCGAGAACGGGTTTGATGAAGAGTACAATGCGATCCTTGTCCACCTGAAAGGCCAGCCGGCACGCTCAACCCGGAGGATGCTCAATAAGATCAGCACTACATGGGACCTCCCGGTCCTTGTTTTTACGGATGGTGACCCCTGGTCATACCGGATTTTTGCTTCGGTTGCCTATGGTGCGATCAAGAGCGCCCACATGTCAGAGATGCTGGCAACGCCAAAGGCACAATTTCTCGGGTTACAACCAAGCGATATCCGTGACTACAACCTCCCTTCCGATAAACTGTCAGAGAAAGATGTGGAAGCGTTGAATGCGGAACTGACCGATCCCCGGTTTGCCACCGAATACTGGAAAAAACAGATAAATTTACAGATTGATATGGGATTGAAGTCCGAACAGCAGGCGTTCGCTGCCCGCGGGCTGGACTTTGTGACCAAGAAGTA
>CAZNIL010000056.1:0-9110 GCA_964573085.1 uncultured Methanoregula sp.
ACCCGGATCGGCATCACGACCAGTTGTTGCCCATGTGGTCTGGTATGATCCGTTGTATATCAGCGGCAACGGCACACTCCAGAATGATGTGATTGTGCGTGCCGGAGGGATCAATGCATTTGCCGGCCGGAATGGATGGGTTACTGTTTCCTTAGAGGAGTTCCGTGCCATCAATCCGGATATCATTCTTGTAAACGGGGGCAATGGTATGGGCAAAAAAGGACCGGATGCGATTCTTGAAACCTTCCAGAATGATCCCCGGTATGCAGCCCTTACTGCGGTACATGAAGGACACATCTATGCCGTGGATGCTGATATCATCAGCAGGCCCGGCCCCCGTATCGTGGATGCAGTGGAGGAGATTGCATCACTGATTTCCCGTTACGGTACGCATAACACATCCCCGGTTGCAGCACCCACACCCCATGTATCTGCTCCCTTACCGGTTCTTGCGCTTGTTTCTGTCATAATCGGCAGTCTGTACGTGATCCGGAAACGCATGTGAGGCAGGAGTGTCAGACCGGTAAAAAATATTTTATTGAATTCCTTTTAACAGAATGGATTTTGGTAATGAAGTATTCCAGATAATTCTGGAGGGAATTTACTGAATCACCAAAAAAAGGAAAATTATCCCGAAGACCCTGCTCTTCATTCTTCAATCTGTACCGTCGTGAGTTTCACCGACTCAACCCCCTTCAGGGACATGAGACGTTCGGCCAGTAATTTGATTTGCGTTCCCTCCCCACGGACGAGGACCACCTCAAGGCACCGTTCATGGCTCACATGCGCATGAAGAGCCGTTTTGATGATTGATCGGAATTCGTGCTGGATATCGTTGATTATCGGGAGAAGTCCCCGGTGATCATGGTCGTACACCATCGTAATCACGCCATGGCGATCGCCTTTCACTTCACACATCCAGGTATAATTCGTGATATACGTGCGGATCGCATCACGGATTCCTTCGGAACGTGACGAGTAACCCCGCTGGTTGATAATTTCATCAAATTTTTCAAGCAGGTGAGTGGGAATCGATATGCCGGTCCGGGAGAGATCATTGTCGTGGGTCATGGTATCATCAGAGAAGTTACTATTTTCCTTAATTGTTTTTTAATATTTTGATACGATTTTTAAATAATGTAATACTGATTACTATGATTTTCAAAATTTCTACAATACCCATAAAAGAAAATTCTCAATATGCCGATACATTCACCTGCATGATTTCCCGGGTAATGGTAAATGGCAGCCGTCCGTTGATGTGTCCGATCCTGACTTCCCGATACAGCAGTGAGCTGTTGTCGGCGTAATGCCAGACATTATACGGGTATGACTGGTTCAGGTTGTACAGGGTCTGGTTGCATTTGTTGTACAGGTCGACAGCGAATGGATCGGCCAGGGATTTGTTCACCCGGATCTTCAGCAGGTCCGCTGCAGGATAATCCGGAATGCCAAAGACGGTTTCATTCATCGAGGTCGACACGGCAAAGGTCCCGATACCGTTGCCGCTTGCAAACTGTTCACCCTGTGACGGACTAAACGCAACCGCAGAAATCGTAATCAATGAACAGTTCTTTGTCGAGTTGAACCACGGATGGGCATCAAGATCTACTAACGATCCTGCAAATTTTTTGATGGAGGCAGCCCTGTTCACATCATTCATACTTGCGTATGATAATGGCGTCGCCATTCCGGCATTATCAACAGCATCTTTGGCATATCCTTTGGTCACGTTCACATAACCGTAATGCCAGACATATCCCTGGTCCTGCCAGTAATTACCAACAGGACGGTACGAGAACTTCACCAGCCGGCTTTCATAAGGATATTCCACGGAGTCATTGACAATGATAAGATCAAAGAGCGGGAGCGGCTCCGCATCCACACGAAGTGTGCCAGACGACGTGAGGGAATTGAATATCACGCCGCCACCGCCGAGCGGGACCGTCTCACTGAACGCGATCTCCTGTTTCATGGATGCAGCATTTGAAAGATCAGCGGAAAACTGCATGAAGGTGTGCTCGACCTCGTGAAGGTGATTGATCTCCGACTCTGCCTTCATGGACGGGAGGGCGACAGCATTCCATACGGAAAAGACCGTGACAATGATGGCAAGGACTAGCATCGTAGCGATAACCGGGGCAACGGCATCATCCCTCATGTTTGCACCTTCCCGAGCTGACCGGAGAATATGACCGCACGCGGGGTTGCGAGTTTTACGGTTTCATTGCCATCCAGTCCGGAGTCCCATCTGATGGTGATGTTACTCCCGAGATCGAAGGTTGTCTTCTGCGGCACGAGGATAAACGGGTGGTGATTGTCATCAACGCGGTACACAATTTCTGTGGTATGATCTGTGGCATTCGTAACGATGACCCTCAGCTCAGAAGCCCTGACCCAGTCCCCGCCTTTATGCCATACGGTAATCGTGTTCGCAGTTTCGTTGGTCAACTTTATGGTGACACTGGGGTATCGCTCGGTGGGAAGAAAGGATGAGATAGTGGTCGAGAAAACGGCGATCAGGAGGATGACAAGACCGATCATGAGCATCTCGCCGACAACTTCGGATACTCCCCCGGTATTCCATTCCTGTGTGTCCATTTTTTCCCTCACCATTCAGATGATAAAAATAAACATGATCAGCGCTGCAGCAAGGAGCACGATGCTGTGCTTGAACCCGCAGAGGATGCTGTTTGAACTGAACTGCCCCGCCATGATGCCGGAGAATGTCCCGAGAATGATGCCGATCCTGAACATATCGGTGACGTTTCCTGCAAGATCTAGCGAAATGTTCTGGCCCTGGAAGCTTGCAAGGAAGGGGACATTCAGCTGGTATGCCGTGTAGAGGTAGATACCAAATGAAAGGTAGATGATCATGACGTAGATGATCGTCGTATTCTCCCGTTCACGCTTGAGTTTGAGGTAGTGTTCGAAATCGGTTATCGCAATCATGAAGATCTGGCGCAGGTTGTGGGTGATCTCTCCTGCACGGACAAGAAGCGAGATCGTGCGCTTGACCGAGACGAGCCCGATACGCTCTTCCATCCTGACAAGAGCCGCGTTCACGTATGCACCACTGCTGATATCCCTTGAAGCAAGGGAGAGTTCCGAACTCAGCATACCCAGTTTTGCATTCGAGATCCGCAGGATGGCATCATGCAGCGTAATTCCGATATCTTTCATATCGGAAAGTTCTCTTAAGAATTCCGGGATATGGGATTCGATGTTCCGCACGTACCACCGCCGCCCCTCATACGCAACAGCAACCGGTGCCATGAACCCCATGATAAGAAGGCACACAATGGCCTCGAATGTGTTTTCGGGGAAGGAGGAATCGAACCATCCGGTCATCCAGAAACCGGCAATGATGCCGGCAATCAGCACGCCAGCACCAAGACTGTAGTCATATTTCGACATGTATGTCCGCAGCGGGTGCCGCAACCGGTTGAGAAGATGGTGGTGCCTCTTTTTTGCTGCCAGCCGTTTGTAGAAACCGGCATCATCCTCATCTGATACGGATGCCTGATGCGTAGTATGGACCGGAACAGATCCCGCAAAGTCGTGCTCGATGATCTCACGCCGGGAAATTTCGAGGTTTTCCGGGGGGAGCATGACGGAGAGAAGCCATATCATGATGATCGCACCCGCCGGGATACAAAGGTACATGAAGGGAAGGAGCCAGTCCATCTGGTTATGGCTGGTCATTCCCTGCGCCACGATCATGATGATCAGGGCTATGGGTCCGGCAACGAAAGCAGACACATAGACTTCTGCCATGATCTCGATCGTTTTCAACACAAGCTCAAGTTCCTGCTGTGCCTGGTCCCGGAAATACTGGGTCTTTGCGGCTAAGTAAGAGGTGACATCGCCGCCGCTGTCAAAGACGATTCCCAGATCATTGAGAAAATCGCGGAGATGCGGGGAGGGCGTCATCCGCTGGAGATCTTTCATCGCGGTGATCATGTCGTCACCGAATACGTCGACATTTCGTACAATGACGCCGAATTCTTTTGAGATCTCACCGAACATATCCTGCTCTTCGTGAATTTTTTTGATCATCTCAAAGGGAGGCATGGTCGTTGAGAGCGCCTCCATATAGGAGATGGTATAGGGCAGGTCCAGCTCGATCCGGCTCTTTCGCCCCTGCGCTATGACTGCCGGGTAGTAAACCTGGAACAGGTACATTCCGGGAATCATGCCGGCAAACAGCAGGGCCCAGAAGATGAGATCGGATGTCGTAAGCGAGAGGATCTGGAGATCGTACCCGCTGAAATTTGAAAAGGCAAACAGAGCACCAAACAGTAGCATGGACCCAATGAAATTTATATGGATATTCCGGAGATAGCGCTCCGCGGTGACAGGGATATGCGCTGCCCGGAGGGTCTGCCGGAGGTGGCTGCCGTACAACAACAGTTCTTTATCCGACCATCTGGCATCAGCCCGGGCAAGCGCGGAAGAGAATTGCACACCCTTCACTCCAGGTCGTGAATCGCGTGTGCAAGGTCCTGGATGTCCGGCGGCTCGACCTCAAGCGCCCAAGAGAGAAATTCCTCCCGCTTTTTCAGCTGGTGCTCGGTCTCCTCAAATGTCCAGCCACGGTGGAATGCGATCTCTGCCAGCACCCGTGAGCGGTCGGCCATCCTCCGAAACGTATCGTTCTGGATATCCCATTCATAGAGCGGGACTGTGGTGATCCCCCCCCCTTTATTTACTTCAATTTCGTGGATAGAAAGGCAGCGGCGGATGCGTGTGTTCCCGATAGAATAGATCGATTGCACGACCACGAGATCGAGCGCAGTAAACATTACCGGGGGCACATTGATTGGATCGTGAGTGAGCCGGTTGATAGCCTCCTGGACGCTGCCGGCGTGGATGGTGGAGAGAGTCGCATGCCCGGTATTCATTGCCTGGAAGAGCGTTTGGGCTTCCCTGCCCCTGACTTCTCCAACAATAATGTATTCGGGGCGCTGGCGCATGCATGCCTTGAGGAGCGAGAAGAGATCAATATCGCCTTTGACGCCTGGGGTATTTCCTTCCCGTGTCTGCGTGGGCAACCAGTTCTTGTGCGGCAGCTGGATCTCCCGAGTGTCCTCAAGGGAGACCACCTTTGCATTCTGGGGAATGAAAAGAGAGACCGCGTTCATAGTTGAGGTCTTACCACTCGCTGTTCCGCCAACAACAAGGAGACTCTTCCGGTGTTCGATAGCCAGCCAGAGGAACGCCAGTGTCTCGGCATTGTAGGTTCCCAGCCGGATCAGATCAAGGGGTGTCATCGGTTCGGTGCGGAATTTCCGGATGGTGAACGAGCTGCCCTTTGTTGAGACAACATCACTGTAGGTAATCTGGATCCGGGCGCCTCCAGGAAGGGTTGCATCTATCATCGGGTTTGAAAGCGAGATCTGTTTGTTGGCTTTCTGGGCGAGTTTCAGGACAAACTGGTTCAGTTCGCCTTCCTGGAAAACGACACTTGTCGGCAGGCTGCCGTAATCGCGGTGGAAGACAAAGACCGGCAGGTCATTCCCGTTGCAGCTTAAGTCCTCCAGCGCAGGGTCCTGCATGAGTGCATCGAGCGGTCCGTAACCGGAGAGATCCCGTTTGAGGTAGTAGTACAGGATGGAGAGCCGGTCATCAGAAATTTCTGGTTCAAACTGGCGGATGACGGGTGTGACCGTTGCAGGATCCAGGTGATTCTCTGTGCTGTCTTCCGGTGCATTGAAGATGATGACATCCCGGAGATAGGCGTATGTCTCACGCAGGATAGTTTTTTCTTTTTGTGAGATGGGCAGCTCAACGACCGTGTAGGTGAACCCGGCATTTCCCGCCCTTACAATTTTTATATATGAAAACGGTGGGAGAACCCAGTACATGTCAAGAACGCCGGGAGTGCGTTCTTCCGGGAACTCCAAGTCGGCAGTATCAGCCGGTGGGACACCATGTGCAGGATCAGGGTTGTGGGATGCCATTGCAGCCCTTGGCGGAGGAACGGTAAATCCCCGGACAGTACCGGAATTGAACCGGACACGCGCGCCACTGGCAACGAGAACCAAGGAGAGAAGAGAGACAATACAGAGCCCGCTCATTACGGCCAGCGGGAGATCAATAAAGAGCACTATGTAACCGGAGATAAGGGCAACAATCAGGGTCCCGAGGAGGAGGATATCTCCGCGTTCGGTCTTCTCACCCATTCTCTTTACAATCGGGTGAAGATTGAGCGAACGAATGATATCTCCGTGGATTGATTTTGCCATCACACCGTTCATGCTGTCTCATCCCACTCGATAAGTACCTGAGATATACCTGTTACAGTAATAAAAAATTTTCTTTTTGTAGCACATAATTGTTATTGTAACAATTTTTTTTGATACACAATAAGTTTTTTCTATGAGATTTCGCATCTTAAAATAAAAAATCATAATACATTTATAGCAATAAGTGCTACTAAAATAAATAGAAGTATGAAAATTGAACATACGTTCTGAACAACGAACAGAGGAAATTGAATGTACATGTTAAAAAAAACCAGAGAAGATGCCGTATCTCCGGTCGTCGGTGTGATGCTGATGCTCGTGGTTACGATCATTATCGCGGCGGTAGTAAGCGCGTACGCAGGAGGATTGTCTCAAGGAACGCAGAAAGCACCAACCGCGTCGATGCAATGCAGGGTCTCGAATGATGGCACGTGGGGCGGCAGTACTTTTGATCTCGTCATCCTGGGTATGGATCCGGCGGTTCCTTCCAAGGATGTAAAGATCATTACATCATGGAAGGCGAAGGATGGAACAAACAATGTCGTCACTATCACAGGGCCGAATACCACCGGAACTCCAAATGTGCATTTTACCGGTGGAAGTTACCAGGCACCATTGGGATTTGGCCCCGGAGTGAGCCAGAGCATGTTCAGTGGCAGTTATTACCCGGACCAGCATTTCGGTAATTATACGCTCGTAGCCGGAACACGAATGCATAATAGTGCTTATGGATGGAACCCGACATATGGCGGTTATGGCGTTGACGTATTTTCCCGCTATCGGTATACCGATGGAAATCATTACGCCTATGAGACCGATATGGATGGCATGCAGGCTATTCTTGGAAAAGAATGGTGGCACCTGCGCCCGGGTGATTTTGTACAGGTAAAACTCGTGCATATCCCAAGCGGGAAGATCATTTTTGATACGACGACGGTAGTGGAGGGATAAAAATGAAGAAACAGAATCATGATGCAGTATCGCCAGTTGTCGGGGTTATGCTGATGCTGGTGGTAACCATCATCATTGCCGCAGTCGTCAGCGCATACGCTGGTGGGTTGTCCTCGGGTAAAGACAAATCCCCACAACTTCAGATTCGTGCTTCATACAGCCAGTCTGAGGGAATAAAGATAGAACACATGGGAGGAGATGCTATCAGTACAACACAGACGGTTGTCATGGTCCGCCCGTCAGGCACATTCGGGGCAGCCATGCACCAGATCAGCGTTGTAAATAAAACAACCATCACTGATAGTTCCGGGACTGCATGGGTCAAAGCTGAAGGGTTATCCGGCGTCAAGTCGTTCAAAGCCGGGGACACAAATTATATCAGACCTCCTTATCATCTGCCCCAGTTCCTAGAGCCGGGTGCATCTGCCACGTACTGGTTCAACAGGACCAGTAACCTCGGGAATACATTCTACCTTGAATTTGCAGATAAAGGCGGACAGGTTTTCGCAAAAACTGAAGTGATTATCTCGCCATAAATTTTTAGGCAGGTGATTTGTGTATGTGATTAAAGACCGGATTTTGAATGCGTGTAAAATGTATCGCCTCATGACTTGTTGCACGCCTCTCTCATGAAAAAGGTAAAGAGGAAATATCAGGTATCGTTGAAATCAAAACCGGAAATGAAAAACGAACGAAAAAATGCAGGAATGCCAGCAACAAAATGCAACGATACTTATCCGTCATTTTTATGGATATAACGAGCCCGGGCATGAATAGTCCCTTGAATCATACAGATTCGGAGCCATGATAGATATACAACATAGAAAAGGACGGTGGCATAAGGCAGGCGTACTTATAATTATCCTAGTCTTCATCGCATCGGCCGGTTGCATAAAGATCGTTCAGAAAAATATCAAGAGCGATGGTCAGATTACTTCCTCTCCTTCTATCACTCCTACCTTTAAAACAACCGGAACACCCGTGTCTTCTGAAAGACTTCCGAATACATCTCGCTTCAGTCAAGATGATAAATCTAGTTCTGTATATGTTATTGAACCCGTGCTTCCTGAAGATTCAGCCAGGGTTGTACGTAATCTTTCCCAGAAAAACGGTGAGACTTTCCCAGAGACTTCACGGAACTTGATTCTTAACCGAACCCCCCTTTACAAACTGCACTTTTCACCCATCTATAATGCTACCGCTGTTCTAGTCGACGTAAAACACGGACCTCTGGTCATCCATAGCATCGTTAGCGCAAAACATAGTAGTCCCCGGATCAGCTTCCTTGTCATTACCGTCAGAGACATCATGGACAATACAATAGTGACAGAAGAGGGGTATGGAGGAATCTATACGATCGATCCGGATAAACAGATCGTCATTTATCGTGAAGGCAGCTATCACATCAATTTCTATGGTAACCAGGTTGATGCCGATATTTCCATTGTCACCGGAGATTCTCCTGCCCTTGCGGGTAATGCCGGGTTATCCGCTACAGATGTGCCGGAAGATTACCCCTGGTAACAGCCTTTTGGAATTATCGATCATATTCTTCATTTTCCCTATAACGGTTTTCAATCCACTTGAATAAAATACACCCTGTACAAACTCCGTTTTCCACTTTCGATATCCAGACCAATATACCTTCTACTGCTATGATCAGATCAAGCGGATGCTCGATTCGCTGAAATACTGGTAAAATAACAATTTACTGATGGATCTAAAATCCCCTTTTTCCAATAATCACATACGTCAGGTAACTTGGAAGATGATCGCCCTCGAAGAACGTTTTACGTTCTTCTCACGGTCATAACTACCCTTCGGGCAGTTATTCCCCATCCAAACAGGTTTAAACTGGCCGGTTTCTCTCCCCGCAAAATCGTCCATTCCCGATTCTGCCCGATTAAATGG
>CAZNIL010000057.1:0-9010 GCA_964573085.1 uncultured Methanoregula sp.
CCGGATTCCGCCATCCCCATTTTTAAATAGTATTCCTCTTTAATCTTCTGCCATTGACAGGAATGTGAACGTACCTATGGCTGTCGAACACGTAAATGGCAGGAAGGTTGGGGACCTGATGCTCTATGCCTTAAGCACCTGCCAGTGGTGCAACAAGACAAAAGAGCTCTTAAGAGATCTCGGCGTTGATTTTGATTTTGTCTACGTGGACCTGCTTGAAGGAGAAGAACAGGAAAAGGCACTATCCGAACTGGAGAGATGGAACCCCAAGGGTTCCTTTCCTACGCTCGTTATCGGCAACGCGCGGTGCATTATCGGGTACCAGGAGAGCCAGATCCGAAAGGAGTTTGGACTATGACGCTCCCTGTCACGCCCGACTCCCTTATTGATGCAACATATTCTGCCTTAAAAAAAGAGGCTGAAGACGGAGGTTACCGGCTGAACCCGGACGTGGATTTTACGAAAAACCTTGTCCGCGGGCTGCTTAAAAACGAACAACGGTACGGCTACCGGGCATGCCCCTGCCGCCTTGCCACCGGGAAAAAAGAAGAGGACCTTGATATTATCTGCCCCTGCGATTACCGGGATCCCGATCTCGATGAATCTGGTGCATGTTATTGTGCTTTATATGTGAACGAAGCAGTAGGGAACGGTTCACAAAAACTCACACCGGTTCCCGAGCGGCGCCCCTCGCGCGCGGACCGGAAAAAGCTGCAGCCGATGCCAAAACCGGCTGGAACGGTCCCTTTTACGACACTGCCGCTGCCGGTATGGCGATGTAAGGTATGCGGGTATCTCTGCGCCCGCGAACAACCTCCCGGCATCTGTCCTATCTGTAAGGTGCCTAAGGACAGGTTCGAGCGTTTTATCTAAAACCCCGTTTTTTCTCTTACTCCCCCCAACACCCGCCCGGTATTGCAGGGTTCCCAACCCTCAAATACCGTCTGCGCCAACCTAAAAGGTATGCCAGAACCAGTCCATATCGAAATTGTCGGCTTTGAAAATGCCGACTGCTCCCCGTTTCCCTGCAACGAAGAGCGCACCTGCGGGCTTCTTGATTGTTACCCCAGCGGGAAGCTGACTGCGGCGTTCGAGGCATTGAAAAAAGTGCTTATGGGGGAGTATGGCAACAAAATATCCATAAAACTCACCCTCCTTGACAACGGTACACCTCCCCACGTTATGGCTATTATCGAGGCACACCACCCGGCACTCCCCATGATTATTGTCAACGGCAGGGTGACCCCCGTCGGCCGGATTGCACTTGAGCGGATCAAAAAAGAGATTGAAAAGGTCCTGTGAATTAAACAATTTTTGAGAGTGCACCGGTCTCCAGATCGTAATAGAGCCCGTGCACAGAGATCTCCTTTTTTGCCAGTGCCGTTTTGACAAGCGGGTATTTCTTCAGGTGCTCAATCTGGAGCCGGACATTCTCCTGCTCGATCATCGTCGACCGTTCCTTTGCTTCTGCAGGTGTAACCGGTTTTTTGATCTTTGCATCCACCCGCTGCTTTGCTTCCGTAGCATTGTTCAGCCAGAGCGGGATATAGTGGTCATCCAGATCCTTGTCAAGCGCTTTGATTGCACCGCAGTCTGAATGCCCGCAGATGACGATGTGCTGGACTTTGAGGTGTCTGATCGCGTATTCGAGGACGGTGGCAAAATTCCAGTCATACACCGGCGCTACATTCCCGATGTTGCGGTGCATGAAGAGTGTCCCTGCCATCGTTCCGGTGATATGCCCGGTCTGGAGCCGCGAATCGGAACACCCGATCCAGAAGACTGATGGTTTCTGGCCTTTCACAAGCTCGGAATAACGTTCATGATTCTGTTTGAAGGTGGTTTCCCTGAATTTTACATTTCCCGATAATAGTTCGTCGATCATGGTCTCTTCAGTCCTGTAATCATCTCATCCATGGCATGACAGGATTGCTGCCTGCCCTTTCATTCTGACTGGGAATGCAGGATCAATGAACCTTTCGAAATGATCTTTTGAAGGTACCTGTACAGGAATGATAATCAGGATACAATGCCCGTTATTTCCTCATTGTTATCCCGGACTAACCCAGTTGCCGTGATATCCTGTCGGTGAGATTCTTCCCGTGGGAGCCATTCCAGTACAATTTGTTGCAATGCGGGCAAAAGAAAAATGCAAACCCTGTGTTGTCTTTTGGGGCGTAATCAGCACGTGCAATCTCAAAGGGAGAAGCCTCCCGCAGCGGGGTATTACACAAGGAACACCGGGTCATCCGTATTTCCGGATCGATGCGCGCCGCATCCCTGAGCTGGGTTACCTGTTCGATCACATCATCAGAGGTTATCAGGATACCTGCCGATCCTGCACGGGATGCCAGCTCGCGATCCCGTGTCAGGAGCACGCGCCCCTCGTCATGTGCAATCCGGATCAGGAGTGTGTCTTCCGATGAATTACCCTGTGATAAGGCATTTGCACTGATAGTGTCATATCCCATGAACCGGAGATACCGGCACAGGGTGCCAAGCATACGGTCAGCGACAAATCGTGTTCTCTCGGTCTGTTCAGGCGACATGCCGTACGACCTCGATCTTTTCCCCGCAACTCCGGCACTGCTGCCCGTCGAGGTCCAGTACCCGGCTCGAAAATCCCTGACGTTCGATGAGCATTGCCCCGCATGACGGGCAGAAGGTATTCTCATACGGGCTGCTGCGGACATTGCCGAGATACGGGAACCTCAAACCCAGTTCCTTTGCTTTTTTGTAGATCTTCTCGAGCGTTGCAAGAGGTGTTGCCCCGCGATCCCTCATCTTGTAATCCGGGTGAAATGCTGAGAAATGCATCGGTGTCGCCGGGCCAAGGTGCTCGATCACCCAGCGGATGAGCGCCGACTGCTCTTCCATGCTGTCATTTAAGCCCGGGATGACGAGTGTCACGGTCTCGACATGCATCCCGAGTTCCCGAGCAAGCGCAGCCGCATCAAGCACCGGCTGGAGATGGGCACCGCAGACTGTGCGATAAAAATCATCGGAAAACGCCTTGATGTCCACCCTGAACGCGCAAAGCATCGGCGCGAGCTCCCGCAGCGCCTCTTCCGTGATATAGCCATTTGTCACATAGACGGTCCCGAGACCTTTTGCCCGGGCGAGTGTGCCCATGTCAAGGGTGTACTCGTGCCAGATCGTTGGCTCATTATATGTCCATGATATGCTCGCGCTGCTGCCTGCGACAGCACGTGCCACCCCCTCTTCCGGAGAGAGAGTCCGCAGCATCTCTTCATCATATTTCGCCCGCGAGATGTGCCAGTTC
Organism: uncultured Methanoregula sp.; assembly: GCA_964573085.1. Taxonomy (GTDB): domain Archaea; phylum Halobacteriota; class Methanomicrobia; order Methanomicrobiales; family Methanospirillaceae; genus MVRE01. The sequence goes on from CAZNIL010000057.1 coordinate 3,284, forward strand.
TGGCAGTGCCGGCAATGGAAGTTGCAGCCGATGCTCCCTAATGAGTACGACCGGGTGCCGGGAAGATAATGGAAGAGAGGTTTTTTCTCGATCGGGTCGATTGCCTCGGCGCTGATCTTTGCATAGGTAGAGGCATAGAGTGTCCCCTTTTGGTTGATGCGAACCCCGCAGATACCATGCCCGCCTTCTTTTATTATGCACCGGTGACTGCAAAGCGAGCATCGTACCGTATCTTCATCCTGTTTTTGGTACCGGAGCGCTTCGTGCATCACGGGATATCCCCCAGTTATTTCTGGATCACGCTTCTTTCAGTTCGTCGTTCTTCTCGTCTGCCTCAAGCACAAACGATCCGCGGTACTTGCAGTTCTTGCAGAGGTATACCTGCCCGATATATCCCCCCACAACCGGGAAAATATCCGGGCTTTTACACACAGGGCAGTAGATCATGTTCAACAACTCTATATGACCATCCGGCACAAAAACTAGTGCAATGAAGAAGGTTGTCATCTCGCTGGGCGGTTCCATCCTGATGCCCTCGCTTGAGAAAAACCGTATCGGGAAGTACGTGCCGGTACTGCATGAGATCGCCTCCCGTCACCAGCTCTTTGTGGTCGTAGGCGGCGGCGGGGAAGCGCGGCGGTACATCGAGGCTGCCCGCACCCTCGGTATCGATGAGGGAACCGCGGATGAGATCGGGATCCTGATCACCCGGCTCAACGCAACGATGCTTGTTGCTGCGATGGGGGATGATGCCTATCCGCGTGTTGCTGACAGCCATGCCGAGGCAAAAAAGTTCGCCGAGCACAAGAAATGCGTAGTCATGGGCGGGATCACACCGGGGCAGACCACCGATGCTGTCGCGGCAGTCCTTGCCGAACGCGTGCATGCCAGCGTCTTTGTCAACGTGACATCGGTTGACGGCATCTATTCCGCTGACCCGAAAAAGGACAAAAACGCAGTACGATACGAACACCTCACCCCGCGCCAGCTCATAGAAATCGTGGGGAAAGCCCAGATGGTCGCCGGCATCAACACCGTGCTCGACATCATCGCTGCCCGCGTGGTCGAACGGAGCGGAATCCCTCTTGTCGTGCTGGACGGGACAGATCCCGAAAACCTGCGCTCCGCAGTGCTCTCTGGCGTATATACCGGAACCATCGTAAGCGATAAGAAGGGCAGACCACTGCCGGTCTGAACGTTTTTTTTAAAACGGCAGGTATTTGTAACGTCCGGCGCAATAATGTTGGTGCGCGGGGTAGTAGGGTAGCCTGGTCCATCCTAGAGCGTTTGGGACGCTTTGACGGCGGTTCGAATCCGCCCTACCCCATGGTTGCATGCAAAAAAACAATGCCAGGAAGATATATTCGCTCCTTTTAAAACGATATCCTGATCCGAGCAATTCACCTGCAACACTTGGCAGGGGTTCGCCTTTTGAAGTCCTGATCCTGACTATCCTCTCCGCACAGACAACCGACCGTGCAGTACTCAAAGTGAAAAAACCGCTTTTAAAAAAGTACCCTTTCCCGGAGGATCTCGCGAAAGCAAAGATAAAAGATTTGGAAAAGATCATCCACAGTCTCGGATTCTACCATGTTAAAGCGCAGCACATCATCGCCGCTGCACAGAAGATCCTCTCAGATTTTGACGGGATTGTCCCGCAAACCATGGAAGCACTTGTCACGCTCCCCGGGGTCGGGCGCAAGACGGCAAACATCGTTCTCTATCATGCACTGGGTACAAACGAAGGCATAGCTGTAGATACCCATGTCCGCAGGCTTGCGCAGCGGATCGGTCTTTCAGATCACCGTCATCAGGATAAAATTGAACAGGATCTGATGCAGGTATTTCCCCAGAAGCACTGGGGGGACGTAACCGACATTCTTATCGCCCACGGGAGAACGTGCTGTACCGCAAAAAAGCCGCAGTGTGAAATCTGTCCCATCGCAAAATATTGCCGGTATTTCAGGACTGCGGAAAAACAGGTTTAGTTAAATTTTTTTCGTTTTAGTATCCAATAAAGACGCGAATTACCGCAAACGACACGAACCCGATCAGGGCGCTGATGGGGATTGTCAGTATCCATACCCAGACAATGGCATGGGCCACACCCCATTTTACCGTGCTGGCACCCATCGTCGTACCCACTCCCATGATGGAGGAACAGATGACATGCGTTGTACTGACCGGGATCCCTGCAACCGAGGCACCGATAATTGTCGCAGCCCCGGAGGTTTCGGCAGCAAATCCATGAACCGGACGAAGTCGGGTGATCTTAATAGCCCATCGTTTTCACGATGCGCCAGCCTCCGGAAAGTGTACCGAGAGCAATGGCGGTATGAGCGATCAGGATCACCCAGATGGGGACGGGGAGGTGATTCGGATCGGCTGCAGCGCCGAAATACCCGATGGAAAAGAGGAGAGGTACGATAATTCCCATTGTTTTTTGTGCATCATTGGTCCCATGACTGAAACTGTATGCTGCCGCAGAACAGAGCTGAAGCCGCTTGAAATAGCTCTCGGCTATGGGCTTATTGGCTTTTCTTGTGAGATTGAGGATCGCTGCCATGAACATGAACCCGCATGCCAACCCGATCAGCGGTGAAAGGACCATGAAAAGGGCTACCTGTCCAACCATTGACCATTTGATTGCGGCAAAACCGGCTGCTGAAATGCCGGCACCGGTCAGGCCTCCGATAAGTGCATGGGATGACGATGTGGGAAGTCCGAAGAACCACGTGATGAGGTTCCAGCTGATTGCACCTATCAGTGCTCCCAGCACAATATAGGGGATCACCTCAGTCTGCACATAATTCAGTTCAACAATTTTACTGATGGTGCTCGCGACTGCAACACCGAAACCGAATGCAGCGATAAAATTGAAAAACACGGCAAAAGCAACGGCATTCCGGGGGGACAGAACTTTTGTGGAGACAACGGTTGATATCGAGTTTGCCGAATCGTGAAAACCATTTGTGAAATCAAAAATTAATGCAACAACAATGATAGCGATAACGAGTACCAGCGGTGCAGCCAGCATGCAGGTCTCTCAGAGGTAACGACAACGTCTCTTACGAGTGCCGGATTGCGATGTCCGAGAGCACGTTTGCCACATCCTCGCAATAATCGGTCGCCGTCTCAAGATGCTCGTAGATATCCTTTAATTTTATGATGGTAATCGCATGCTGGGTCCGGAAGAGGTCGGTCACGGCATGGGCAAGCACGTCGTCGGCAAGATTTTCAAGCCGGTTCACCTCGATGCAACATTCCTCAATATATTTCGGGTTCTTGATGGAGCGAATACCCTTGATCGCACTCTCAAGTTCTGAGGTCTGCATATGGATCAGCTTGGCGAGTTCTATCATGTGGACGTCGGTCGTCTCGATTCCGTAATAGAACATCTTTTCTGTTGCTCCATCAATATAGTCGAGCACCTCGTCCAGCGTCGATGCAAGGCGGGATATCTCTTCGGGTTCCAGCGGGGTTATGAAGGTCCGGTTCAGCTGCTCATAGATACTATGGGTGACCTGGTCCCCCTGGTGTTCGAGCTGTTCAATTCCCTGCCGTTTCTCTTTTACATTGGTGAAATCCTCGGTCAGGATAACCAGTTTCGCCGCGGCCTCCTTCACGATTCCGGCCTGCTGCTCAAACAGGTCAAAAAAGACCTTGTCCTGCGGTATCAACAATTCCCGAAGACCCATAACAACCCTACCGATAATCAGGCAGGGGAGGTAAAAAATGTGGCGATTTTACCATCAGGCAAGTACTGGCAGGAGAAAAACAACGAGGTAATACGCTCCAAAAGCGATCAGGAGGGCAAGGGGGATCGTAATTACCCACGCGGTCATCATCTCCCTGACCACATCCCACTGCACCGCATTTTTCCCCCGTGTTGCACCAACACCGACAATTGCCCCGGAGATTACATGGGTTGAGGATACCGGGATCCCGAACACCGTGACAAGAGCAAGGACTCCGCTTCCTGTTGTCGCGGCACAAAAACCCTGGTATGGCCGGATTTTTGTGATCTTTCTTCCCATCTTGTCCACCACCTGCCACCCGCCAAAGCATGTCCCAAACCCCATCGCAATTGCCGACAGCAGTACTACCCAGACCGGTACATCAAATGCTGCCAGCATACCGGCAGAAAAAAGGAGCGCCGTGATCACACCGACCGCGTGCTGGCCGTCGTTTGCTCCATGACCTGCTGCCTGGAAGAGGCATGCAACAACATGAAGGGGCTGGAAGATCCTGCGCATCCGGTTCTGCCGGGAATGCCCGAAGAGATGTGAAATGAGAATATCAAATAAAAACGCCGCCGTCAGGCCGAGTATCGGAGAGATGAAAATAAACAATACGATCCCAAGGATCCCGTTCAGTTTTAATACACCGATGACCATCATGGTAGGAATTGCGATTGCTGCCCCGCAGACTGCACCGATCAGGGCACCCAGTTTCCAGTCTCCTTTGAGCATGAAGGTAACAACTATCAGGCCCAATGCACCGGTGCATGCACCCACAATCCCCCCTAGTATCACCAGGTCAAGAGACTGCAATGACGGAAGGACCACCGCGGATAACCCTGAAGCACCAATGCCGGCACCAAGTATTGCTCCCACCATTGCATGGCTGCTTGAGATCGGGATCCCGGACCGGGTGGCGACAAAGACCAGCACAATCGAGACCAGCATGGCAACGACGAGTGAAATCGGTGTCAGTGAAGATGGTGCAATAATAGCAGTGCCGATCGTGTGCGCGACGGCGGTGGTAAAGATAAACGGCCCCAGCATGTTGCAGATACCGGTGAGAAACGTCGCTTTGAGCGGGGAGAGCGCCTTTGTGGCGACAACGGTTGCGATCGAGTGGGATGCATCGTTGAGCCCATTCACGAAGTTGAGGGCAAGCGCAAGAACGATCCCGAAAAGGATGATGGGTTCCATGCCGATCAGGAGTGACTCATTGCAATATCGTTGAGTGCATGTCCCACATCATTGCACTTTTCCATCACCCTGCCCAGACCTTCATAGATATCCTTGAGTTTTATTATCAGGAGGAGGTCTTTTGTCTGGAACAGGTCAAGCACGGCGCGTGACTGGAGCTCGATGGAGAGGTTGTAGAGCCGGTTGATCTCGACGGCATGGTTTCTGACCTGATCCGGCTTTCCCAGATCAGAGAGGCTTACGACGGCGTGCTGGATCTCGGTGGTGGAAAGGAGGATCAGGTAAGAGAATTCCTTCAGTACGTCACTTGATTCAGCAAGCCCGTACGTGCAGGTCTGGTGGGTTACACGGTCGATCCGGTCCAGCACATCGTCCATCACCGGGGCAAGCCGTGAGATCTCGTCGGGTTCCAGTGGCGTGATCAATGACTCGTTTAACTTCTCGTAGATCCTGCGGGTGACCTCATCCCCGTTATGCTCAATCTGGCGGACACGGTGCGCCTTCTCCATTCCCGATGGCAGCTCGTGGGTGATCTCGTTAAGCACGGTCGCCGCTTCGCCGATGGTAACAGCCATCTCTGAAAAAAGACCAAAAAAAACCCGGTCTTCGGGCAGGATCAGGTCACGGATACGCATGGTGGTTCCTATCGTATGCTTTGTAATGAACGATATATAACCATGCTTCTGGAGAATGAAAAAAAGAAAAAACGATGGACCGAGCGGGAATTGAACCCGCGGCCTCTTCCATGCCAAGGAAGCGATCTACCCCTGATCTATCGGCCCGCTTCCTA
>CAZNIL010000058.1:0-8803 GCA_964573085.1 uncultured Methanoregula sp.
TTCCAGAAAAAAAACAACGATACAATAAATCCGAACGCAGTGAATGCAGACGGCACACCAACCGTCCGTGTACGGTTACCGAAGAAATGGAATAAGGAACAATTCGCCCTTGCTGAACTGATGTTGGGGGCAAATCACATCCGTGTCCAGTGTATTGACGGGGTCACCCGCATGGGCAGGATCAAGGGAACAATGAAGAAACGGACCTGGATACGTGAAGGGGATACATTAATTGTTGCTCCCTGGAGCTTCCAGGATGCAAAGTGTGACATTATTTACCGGTACCTCAAGCCACAGACGGAATGGCTGCGAAGAAACCGCTATATTTAACCGTAACTTTTTTACCAAATAAACAAGAGGAGAGAAAAAAAGGAGCAAAAAATGGGGCACATGCGAATAGATTCCAAAAAACGATACCACTATGCTTCCCTCATCTGCGATTATTTACTCAGGAAAAATATCACGCGGGCTGACGTAACAGCACGGGATATTGCAAAATTTCATCACCTGTCCGGTAAATCCTCCCAGTCGATCAGTGCAATGCTGAATTTTTTATACAGTAACCGGATCAGGGAGACCCGTTTTGGATTTTACATCATGGGAACGCTTGCTTTTAAAAAGGTAGACTATCCCCACCGGTACACCATAGAACTGATTGACGGGGCCCGAGGGCTGCTCTGATGATAACCTCCCCCGTCACCGTCACGGGAAAAAATGCCGGAGACGTACCCGGCGGCCGGTTTTTCCTCTCTGCGATCACCAGAGAAGTGTCCGTGAGGGCCAAATGACACAAACCTGTCTGGAATGGCTCACGGGAAGAGATGACATCGCTTCGCGTTCGTATGATCTCATCGCAGAACGTCCTTTCTGGAAGACGAGGTGGTTCCGGGGTGGTGTTGCAGCAGTGTGCATCTGTATCATCTGGTTTTTGTGGCCGGGCCTGATATAAAATTCAGGGGCGGAGGGCGTAAAAACGACTGGTTTTCCCTGCTGTGAGAAGCCGAAACGAATCCATGATGCCAAAGGTTTCCGGCAATCGGGTGCACCATTGCCAGAATAAGAATGTGGTGCTTCCGCCCTATTTGAAAAAATGGAGTCTCATGCTGCACACCTGTTCAGCCTCTCCCCGACAATAACGGATGATGTCTTTTCTCAAGGTGTACGGGTGCTCTCTTCAAGGTCCTGGATCCAGCTGGCAACTGCCCGGAGCACCGTAACGGTCTTTTCGGTCTTGTGGAGGGTCCCCGTCTGGGTAAAAACTCCGTCATTATCCTGTGAGATCACTTCGTTGATCACCCATACGCCGAATGGATCTGTGGTCACTAAAGAGACCATTGGAAAAGCCCGGACAATTAATGAATAATTCACCGGATTCGTAATCGATGTCAATTTTTTTGATCGCGATCTTCCTTCTGCAACATGTCCTTCAGATACACGGATAGATCGTGCGTCGTCAGGATCGTTTCAATATATTCTGAACGTAACATATGTCAATCCTCTCTTATACCCCCGAAGAGGTATTCCTGGCACTCTCTTCTTTGAATCCTTTAAAAAAAACCGGAAAAATTCCTTCCCTTTATCGATCGTGGGGATCTTTTGCACCTGATCGAAAAGCACGTGATTGAGGATTCCCGGTCCGTGTCATCATCTTGGAGGGCTTGATTTGCCCCGGGGGATTGATATGTTGGAGTTGTGTCGTGGTGACATAGTCAATAATCCCGTTACCTGTTGATAAAACAATGTGAAACAAAAGGGGGGAATCGGATATGCCCGGGGTTTACTGTAATTTTGTGCATTCGTAGTATGACTGCACATACGACCTTGCCGGTTTAGCATTCGTCCCCGGTGTCAGGATCGTAGAACGCTTCCTGCATTGTTTGCACGTGGCGTCCCGTGTATCTTTGAAATGGTCCCTTGGCGTTTTATTGATAATTGCATTCTCGGTATGGCACACAGGACAGGTGAACCGGATAACATACCCGGTCCTCGTTCCCAGTATCTCAGGTTTTAATGAGTGTTGTATCATTGCTTCATTCTTTTTTTAGGGTTGTTCTGCCAGATTGGAATAAAAATGCAATCTGGTTTTTTGATCGATTCATATAAATAAAAAGGGTTTTGCAGGGTGGTGTAAGTCCCGCCGTTATTGTTACATCCTGGCGCGAGCGGCAGGAATTGTCAAAACCGTTTATTATTGGTATTATATTGGTGCCACGAGTGTATAGTATGATCGGTTGGCACCGTTTCCTGGTTTTAAGAAACCTTCCACTACCAATCATAAAAATTATTTCAGGTTCTTAATCTGGGTGATAATTTCCTGAGCCGGCTGCTCCCCTGCAAAGATCTGCCGCGGCATCTTGAACCGTTCGGCAAACTCATTGATTTTTTCCTCTGAGATAATTTTCTGCTTTCCGTACTCCCCGCACTTTACGCCCCCCGTTCCAGCATCGCCATATTTCCAGAACCCCGGGCAAATCAGGGGTCTGTGATATAATTTGTCCGGACACCAGCGGTGGTGCACCCATCCCATCGTCAAGATTCCCATCACAGGTTTACACCAGCCCGTTCCAGTCCTCCCTGCGTTCACCTGGTTATGTCAGCACCTTATACCCTTCCCTGACCAAAACACGGATCACCGTATCATCCCAGACAGCGTCGTCTGGCTCAACCAGATTGTTGATGTGCTCATCAAAAAGCCGAATCAGGGCTGCATCATCGGATGCCAGATGACGCTGGCCCATGATCCGCCCAGCTCTCTTTCCCACGGAATCAAGGATCAGCAGGCGCCAGCAGCCATAGTCCCTGCAGATCTCCGGGCGTGTCAGGTGGACAGTACAGTATCCTTTCGCGGATAACTTCTCATACCGGAAAAACGGGCAGGCCTCAGGACGTTCGGTAAAAATGCTCTTGTCCAGAAAGAGCCCGACCTTGTCCGGGTCAACAACTACTGCTGTTTTTTCACCTGTGTACTGGTTGTAGATAAGAAAACGATAATCCCCACGATCCTCTTTTATTTTATGGACCAGTCCCAAGTGGCTGCAACATTCACCGCACTGCTGGCATTCAAACGACAGAGAATCACCTTTCAGGTAACCGGGTATTGCGTTCCGGCCCCTTAACATCACCGGAACGTAATCCTGTGATTCCGGAACAGAATCATATACGGAAAAACGCCGGTCCTCACCGGCGGATTTGAAGCCCTGCGGTCATTTTTCCATCCTGTACCCGGCGCGGGTGTGACTGCCGGATGTGTCGGGGATTAAACAGCGGGCACCGGGTACGGGATATCCCCTCAGGGAAGGATTCAGGTCTGTTTATAGGAATATTGTTTACGGGTCGCAAACATTCTGTTCATGAAACGTGAACACACGCTGCGTTCCAGATCCTTTTTCCTGAAACCGTCTCTCAGGTTCCTGCTATTCCCCATCACTTGTTGATGTGCACAACTTTTGCCGGCGGGAACCCGTTGAAGAACGTGGATGATGCAATCGTATACGCTCCCATGTTCTCGGAATATACCAGGTCCCCGATCTCCAGATCGGGGAGTTCTGCGGAAAGAGTAATGGTATCAAAAGCATCACAGGTCGGCCCGAACACGGCCGAGATATGCGTTTCCCCCCTCTTAAAAGATAAGACCGGGTATGTGCAATGGTCAAAGACCTGTCCTGAATACGTGTGATATACCCCGTCATTGATGTAGTAGGAGGGCTTCCCGTCGCGGAACGCTTTGCCGATCACTTTTGCCACCAGCGTGCAGGTGTTGGCGACAAGGAACCTTCCGGGTTCTGCGAGGATCTGGATATCAGGATCAAACAACCGCTTGATCTCGGCATTTAATTTTTTTGCGAGCGTTTTTACGGACCTGACCCCCGGGTGGTATTTCACCGGGAAACCCCCGCCGATATCAAGGATCTTGATTTGCTTGCCGGTCCGCGATTCTGCCTCTTTTAAAATATTTGCAGAAAGGTCGAGGGCCTGGATATAATTCTCAAAATTGGTGCACTGGCTTCCCACGTGAAAACTCAGGCCCTCGACAACAAGGCCCATCGCGAACGCCTGTGCGATCAGGTCGACTGCTTCACCCGGGTGAGCCCCGAATTTTGAGGAGAGTTCGACCATGGACCCGGTGTTTGGCACCCGGAGCCGGAGCACGAGCCCCGCATGCGGTGCATGTGCCTTGATCTTTTTCAACTCTTCGGAATTATCAAACGTGACAAGGGGTTTGTAGTGGTCAAGGGCTTCAAGGGTCTCTATCGGCTTTATGGTGTTTGCATAGATGATCTTGTCCCAGATCCAGTCCTGCCGTTCCGTATCCGGCATATCCTTGATATTTTCCCAGACGACCATGAATTCCGGCATGGAGGCAACATCAAAGCTGCATCCCATATCAAAAAGCGTCCTGACTATTTCAGGTGTTGAATTTGCCTTGACCGCGTAATACACCTGGACATCGGGCATATGGTTCCGGAACTCCCGGTAATTCTCGCGGATCTTGTCATGGTCTATCACGAAAAGGGGAGTTCCGTGCTCAAAAGCCAGTTTCTGCAGCAGTGCCTTCCGTACCTTCCCGATGTGGTGGACCCCGCTCTCATTCACTTCCTTTTTTGTCTCCTTTTTCACGTCCGCTTTCACCTTTGCCATTACATGAGTGATTCATTGCTCGAATAAGAAGTTTTTGAATTGCCAGACATCAGTCCGGTCAACGGTATTTTTCGTATTTTCCTTGAAATACACCACCTTGTTCTTCAGGGGTGTCCAGTCGGAGGGGCCCGACCAGAATTCCCCAAGGTAGGGCTTTGCAATATTCAACACAAATTCATGAGGGAGATCGTCGGGGAGGCAGAAACCCTTCTGCGGGTTATCGATCATCCACCTCACTGCGGAGACTACTCCCAGCGCGACCTGGATCGTGGTTGCATTCTGCCCGGGCGCAAGCTTCCGTGCTTCCTCTATCGGGAGGATACTGCCGGTCCACCACGAATGGTACGGGTGCCCCATCAAAAGGGCTCCTAAAATGTCAGACCCGGATACAATCTCCCGGTCGTTCATGATCCTCCGTCTGGGCTGCAGCTCGTAATTCCTGCCCCGCAGTTCGTGGAGTGATGCAATCGTCGCATCACACGGCATATACGCGTAATTCACGGTTGGCCGGTAGATCGCCTTGCCATCCTTCCATACGGTCCACCGGTCTGAAATGCCGAATGCCTCCCCGTGCCGGATGACCATCCCCACGATCTCCTGGTGAGGGATCCAGGAACGTACCCAGGTATTTATCCCCATGCGGGCAAGCATGATCCCGTTCTTTGGCCCGGCAGGAGGCACATGTGCCTGATCGGGTAGCTCTTTTTCATGGGTCCCCCACCCGATCTCGGCCGGAGCAGTGCCTTCCTCCAGCAGTCCTTCAATGCACCAGGTGCCCACGAACTCGTCAACTTTTTTTGGCGACCGGGAGATCTGGGTGTCTCGTTCCGAGCAATGGATGACCCGTATCCCGGTCTCTAGGGCAAGCCCGGCGCAGTCCTGTTTTTTGATCAGGTCTTTCATCAGGCCGGGGTCCGGAGCGATCCCGTCAGCAATCATCCGTTGGGCGATATCAACGAGCCCATGTTTGGCAAAGTGCGAGATCAGTCCGGGATTGGCCCCATGGTCAACCACGCAGGTGGAGGAATCCTTCCAGTCTTTGGTGAGCTCGCGCAGCTTCATCTGCCGGAAGTACAGGGACTTCTCGTATGGGCTTGCAGTGAACCTTCCGCCCTGGGGGTCCCAGACTTCTACGGAGGTGTTCACGTACATGACGTCATGATCATGGCACCACTGCACGATCTCACAGCAGTCGATGTTCCACGCAAGATCGATCAACAGACCTCCCGGAGCGAGGTACTCGGAGAGGATCTGGTTGAGGTTCTTAGGATTGACTTTTCTCTTGAAAAACCGGAGGCCTTCTGTTGTCCATGCCTTAAGGTCCTGTGATTTTTCTATAAGATCGATGATCGTGATCTTTTCAAGAGGTATGTTTACATGCCTGAGCAGGATGGGGAGCGTGCACTTGGAAACGGCACCATACCCGATGATCAAAACCTTGTTTTTGAATTCCACTACGATCCTCCCCGTGCCGGATCTGATTTTTGTATTCTTATTCCTGTTACCTAATAAACGTGTGAGAAACAGGTCGCAGGAGTGTTATTGGGCAGGCACGGGTCCGCCCGTCAGGAGTTCCGGTTACTTTTTTATTCTGCAAGCCAATTGCAGTAGTAGGGCAGGCAGATGCCAGCACTGCAGGGCCGGGCAATCCCTATAAGACCGGGATCCGGCCGTCATACCAGGAGCATGCATGAGGATCGTGATCGCCCTTGGCGGAAATGCCCTTCTCCGGAGGGGAGAGCCGATGACTGCCGATGCGCAGCGCAGGAACGTCCGCGCGGCAGCCCGGGCGCTGGCCCCGCTTGCTGGCGGGCACGAGATTGTACTCTCGCACGGGAACGGTCCGCAGGTCGGGCTGCTCGCCCTGCAGGCCGCCTGTTACACCGCGGTCGAACCGTATCCCCTCGATGTTCTGGATGCCCAGACCGAAGGGATGATCGGGTACATGATCGAGCAGGAACTGGGAAACCTGCTGCCTATAGAAAAACCGTTTGCGACCATCCTTACCATGATCGAGGTCGATCCGGACGATCCGGCCTTTAAAAACCCGTCAAAGTTTGTCGGCCCTCTCTATGCAAAAGCCGATGCCGACCGGATCGCTGCAGAGAGAGGCTGGATTTTCCGGCAGGACGGCAATGCATGGCGCCGGGTCGTCCCATCCCCGCGCCCAAAACGGATCTTCGAGATCCGGCCTATCCGCTGGCTGCTCGAGCGCGGGGCGGTGGTGATCTGTGCCGGCGGGGGAGGGATCCCGGTCATGTTCCGGCAGGGCGAACCAGACGAGCTTGCCGGTGTGGAAGCGGTCATTGACAAGGACTTTGCGAGTGCGCTTCTGGCACAGGAGATCGGCGCCGATCTCTTTGTCATGGCAACCGATGTTGACGGGGCATATGCCGGGTGGGGGACACAGGACGCCCGCCTCATCAGGGAGGCGACGGTCCAGGAGCTGAAAAAGTACATGTTCCCGCCGGGCTCGATGGGCCCGAAGGTGGAGGCGGCCTGCCAGTTTACCGAATCGACCGGCAGGAGGGCGGCTATCGGTGCGCTTGCCGACATCCAGGCGATTGTTGCCGGAGACGCCGGGACGCAGGTCGTGAAGGAATGAGGGTATAAAAACAATGACGGGATTTGGCGTATACTCGGAAGCAGGAAAGCTCAGGAAGGTCATGGTACACCGGCCTGATATGAGCCTGAGGCGGCTTACTCCGGCAAATCACCGGGACTTCCTCTACGATGACCTCCCCTGGGTTGACCGTGCAATCGAGGAGCACGATGCTTTTGTCCGGATCATGCGCGATGAGGGCGTGAAAGTCTATTACCTGCAGGAACTCCTTGCTGAAGCGCTCGCCACAGATTATGATACCCGCCGGCGGCTCATTGAACGGGTCGTAACCCCGATGACCGTGGGGCTCTCGAGCGTCGATGCGGTCCGGATCTGCCTGATGAATACGGAAGCCGCAGATCTTGCCCGCTACCTTATCGGCGGCCTTACCGTCAATGAGCTCGAATGCATTTACATGAAGGGGATGGCACGGCATTCCCTCACCGCGGCATCATCTGGGCCGGACGCATTCATCCTCCCGCCGCTCCCGAACACCCTCTTTATCCGGGACTCTTCCTGCTGGATCTATAATGGGGTCACCCTCAACCCCATGCACTGGCCGGTCCGGCGGCAGGAAACGATCAATGCTGCCGTTATTTACGAAAATCACCCGATGTTTAAGGATGCAGGGTTCGGGTACTGGTACCCGCCATCTCCGGACGGCGAAAGGTTCGATACCCTCTTGTCCGGAAGGGGCTCGCTTGAAGGCGGCGACATCATGCCGATTGGGAACAGGGCAGTCGTTATCGGAATGAGCGAACGGACCCATCCCCCTATGATCGAGCAGGTGGCTGCGGCATTGTTTGCGAAGGGATCTGCCGACCGGATCATCGTAGCACGGATGAGCCGGGAGCGTGCGCATATGCACCTTGATACGGTCTTTACGATGCTTGATTCCAACACCGTCACGATATACCCGGATGTCGTGAACTGGATCGAGGCATACAGTATCACACCGGGTGGCGAGACAGCACCGTTCAAAGTTACCAAAGAAAAGAACTTCCTTTCTGCAGTTTCCGATGCCCTTTCTGTGGACAAGCTCAACGTGATACCTACCGGTGGGGACCAGTACGAGGCCACCCGCGAGCAGTGGGATGACGGGAACAATGTGATTGCGTTGAAGCCCGGTGTTGTGATTGCCTGCAACCGGAACACCCACACCAACCGGAACTTCCGTAATGCGGGCATCGAGGTACTGGAGTTCGAGGGCTCGGAGCTTGGCCGCGGGCGCGGCGGCGGGCACTGCATGACCTGTCCCCTGCTCCGGGACCCGGCCTGAAAAAACCAAAAGGATGCCGGCTGCAGTCCTTTTGATTAGTGTTATCATCCGGGGTGCTGTTGGTATGATTGCCATAAAACCAAAGGTCTAATCCAACCGGCAGATCAATAATCATCGATGGGAGATTCTCATGATACGGGTGTAAAGACCGGCGGATACGGTCTTTTGATCATATCGATCTCACTTGCAATCTTTATGTCTGCCCTTGACGGCACAATTGTAAATATTGCATTACCGACGATCTCGGAGTCTTTTGGCGTTTCATCAGGTGCCGTGAGCTGGGT
>CAZNIL010000059.1:0-8788 GCA_964573085.1 uncultured Methanoregula sp.
TTGGCGCTGACTTTGTGGTCGGTTCCGGGCACAAGAGCATGGCGGCACCTGCACCGTCGGGCGTGCTCGCAAGCACAGCGGAACGGGCAAAGGAAGTTTTCCGCACGACTGCGATCACGGGAGATCTGACCGGGAGAAAGTTCGGGATCAAGGAGCCGGAGATGATGGGCTGCACGCTCATGGGTGTCACACTTGTGGGCATGATGGCATCGTTCCCCCACGTAAAGGAGCGGGTGAAGCATTTTGGTCGTGAACTTGAGAATGCGGGGACCGTCGTTGATGCACTCCGTTCAATCCAAGGCACCAGCGTACTGTCAGAATACCCCCGGAAGCACACCCTGACGCGTGTCGATACCACTGCTTCTTTCGACACAGTCGCGCAAACACATAAGAAACGCGGGTTCTTCTTCTCGGGTGCGCTGGGTGAAAAAGGTATTACCGGCATTATCCCCGGGGCAACACGCGTATGGAACTACAACACCTACGGCATGACAATTGCCCAGGCGCAGTACGTCGCGCAGGTGTTTGTGGATATTGCACAGGAGAACGGGTTAAAAACCGGTTAAGTCCGCTCTCCAATAACCTCTTTTCTTTCCACACGTTTTTTCAGGCGCTTTGCCTGCCGTTGATTTCATTGGATTTATCACCATGGAGCATCATAGGATCGTCTGGTTATGCGTCACTCCTGACGCACCAGAGACCGGGACAGGGTGGCATGATGTTTGAGAAATACGACCTGAAGAAATCGATCGACGACCATAATTTTGAAAAGTTCATCGCACCACTCCAGAAGCAGCTCGGCGTCCTGCAGCGTTCGCTGCGTGACCACAGGATCCCGACCATCATCGTTATCGAAGGGTGGAATGCTTCGGGTATAACCATGGTCATCAACGAACTGATCCAGTTCCTCGATCCCCGTGGATTTACCATGCACTCGATCGGGTCTCCGAGTGACGAGGAGCGTGCACGCCCGCTTCTCTGGCGTTTTCAGGTGGGGACACCATCAAAGGGGCGGATTGCTATCTTTGCACGGAGCTGGTACAGCCGCGCCCTCGCAGAACAGATGTCCGGGATTGACTGGAAGAATGCGATGAAACGCTCAATCTCATCGATCAACAGCTTCGAACGGCAGCTCTCGGATGATGGGGCTATTATCATAAAATTTTTCCTGCACATCAGCAAGGAAGAGCAGAAAAGACGGCTTGACGAAAGGGAGCATGACCCACTTACCTCATGGATGATAACGACCGGGGAATGGGACTTCCACCACCATTACGACACGTATCTACCCATCATCGAGCAGTTCATTGAGGGCACGGATTTCCCCCATGCACCCTGGACAATCGTGGAAGCGACCGACAAGAACCACACTGTCTTAAAGATCTATTCAACTGTCATCAAAATGCTTGAAAAGCACCTTGCCTCAAAAGACTCCCATGGAAAAAAAGAGAAAGAGAATGATATCATTAAGCCAAAAAAGACCGGCTTCAAACGAAAGTCAGCGCCACCCGCCTCTTTTTCAAAGGCTGAATACGAGCAGGATCTCCTGAAGTACCAGGACAGGATCCGGGCCCTCCAGTACTCCCTGTACAAACGCAAAATCCCGCTCATCATCGTATACGAGGGCTGGGACGCGGCCGGGAAGGGGGGCAATATCATGCGGCTTGTCCGGCACATGAACCCCCGTGGCTATGATGTCGTCCCGATAGGGCGCCCGGACCAGACGGAACTTGACCACCACTACCTCTGGCGGTTTTATACAAGGTTCCCGAAAAGCGGGCATATCACTATCTTTGACCGCAGCTGGTACGGCCGGGTGCTCGTGGAACGCGTCGAGGGCTTCTGCACACCCCATGAATGGAAGCGGGCTTATAACGAGATAAACGAGATGGAGGAAGTTTACATCGGCAGCGGGGGCGGGCTCGTAAAGTTCTGGCTGGAGATTGACAAGGACGAACAGCTTAAGCGGTTCAACCAGCGCCAGAACGACCCGCTCAAGCAGTGGAAGATCACCGAAGAAGACTGGAGGAACCGCAAGAAATGGGACGAATACGACGAGGCGGTTGACGAAATGCTCGCACGCACCAGTACCCAGCTGGCACCCTGGACGGTTGTCGAATCGGATGATAAACAGTATGCCCGGTTAAAGACGCTCCAGACGGTCATCACATACACCGAGGAGCAGCTGTTCAGGTAATAACTTTTTTTTACCACGGTGCAGCCAGTGAGAGAGAACAAAAAATTAAGGCATTCTCTCCCCGATACCCTGGTATTGCATAGTATGCCGGGCGTCCATTGTATTTATTGGCCGCATTGCATTACCCTGACGAATATATGCCATGAGCGTAAAAGTATGCTTAACAAAGTCCCCTGCCAAAAGCAGATTTAACCTTGGTTTCGTGATACGAGAGTTGTGATTTAATGCAGTTTGACTGGACAGAGCTCAGTTTTTCCGGAGTATCTGAGAGGATCTGGAGGATATTTCTCCTGACCATTTCAGGACTAATGGTATTTTTCACGTATTATTGTGTTTCCCGGGGAATAACCACCATCTTCATGCACCTGTATTATTTCCCGATCATCATATTCGCTTACCGGTACCAGAAAAAAGGAGTTGTATATTCAGCAATATTGGGAATGACCTACGTCCTGATGGTACTGTATTTTAATCTCTCGAATCTTTTGGAAGTTACCGGGGCAATCGAACGTTTTATCACATTTATGGGGGTTGCGCTGATCATTGCGTACCTCTCTATACATCTTAAAAGAAGACAAGAAGAAATCCAGAGGCTCAGCCGGTTCCAGGAAAATATCATTTCAAATGCACAGGTGTGGCTGACGGTACTCGATACAAAAGGGACCATTCTCATCTGGAACCGGGCTGCGGCAGATTTGAGCGGTTACCAGCCAGAGGAAGTGATAGGGAAAAACACCATCTGGAAGCAGCTGTATCCCGACATTGCGTACCGTAAAAATATTACCGGTACTATCAGGAGAATTATTGACGAGAACAAGTACTTTGAGCATTTCGAATCGACGATCCTTACAAAAAATGGTAAGCTTAAGGTTATTTCATGGAATACCCGTGCAATCCCTGATGAAACGGGAGTTCTCTCTACTTTTGTTGCCATCGGGACGGATATCACCGAACGCACGCAGGCTGAGAAGGCGTTAAAAGAGAGTGAGGCCCGGTACAGTTCCCTCTTCTATCATAACAACACCGTTTCCCTTCTTATCGATCCGGATACCGGCATGATCGTCGATACAAACTCCGCCGCCTGCAAATATTACGGACTCACCCGGGAACAGTTGACCGGGTTGCACATCTTCGATCTCAACCACCTCCCTGCAGAAAAAGTACTGCGTGACCTGTCCCTGGCAAAAAATACAGGCGAGAAACATTTCTTCTCCAATCATTTCCTTGCCAACGGGGAACGCCGCAATGTAGAGATCTTCTCCGGCCCCATCACCGTCGAGGGCAAACCGCTCTTTTATTCGATTATTCACGACATTACGGACCGGAAGAAGGCAGAGGCGGCATTAAAAGAGTCCGAACACGAGCTTGCCGAGATCATCGATCACCTGCCGGATGCGACGCTCGTAATCGACCGGACGGGGAAGGTCATTGCCTGGAATAAAGCGATCGAGGAGATGACCGGTGTCAAGGCAGAGGATATGGTGGGAAAGGGAAATTATGAATATGCAATCCCCTTTTATGGGAAGAGAAGGCCGATCCTCGTCGATCTCGTGTTTGAATCTGAAGAGGAGTTAGACCGGAAATATTACAATGTAATCCAGAAAAGAGGGGACCTGATCATTGCAGAGACCGATCTGCCGACGCCGCTTGGGAAGATTTGTACGTTATGGGGAAAGGCAAGCCCTCTCTACGATGAGAAAGGAAATATCACCGGTGCAATTGAAACGATCCGGGATATCACCGAACGCAAGAAAACCGAGGACAGGCTTCGCTCATTCAATGAAGAACTGGAACGGGGGATAGCAGAACGCACAGCAACGATCAATAAAGCCCTTCAGGAAAAAGTCGTCCTCCTTCGGGAGATCCATCACCGGGTAAAAAACAATCTCCAGGTCGTCATCAGTCTCTTAAACCTCCAGACCCGGCAGATCACCGACGAGAACATAATAAAGATGATGCAGGAGAGCCAGAACCGCATCAAAGTCATGGCACTCGTGCATGAGAAGCTGTACCGTTCCGAGGATATTTCCCATATTATCCTGTCAGAATATATCCGCAACCTCGTAACGATCCTTCTTGATTTTTATGAACTTGACCGGAAGGTGATCACGGCAAAAGTTGAGATGAAGGATATCACCTTAAATATTGATACCGCAATCCCCATCGGCCTCATGATCAATGAACTGGTCTCAAATTCCTTAAAACATGCATTTCCCGAAGGAAGAAATGGCGAAATAACAATCTCGGTCCAGAAGGCGGATCATACCCTCACCATACTGTATAAGGATAACGGGGTTGGGATTCCGGAGGGTTTTGACTGGCGCAATGCCCCGTCACTGGGACTCCGCCTGGTAATTTCCCTTGTGGAACAGCTCATGGGCACTATCGAGTTGAACCGGAAAGAGGGAACGGAATTTACCATCATTATAAAAGAGAAGTAGCCGGTATTACCCCGGGATCCCGGTACGCAGACCAGTTTACCGATGGCAACAAACGGACTGCCTTTGTAACCGCTGATAACCTCTTGAGGGAATATCATTACAAATTCAGTGCCTCAAACGAAGATGTCGTCGCATTCATGCTGGACGTTGCATCGTACATTCACAGCCTGGCATCGGTAGAATGCTGGATAAAAAAGAATGCGATTCTGGAGGATTAAAGCTGGCTGAGCCGCTGCAGTGCCGGCCGGTACTCCTTCTTGGTCTTGTCGAGGTTTTCCCGCTGCAGCTTCGTGAGATGCCCTTCCGGTTTCTTCTCACTCCCCTGCTTTTCTGCGTTCTTATCCATAGATATTCATTCAGGCCGTGAGGTCATATTAATTTCCATCATTACGGGTTTGAAAATTTTTACAGCCAAAAATTTCCGGGGAAAAATTTAGCGCGGAAAACCGGACAAAAATTGGATCAAAAAAAAATCACGATCATACCTTTCAATCCCAAAAATTTTCCGGTACAAAAAAAATTACAGCTAAAAAATCCGGGAAAAAATTTTCAAGCGCAGGAATGTTCCGGCACAAATAAATCCAGACGCAAAAAGATTCCATTCAAAAAATTCCAACGGTAGGACAATCTCGAACCAAGGTTTCCCGTGGAACCTGTCCAAGCTAGCCTAAGAAGCCATGCATCCGTGCCTGCCGGCCAGATCAGATCTCTCCGACGGTAGCATCGATTCTGGCCTCCCCTTTTCACTGGGTCAGGAGCCGGTTTTAGGCACTAATTCACGAAAAACCGGCACTATTGTTTTACGAAAACCTCTATACACCGTTCGTTCGGCGGGAATCGGCATCCATCGGGCTCCAAAAAATCATCAAATAGCACTAATTGCGGGCACGATCTCAGGCCGGATAGGGTTGTACTACTCAGGAAGGGAAAGAAACCCTGTTTTGCGCGTGAGGGTATGACGTATGTCATACGCGAGTGGAGAAGACTACGAAGAATCCTGATGGATTCTTCTCATCCTTAACGTTCTGATGAACGTTCCGGAAGCCGAAGGCAACTTCGACTCTCTG
This sequence comes from uncultured Methanoregula sp., assembly GCA_964573085.1. Lineage (GTDB taxonomy): Archaea > Halobacteriota > Methanomicrobia > Methanomicrobiales > Methanospirillaceae > MVRE01. The sequence continues at coordinate 5,706 of CAZNIL010000059.1, forward strand.
ATCCGGGTTTTCCACTGACAGACACCGACGTGAATTTTACGATATCTTCCGGTCCCCCTCTTCATGCACAAAGTCCTGGTGGTACGCCCCAGACAGGGGATTGTCGGAGGTTAAACGGAGCCCGTTTTGGGCTTTGTTGGGAAACAGAGGCCGTAACGTGCCCGGATTTGGGGGGTTGCGAGGTGTGGGAAAGTGAGGGAATTGGGGGGTCTGAGCATGGGGGGTTGTGGAGGAATTTGGTAAATTTTTGTGGTGCTGGCCGGGAATTTTTTTTGCAGGAAAGTTTTCCGGCAAAAGTATGAGAGAAAAATTTTGAAAAAGTTTGTCTCACATAAAAAAATGGAAATATTTTGCGAGCGGTTCACCAAATCAGCCAGCACGTCCGGTATTTCGTGGAACGGCTTGTCAATCTCGCCAATAAATGCGGGACTCTGAACATTGAGTGGAAGGAGTCGAGCCGCACGATTGCCCGGCCTGCGATCTCAAGCCGCGATACGTTGAGGCGGATACGGTGGAGAAGCTGACGGTGTATAGCCTTGAGGGAGTGTTTCACGGGAGAAGGGCGAGTCTAATAACAATCAATATGAATTATTCTGTTGTAGTTGGTGTAAAATAATATAACAAAATCCGTCCTTGTGGAATCCTTGTGGTGCACGAAAAATAATTCGATATCAAACATGCTGAAAGATCCGATGAATTTCAATAACGCCCTATTACCCTGCACAGGGCCCGAGTGTGATCGATGGAATGATGGGGAGTGCATTCATATTCGCCGGGTGGGGAGGTAGATTGTCAGGAACGCCGTGAGCTCTACTAGTGGGTGAAGAAGGGATTTTATCCACCATCCTTCGACAATGCCGAATAAAAGTTCATCAGATTCTTTTATTAAGATATAATTATGATTTACAAATATGCCACCACGTAAAAAAAATCCGACAATTAAATCCGGGGAAGACATGTTTGAGAAGTTAAGATGGGGAGCAATTAACACGATTATGGCGATGTTGGTAATCTACGTCGTTTATAAAATTGCAGAAGCATTAATCGGACAGTTACCAGCAGCAATTGGATCTATTGTAATCGGAATCTGTATGTTCTATATTTTTATAACAAATCGAGAATTCCGAAAATGGTTAGATTCGTTATTCCAGCAAAAGGGAAAGACCTGAGCACCATCTCAAATTTTTCCCCAAATTTTTTGAACCAACGATGCGATTTATTAATTTTGGTTACGTCGGTAAAATATTGGTGATCAATAGATTTATCGTTTGAAGAATGGTTAGAAAATATTGTGTCTATCGAATGGTCGAAGCTGAGTGGACGGGAAAAGGTCCTGTTTTTACTGAGTATAATCGTGGTGGGCTTGGGCATGCTCTCGATTGTTTTCAGTATGATTGGTTTCGGTCTTAATTCCCTCGCCAATGGCTCAGTTGCCCTTGGACTTGCAATTACACTGGGTGGATTTTCGCTTTTCGTGATTCTTGTTAATTTGATAAATATGAGAGACATTAAAGAACAACTCGCCCGTATAGAGAAGCAAACTAAATCCCCCGATTGAATCGGCACGTAGATGGGGTAACTTTCGTAATCTTCCTTTTTATTTGATATCCTGTAACACCCTCCCAGACCGTCCCTGACCCTCCCTTAACACGGCGATGCTCCCGGCATCCGGGAGCAGCTCAACAGCCTCACGCTCACACCGAAACAATGGATCGGGAAGACAAATGCACGGGGCAGTATCTAAAAAAAGATTCAGACGTTCAATGAAACTTCACCGGCAGGAACCGGGCGGACGCAGAGTTTCTTCTTGTGCACATCCCGCATAACACCGTCAATCTTCCGGGAAATGTCCGGAGTGTAATACGCTTCCCCGCATTGCTCGCAGACGTACGCCGGCACATCCTTGATAACGACTACTTCGCCACCTGCCCGCGCAAGAAACTCTGTCGTTCCCTTATCAGGTTTTCCTTTGCAGAACGTGCACCGGTCCGGGATCATTGTTCTTTCCTCCTCGTACGGTATTCTATCCATTTCTCATCTTCCGGCATATATAGAGTGATCACCCGGAGATGATCGGTACAGAACCCGGACGAACAAATCCGTCAGCCCGCCTTCTGTTCCATCACGATCCCCGCAAGCCTCCTCGCCTCAGCGGCCCGCTTCCCCACAGACCGGTCCTCCTCTTCAAACACCGGGTCGATCCGGTCCCGGATACTCCAGCGCTGCGAACCGTCATCGCCCATCGACAACCATGCGGACAACCGGTACAGGCACAGCTCCCGATCCTCCTGTTTGTTGATCCGAAGGAAGAGCCGGGCGGTCATCCGGCTGGTTATGGCCATGACGGTATCCTCGCAGACTTTCGAAAGCAGACGGATCTTCTCCTCCATCCAGCGCGATGAGAGCGCCTTCTGGTTGCATGCTGCGATGTAATCGATCGTGAGCGAATCCTTTCCCCGGTAATTTTCCACCATCCCGATCACTTGGATCTCAAGAACCATGAACGCCTCCCCTTCCAGAATCCCCAGCCGGGCTTCCTCCTCGGTTCGCTCCGTAATCTCCGGCCGGTATTTTATTTCCGTTACCTCCTCAAACGGTTCCTCACGCATTCGTTTCACTCCGTTCTTTTTTGTAAGAATCAGTCATATAACCGTACGCGTACCGCATCATCAGGCATTGCATCCGGACTCCCGTGCATCTCCCCGCACATCTCTGTCGTAACAATGCCCGCAGGGTTTTATGCCCCCACTATCTCGCACAAATCCTTAAAATCGCAGTTCCGGCATCCCATATTTGAGGGCCTCAAAAGAAACTCCTCCGCATATACAGCCATAATCATTCGCTGCAACTAAAAAAAAATTCCCTGAATGAACCTTGCCATCTTGTCGAACATTACCCTAGCTTAAAACCCCGATACAAACCCACCTCCCTCGCCCAATGGATCGCGGTGCGGAACTCCTCCCGCGTGATCGGGCGCTTCAGGTCTTGGAATGCAGGATCTTTTTCGGCAATCTCTGCAATATGCCACGCAGGACGGTACTGCGCCATGATGTTTACGTAGGAGTCCCGGGAGATCTCTTCGG
>CAZNIL010000060.1:0-1426 GCA_964573085.1 uncultured Methanoregula sp.
GTCAGCATTTGATCTTTTGTGTAGAGGACAAATGACCCATGTCCGCTCCCCATCGCATCAGGTGTATTGGCCACGACCATCGTCGCTCCTTTTAAAAGAAGAGTTTTTACCGCACTCTCCGTATCCCACCCCATCTTGAATGCGACTGTTACGGGTTTATATTGCGACATGACCTTATCGAGCAGTTTTGGGAGTGGTTTGAGATCGATGCTCCGTTCTTTTCCGCTCGGGATCTTGCCTTTGAATTTTACAGGTGCAAAATCCGAGAGTGCAGCCGCACTGATGTAGATATCAGCGCCATGTTCGGTGAGATGCCTGATTACCTCCTCCTGCATATCATGTCCTGTCTCTGCAAGCACATTTCTTACGCAGGGGAATGAATTGTTGTGCACGACCGTAACATCTGCCCCAAGCCTGAACGCACAAAGAGCAAGTTCTCTTCCCATCTGCCCGCTGGAGCGCGTGGTCAGTATCCGCACATCATCCACTGGTTCCCTGCATGAGCCGCTCGTGATCAGTACCCTCCTGCCTTTCAACGGATGGCCAAGCACCTGCCTTTCACATGAGAGTATGATCTCTTCCATCCCCGCAATCTTTGCCTTCTCTTCTTCGATCCTGGGGTCAATAACCCCGACACCCCAGCGTTTCAGCCTTTTTAAGTTCTCGAGCACCGCGGGGTGGCGGTACATGCTGTGGTGCATGGCAGGTACGATAAGAACAGGGACACCGCTGCCCAGAGCAGTTGTTGCAAAGGTGGTTACCGGCGTGTCATCGATACCGGAGGCAATCTTTCCGATGGTATTAGCGGTGCAGGGGGCGATCAGGAAGAGGTCTGCAGTTCCCCCGTCACCACAGTAACCGACATGCTCGACCATCCCGGAAAGCCGGGTTATAGCGGGCCTCCCGGCAGCATACGTGAGCGCATCGGGATGGATGATCCCGGTTGCCGCCTGACTCATTACCGGTTGGATTACAGCCCCTTTTCGCCTGAGGGCATGGATGAGTTTTACAACTTCAACGGCAGCGATGCTTCCCGTGATGCCTATAACGATCTCTTTACCCGCAAGCGTCTGTACTTGTTTCATGCAATCATGATATCCTGAACCACATGCCATGTGTGGGGTCGGTACTTCTTCACCTTATGTACATGAATCTCCGCAGAAAAACCTGCGCCTTCCAACAACGATTGGATCTCGCTTTCGATGGGACCAAGACTGTGGAGGTGAATTACCCCGCCACTCCTGATATGCCGCAGTGCCAGAGGGAGCATGGTGATGGCATCGAAATGTCCCATCACGATCCGGTCATACAAACCGGAAAGCAGGTCCCGGCAGTTTCCGCACGATGCCAGCACATGATCAGAAAGGTTGTTTTTGGAAATATTTTTCTGGAGGTACGCGAACGCGACCGGATTAATCTCCATAGC
>CAZNIL010000060.1:1526-6564 GCA_964573085.1 uncultured Methanoregula sp.
TGCGATGAGGGTCAACCCAATCTTCACGGACCGTTAAGGTGAGGCTGTCTTTTGGAGTCACACGGACTTTCATGCTTCACCCGAGCACCACAAGATGATCTCCATCCCGGAGGACAAGGACATGCTGGCCCGGCTTTATGTCCCGTAGAGATGCCCCAGCAGCATATTCCAAAGTCTCAAAGGAGGACGGGTCGATCACGCCGATTGTATTTTGGGAGCAATAAGCAACGAGAGCTTCTCTGGCATTGCGTGCGTTCCCGATGATCTTTTCAATCTCATCCTCTCTGATGGTCTTTACTACCGCGTCTGTAAAATCCAATATCCGCATGTTGTGGGGATCCACCTGGACTACCTCCCCATACCTTCCCCTGAACCTGATTACATCACGCCGCTGGAATCTCGGAAGGCGTACCGAATACGTGATCCGGAAGAGCTGCCGCCCGTTCTTTTCCCCAACAAGCTTAGGGTGTGTGGTGTATCTCCCCCCCAGTTCAGCGGTGATCTTCCGGGAGATCAGAAGACCGATATGCTGGGAACCGACAATGATATCGAGACCATCGCGCGTTTCCGTGGTATCTGATACAAACGAGAGGCGCTCTCCCCCAATCTGAAGTGATTCTTCCACCCCTGAAGCGATTTCTGCTGCCGTCTGGATCTCGTAAGGGCTGGGGAGCCGGTCCTGCGCCCTTACCTGGACCACTCCTTCATAGTAACTGCCGCTGATCCGGTTGCACCGGTCACACGACTCCCGCTGCCATGCGATCTGTGTCTCGCACGTTGCCTCGACCTCTTTACCATAGAGTATTCCTTTAATTGAGAGGACTGCACGCGAACGGTTGATGCTCAGGTCATCAATCCTGGTATCGATCTGTACCTTTTTGACATCTGGATGGAGATGGACTGCGCTCCTTGCAATATCAGGTGCAAGAAGAGAGCGCTCGCGGTCTGTATCTGTCCAGGTATTTCCCTGCTTCAATGCTCCACAACCCGGGCAGTGTATGCATTTCACTGTCGCATCACAGGAAAACCAGCGGGTCTTTTCCACCTTGCAGTGATCGCATAATCCCTCCATATCCGAAGGCCTCCCGCAGTTCGGGCAGAACCCGTCCTTGATACCCATAAAAGTTACAACCTGAAGATCTGTGCGTGCGGAACGCCGCCAATCATGATGCACCCGGCACGTGAAATAAGTCCCAGTTCAATTGCAATTGCTACCGCGCGCTCGCCCATGATGTTTGCATTTTCCGCGTTTTTCAATGCTTCACGGACTTCATCATCACTCGCCCGGCGGGTCCCATAGAACGCCTCGTTAATGTGCACCTCAACATCTCCGTTGCTGATGATGGTGTTGATCAGTTCACAGTCACATACTGCCACGATGTCGCGAGTCTGGGGTGCGCGGTGGATCTTCAAAAACATTGATCACTCATTGGGAGGGTGTGATAAAAAAGGTGACCGGTATTTTAAGAAAGACTGATGGGTACACCGTATGCCATCTCCACCGTTTCTGTATGGATGCGGTGGCAGTCCTCCTCGCTGATAAGTCCCTGCAAAAGGAGATTTTTTGTGAACCGCGGCACTGACTTTGGGCCGATCACTGCGCCGGGCCTCGTGTTTTCGTCCATATAATCGCTCTCCATCGTGAAGTGCCGCTTCTCCTTACAGAGTATGGGAATTGCCTCATGCTTTGCAATAAACGAGGGCATGAGGTGGGTATCAGGTGTGGCATAATGCTTTACGACCCGTTGCGGGTTTATGCCGGCATGCTGTGCCATATCAAAAATATCATCACACGCCCCGCTCTCAGCATGGATCTGGAGTGCGCAGTCGCATCCTTTTGCCAGCCTTAGCGCGTGGTCAAGGACATCGTTGGATGCCGCCAGGATTACGGGACTGACCTCGTAATGCGGTCTCCCGCTTTTTAGAGCGTATGCCCTCCCCTCGTTTACATAGCGCGCGGCGAGGTCAAGCCCCCCTTTCATCACCACTCCAGCGCCCTCTGTACCCAGCCGCTCCCCGAGCCGCGAGATCTCTGCGGGATGCACGCCCAGTACAGGAAAAACTATGATCCCGAGTTCCGATATCATCTGTCCGATACGGATGGTCTCGTCAAAAACAGGAGCAAAATCAGTACCACATGACGGGTGCACTCCAAGAGACCACGACGGTTTTGAGACAAGGAAAAGGTGGGTGCCACCTGCACGCTGGAATTCCTTTGCCGCCTCGATCCCCCGCCCATTCTTCGGGTCGATGTGGATATGGTCGTCAGTGATGGGGAAGGTGTTCAATTTCAAGGCATTCCACAACCTGCATGAAGGGATACCCCAGATCCGGGGAAAGTCGTGCCCTGCAGTACGCAAACCCCGCGCGTGTTACAATCTCCACATCAAACATCAGCCCCGACAGTTCACTGTACCCGAACCGGTTCGGCAGCATAAGATTGCAGTCAAGGCGCACGGTGATCTCCTCAACACACGGCTGGAGTATGACACTCCTTTCAATTGCGCGTTCGACCACTGGTGCGCTCTCCTGAGATACAGGGGTTCCCACCCACTGGTGGTACAAAGCCCCCAGTTTAATCCCTGCTTCAAAAACCGCCTGTTCCCGCTCGTTTTGCATGATACATCCTCAGATCAGCTGGATGATCCCGTTCTTGGGCTCCATCGCCTCACCATTCCGCAGCAGCATATCGATGCCCTCGCGCACCTTGTCTCTGGCAAACCCTTTCTGGGATGCCACCTCGATCACCTGGTCGATTGCAGCGCGCTTCCCCTCACCTCCAATGTCACGTATCGCGTCCTTGATCACCCGGACGATATCGCGTTTCTCCTTGGATATGCCGGTTGCCACCTTATCGATGTCAAATGAGCCGGTCTTGGCATCATAGGCAATCTGGCGCAGGCAGGCATCAACAATATGGATCACGCGTTCTGCATCAGACTGCTCAATGGTATTGGAGAGCCGGATCCGCGCGCTTGCCTCTCCTAGCCGGACAAGGGCTTCAAGCTGCCGTGCGGTCACCGGGACAGGCTTGTTGGGCTCTGCAATTCCCCTGAGTTTGAGGTAATAATTAACGAGGGCCTCCTTTGCTTCCGCGGAAAGAATCGGGTAACAGGACCGTTTTGCATATGCAACATACTTGCGGAAGAGCGTGGGATCGATGTCAGGTTTTACCTGAGAGAGCTGCTGGTCGATATACTCCTGGGTGACTCCGGGGATCGGTGTCTTATTGTGCTGCTGGATCAGCTCCCCGATGCTGTGCGTCATAAGGATGTGTTCGGCAATGGCAAGGTCTCTTCTCGGCTCGGGCTGGTCGGCCATGATGAAGATCAGGTCAAATCGTGAAAGAAGGGTGGGGGGCATATTGATCTGGTCTGCGATGTCGCCATACATGTCAAACCTCCCGTATTTCGGGTTTGCCGCCCCGAGAAGGGCACAACGGGATTTGAGCGTAGCCGTAATGCCAGCCTTTGCGACACTGATCGTTTGCTGCTCCATCGCTTCATGCAGGGCGCTACGGTCCTCTTTCTGCATCTTATCCATCTCATCAACTGCGGCGACTCCCATATCGGCAAGTACCAGCGCACCCGCTTCAAGTGTCCAGCGCCCGTCTCCAAACTCGTCCTTGACGGCAGTTGCCGTAAGTCCCGCAGATGTCGAGGACTGACCGCTGGTGTAAATCGCACGGGGTGAAAGTTTTACGATATACCTCAGGAGCTGGCTCTTTGCAATGCCGGGGTCTCCGATGAGCAGCACGTGAATGTCACCGCGCAGGTGGCTTCCGTCCGGCATCTCCTTGGCTATTCCTCCGAACAACTGGAGCGCAATTGCCTCTTTTACATCCTCGCTCCCGTATATCGTCGGGGCAATTGAATGCGTGATCTTCCGGTAGATCAAGGGGTCACGGGAGAGCTCCCTGATCTCGTCCTCCGCATGTTCATCGATATCCACCTCCTCAAACTCTTTTTCCTGGATCTCGATGGAGTTGCACTCAAGAAAAATATCAAAGACCGTGCTTTTCTCGCCCCTGATCATCCGCTGCATCGAACGCAGGATCCCGTTGATTATCACACGATCACCCGGTGACACCCGCCCGGCAAGGTCATCGGTTACGTCAATATCAAGTGTCTGGGGCTGTTCGCCGCCGCGCAACCCTTCAGGAGATTCCTGTACACGGAGCTTTTGCGAATCGACAAACCTGGAACGTTTGGGGAGCAGTTCCAGTTTCCTGAACGTACATCCGTCAGTGGCGCATCCCTCCGGTTCGATAAACTTCCCGTACTTCTGCTTTTTATAGGTGAAATGGCCGGCAGGACACTTGAAGACCGCTTCGACAATCCGTGGGCGGACTTCGGTGGTCTTGCGCAAAATGCCTTCAACCGAGATAAACCGGTTAATGTCATCAGACCTGATGTTGCGGACCCCGAGCTTTTGCGGGAGGTTCTTAAACCTGATATTGATGCCCCGGGGCTCTTTTCCATCTTTTGTCCTAATCAGCTGGTTGCTTTTGATTGCGTCCCAGACGTCTTCGAGCACCTTTCCCGGGTTTTCGAGAAGTTCATCGGCAAGCGTGATGCCCGGCTTTCCGAATTTCTCGATCTCGCGGTAATCGATATAAAGGGAACGACGGTGGGGGTATTCACGTCCCAGTTCGCCGAGTTCTTTTTTATACCGGCTTTTTAAGAACCGGCTCCAGTCTGATGCCCGGTCAGCAACGCTGTTTTCCGCATCCTTATCCAAAATTAGCACCTCATGACCGTTCCTGTGCACTCATCACAAACCTTGCAATGAGGGCTTCCATCTGGATATCGCTGTCTGCACCTTCCGAGAGCCGGAAATCCGCCTCACCCAGATGATCGATTAACCGGACTTTCAGACCCCGGTCAATGTTACGTTTGAGGAGAGCACGATAGCACTGGTTGATCAGTTCATTTGCGGCAATCCCCCGCTCGTGCATGAGATGCGCGAGCAGTGATTCGGCAGCGTCAAATTCCCCGGCAAGGGAGAGGGTTAAGAGTTCATCGATCTCTTCCGGGCG
>CAZNIL010000060.1:6664-8668 GCA_964573085.1 uncultured Methanoregula sp.
CGGAAGTTCATCTGCCATGATTCACCAAAGATCTCCCGTGCCAGCGTCACTGCTGCGGTAGTCTTTCCAACCCCGGCGCTTCCCGTGAAAAGAAGATGTGGAAGATTTTTTGTTTTTACATACGAGGAGAGACGTTCGACGATCTCGTCCTGCCCGACAATATCGGCAAGCCGCGTCGGGCGGTATTTCTCGATCCAGATTGTGTGATTCTCCTCCATGTACACCCCTGCTGTATCCAGTTCATGTATTGAAATTCAAAGGGTAAGTATTGATTTCCATCCACATTTTTGGACGAATGCAAATATTACCTGATTGTACTAGATGAATGTCATAATCTTTATCATAAGAGTTTTGAAATTACTCCTTATGAATTACCGGCTCATTTTTTGTGTTCTTTTATTATTACTGGGAATCCTCGCTGTTCCGGTATCTGCCGGTCTCACGAAGATTGATGTGGGGGCTCCGGTATTTGTCGGCGAAATGGGACTTGACATCTCCTCTGCGCTTAACGGGTGTAACCAGATCTCGTGGTGGCCTGTTGGTAATGATACGAGTTCTCCCGCAGGCAAGGTAATTGAAATCACGCAAAACAGGTTCAGCTATAATATCAGTCCCGACCTCTTTTCCGGGTATGAAGGCGCATGGTATTGCTCAAATAAAAAACCGATTGTCAAGGCGTTTACCGTTGAAAAACCTCAATTTACCTTGAAAATATGGGACGTTGACCAAAACAACGATGTCACCGGACAGAGCGTGCCACGAAACACCCGGGTCACCTACCGGATCGATACAAACCTTGACCGTGTTTTTAACTACCTGTACCGTCCTCTGGTCAACCCTCTGGACAGGTTGTTCGATGTCCGGCTCAAAGGGCCAAACGGAGCCGGTATCTCGAATATCTATACGGGCAGTGCGGGTGTAACGGGTACCGAGATCCTGACCTTTGATTCAAAACCTGATGTGAGGGCATCCCCCTATATCTGGAGAGACGGGAATGTATGGAACCATACAGCACGGAGCGGTGACGGGACACCCCTCTATCCTCCGGGAACGTATACCTTCACCGCAACCCAGAACCTCAATGCCATGAAAAATTATTACGGGGATCTTGTCGGGGTCACGGTTTCGGGTCCTGTGGATATTACCTTTACTTCCGAAGTGGTTACTCCTTCCCCAACAGCGACTCCGGCTACCCTTCTTACCACTCCTGAACCGACCAAAACATCAACAACGGTCAGTACGGTTGCCACAACGCGGGCAGTCACTACTCCTACGAAAAAACCGACCTGGACCTCGGCCCCCCTCCCGGGATGGTTGACGGTAATTGCACTCGGCATAGGATGTGTGGTGTTTGTGTTGTGCCAAAAAGGCAACCGATGATTCTTGATCATCTTTTTTTACTCGCATTTGCAATCATAGTGGGAATATCAACCTTAACGTGAGGCATTTTATGGACATACAGACTCGTATCATATTCATCGGGCTTCTTGTGCTCTTCCTTGTGTTCTCTCCAGTCACCGCTGTTATCACAGCCTCTGCTACCACAGGACAAGACTCGTACACAAGCGCAGGAGCATTGTACTCAAAAAGCGTTGATCTCGCAAATGAAGGGAAATATCAGGAAGCCCTCAGGGCTGCCGATGATGCACTTGCGCTCAACGCAACTTCACTTAACCACCTCATCCAGGCAAACAGGGCGGGAATCCTTGTAATGCTTGGCAGGTATGAGGATGCGATCGCTGCGGCAGATTCGGCGTTGTCAGTGAGCGGGAACCTCACAACAACCCACTCAATCGCATATTATAACAAGGGAGATGCCCTCCGACACCTCGGAAGAACTGATGAAGCCCGGGATATGTTTAATAAGGCGCAGGCACTTGACCCCGCCCTGATTCCCCCAAATATGAGCGTACCGGTAACACCGGTTGTACCGGTAACAACGAAATCTCCCCTTTCCCCGGTTGCTGCAATTGCAGGGATTACCGGTGCCTGTGCAGTCTGTTT
>CAZNIL010000061.1:0-6007 GCA_964573085.1 uncultured Methanoregula sp.
TCCTTCAATTTCCCAATTTTATTATTGATATCGCGTGTCATACCCCCGACATCCAAAATGTGATCAATGTGTGTAATCCCTCAGAGGGAGATATATACTTTCCCGCTGCCGGAAGGCGAATTGAACTGTGCTGTATAAGCAGATTTCAGTAGTGTCGGTTAAATTATTCTGTTGGCGATCTTTTTATCCCGTTTCCCGGGATACGTACTAACGATGATTCCCGCCCGGTTGGTGGTTCGACCAGTATGAGCCAAGTTACGTTTTATTTTTTTCTTATGTCGGGAATCTCGTTAATAGATCAACTTAAAAATGCACTCACATCAGGAAATGATATCATAAAAATGAAAGCCGTACGAGATGTGAGGGGACTCGTCCGCCTGTTGAACCACCGAAACCCGGACATTCAATATAAGGCAGCGGAGGCACTTGGTGAGATCGGGGATGTTACCGCCGTGGATCCGCTTGCTGCGCTCCTAAACGGAGAGACCCTTAGCGGCGTCCGGTGGAAGGCATCTGAGGCCCTTGCAAAGATCGGGGCTCCCGCGGTCGAATCCCTGATCACTTCCCTCTCGCACCCGGATGAGGATGTCCGGTGGAAGGCGGCAATTGCCCTCGGTGAGATCGGGAGTGAAAAGGCGATCAACCCGCTCATTCAGCTCCTGTCCGATGATGACCGGTTTGTCAAGAGCCGCGCTGCCCTGGCACTTGGAATGATTGGAAAACCTGCGGTGGAACCGCTGATTCACGCACTGCGTCAGGGCGATGGTAATATGCGCTGGGGGGCAGCAATTGCACTGGGAAAGGTGAAAGATCCGGATTCTGTAGAACCGTTGATCCTGGCGCTCGCGGATAAATACGAGAATGTCCGGGCTGAAGCAGCAGCATCGCTGGCAGCAATCGGGAAACCTGCAATCGCGCCCCTTATCCGTTTCTTAAAATTTTCGGAGGGGCACGTGCGTATTGAAGTGATGAATGCTCTAGGAGAGCTCCACGCCAATGATGCAATCGAACCTCTGGTGCAGATGCTGGAGAAGGCGGACGAACAGGAACGATGTACCATTGCTTCCACGCTTGATGCAATTCTTACCCCCTCAGTTGAGCAGCTGGCAAAACGGTTGTGGAACGGCAGTAATCAGGCAAACGGCGACACTCACAAAGAACAGAATCAACAGGAGATTAACGGACGGAAGGATTCGGATGACGGAAAATAGCGAACTCCTTAATCAGCTGATTGCAGCGCTTCGTGATACCACGATCGATAGGCGGCACGATGCCATTTGCCAACTGGCAGGGTATGGTGAAGGTGCCGTCGCACCCCTTATCCAAGTGCTTTTGGATGCAAAGGATTCCGATGAGCGATGGTATATTGCGACCACGCTGGCACAGATCGGAAGGCCGGCCATACACCCGCTTATTGCAGCGATGAAAAAAAATCACGATGCAGAGTTCCGGAGATATGCGGCAGCGGCACTGGGCACAATCGGAGCCCCTGCTGTGGAATCACTCATCGGGGCACTGGCAGATGATGACCGAGAACTGCGGGGTTTTGTCTCCCTTGCCCTCTGCAGGATTGGAAAACCGGCAATCGAATCCCTCACGTGCTGCCTTGAAAGTGGCGAGGAGATCCTTAAAACCTGTGCAGCCCTTACGCTCTGGCAGATGGGTGAGGAGGGCATCGGGGTTATGGTTGGTAAGACAAACCATGAAGGAGATGTAAAAAAGGGCACCTGATACTGTTTTTTTAAAACACCCGGGAACTTAATTTTTGTAATCAGAACCGAACAGATAAATCTCCCCGTGCCTACCATTCCGGTATGTTGCAGCTGTCTCCCCAGATGCAGGCATATGAAAAGATGCTGCAGACATCACTTGAAGCTGCAATGACCGTTGCACGGCAGGCACGTTCCTGCGGGATGGATCCTTCCACAGAAGTTGAGATCCCCATCGCTAACGATCTTGCCGATCGGGTTGAGGCTCTTCTTGGCATACGGGGAGTTGCCGTGCGGATCCGGGAGCTGGAACAGCAGATGTCCCGTGAGGAGGTTGCGCTCCGGATCGGCGATGATTTTGTGCAGCGGAGGTTCGGGGAGGCCAGCCGCGAGCAGATCCTCGATCATGCCATCCGCACTGCAATGGCACTGTTAACTGAGGGCGTGGTTGCAGCACCAACTGAAGGGATTGCAAAGATCGGTATCGGGAAGAATGACGACGGCACCGAGTACCTGAAGATCTACTATGCAGGGCCAATCAGGAGTGCCGGTGGAACAGCACAGGCGCTCTCGGTACTTGTAGGCGATTACGTGCGCCATGCACTCGGCATCAACCGCTATACTCCCCGGCAGGAAGAGATCGAGCGCTACATCGAGGAGATCCGTCAATACAACAACATCATGAACCTCCAGTACCTGCCCAGTGAACAGGAGATCCGGCTTATCGTTAAAAACTGTCCGGTCTGTATCGATGGCGAGGCAACTGAGCAGGAGGAGGTTTCAGGGCACCGGAACCTCGAACGGGTGGAGACGAATACCGTCCGCGGAGGCATGGCGCTTGTCCTTGCCGAAGGTATCGCGGGAAAAGCACGCAAGCTTAAGAGTAAAGTCGAACAGATGCACATGGACGGGTGGGACTGGCTCGATAAAATTGTAAAAGATAAGACAGAAGAGGGGACGGTCAGCATCAAACCTCTCGATAAGTACCTCCGCGATCTTATCGGCGGCCGCCCGGTTTTCTCCTATCCTATGCGCAAAGGAGGATTCCGGCTCCGGTACGGAAGGTCGCGGAATACGGGGTTTGCTGCTGCCGGACTTAACCCCGCAACCCTGCATATCCTTGGCAATTTTCTTGCGGTCGGTACCCAGATGAAGACCGAGCGCCCCGGCAAAGCGTGTGGTGTAGTACCAGTCGACACGATCCAGGGCCCTACCGTCAGACTAAAAAGCGGGGAAGTCCTTCGTATCGATGATACATCCACAGCGCTCCGGCTTGCCGATCAGGTTGACAGGATACTCGATGTCGGCGAGATCCTCATCTCATTTGGGGAGTTTCTTGAGAACAACCACCCCCTTGTGCCATCGGTATACTGCGAAGAGTGGTGGCTTATGGAGGGGGGAAAACGGCATCCGAATAACGAGGAGGAGGCAATCGCATTCACCCATGACGGGGCGTACCTCCACCCAGATTATACATGGATCTGGGACGACCTTACCTGCGATCAGATCAGATCACTCGCCGATACTGTCTCTGCAGCAGGAGCCATTCGGGACGGGCACCTGATCCTTCCTTACAATCCCGAAATAAAATCCCTCCTCGAAGAGATCCTCCTTCCGCACACAGTACGTGATGGAAACGTGGTGGTGAAGGATTACCGTGTATTCATCGCCTGCCTCGGCCTCGGTACCGACCTTAAAAAAATTAATACGGGTGGGGAACCGGCACAGATGGATTCGCTTGCACTTGTATCCCATTTGAGCGGTTTTAAGATACGGTCGCGGGCAGGGACGCGAATCGGCGGACGAATGGGCCGGCCCGGGAAGTCAAAACCCCGCAAGATGAATCCCCCCCCGCACGTACTCTTCCCTCTTGGCGAATCCGGGGGGTCCCGGCGCTCATTCCAGGAAGCGTCGAACCATACCCCCGAAACAGACACGAGCTTTGTGGGGATCGATTTCCAGAAGGAAGGGGGTGTTATCGAGATCGACGTGGGAAAGCGCCGGTGTACCGGGTGTGGGGAGATCACGTTCCTGAACCGGTGTCCTTCCTGCAGTGCGCACACCATACCTGTATTTACCTGTCAGAAATGCGGGCGTGAAACCGATCTTGACCGGTGCCCGGGATGCCATGTCCCCACCTCATGCACCCAGAGAGTCAGCATCAACGTAAAAGGGGAATATGCAAAGACAATGGAGCGCCTGGGTCTGAAACCCGACAGCATTGCGCTTGTAAAAGGGGTTAAAGGGATGATCTCCCGGGAAAAGACTGTTGAAGCAATGGAAAAAGGAGTGCTTCGGGCAAAGCAGGATATTTTCGTTTTCAAAGACGGCACGACCCGGTTTGACATGATCGATCTCCCGGTCACCCATATCAGGCCGGATGAAGTCGGGATTTCCGTCGAAAAATTCCGGGAACTGGGATATCTCAGGGATATTCACGGGTACGACCTCCAGAACGGGGCACAGGTATTCGAACTTCATCCGCAGGATATCCTTGTCTCAGAATCCTGCGGTGATTATATGATCAAGGTAGCCGGGTTCATTGATGATCTCCTCACCAGATGCTATCATCTCCCGCCGTTTTATAACGTGAGAACCCGAAACGACCTTGTCGGGCACCTTGTCATCGGACTTGCCCCTCATACGAGCGCCGGGGTTCTTGCACGGATCGTCGGCTTTACCCGGGCAAATGTCGGCTATGCGCATCCTTTCTTCCATGCGGCAAAGCGCCGGAACTGCTTTTTCGGTGATACCGGGATCGAAGTATTTGACCAGTCCCGCTGGAAAAAGGTTTCAATCCGTCAGTTTGTTCTCGAAAATTTTGATGTCAGTAAACCCGGGATCGACAGGCTTGGAACCTATTATTCAGATCCGGCGCAACCATGGTTCACCCGTACGGTTGACACCAGCGGTTTGATGCACCTCCGGCGCATCACATCGGTTTCAACCCATCGTTCCCCTGCAGCGCTTATCCGGTTTATAACGTCACGGGGCAAGGAGCTGATTGTCACACCCGACCATGCGATGCTGGTATGGGATATAAATTACCTCCGCAAGGTTCGCGCGATCGAAATACGGGAGGGCGATCCCGTCCCGGTGTACGAGGGCGCAACCCTGATCACCGATACGGTCAGGACCGTGGAAACACTCCCCTCACCCGAAGAGCGGGTGTACTGCATCACGGTTGCTGATGATCATACTCTCGTGGCAAATGGAATCTTCACCGGGCAGTGTGATGGAGATGAGGACTGTATCATGCTCCTCCTCGATGGCCTGATTAACTTTTCGCGATCCTTTCTGCCAGAGACCCGGGGTGGTTCCATGGACGCCCCCCTTGTCCTGACAAGCAGGATCGATCCGGCAGAAATTGATAAGGAAAGCCTGAACGTGGATATATGCTCACGGTATCCCCTCGAGCTGTACACTGCGGCACTCAGGTATGCAAAACCAAAGGAGATCGAATCGTTAATTGACCGTGTCGAGCACCGGATTGGCACTCCTGAGCAGCTTGAGGGCTTCTCGTTTACCCACGACACTTCGGATATCTCTGCGGGTCCTCTGGAATCCACATATACAAAGCTCAAGACGATGATGGAGAAACTGGAGGCAGAGCTGGCCCTTGCAGAGCAGATCCGTGCCGTTGATGTTGATGATGTTGCAGAGCGTGTACTCACCACTCACTTTATACCCGATCTTATGGGCAATCTTTCTGCGTTCTCCAAACAGAAGTTCAGGTGCACGAAATGTAATACAATCTTCCGCAGGATGCCACTCTCCGGTAAATGTACCCGGTTCCGCGGTAAAGGAATCTGTAACGGCAATATCGTGCCAACCGTTCATGAAGGATCGGTAAAAAAGTATCTGGAGATGTCAAAGGTGCTGTGCTCGAAATACCATGTTTCTGAATATACGTGCCAGCGTCTTGATGTGCTCGATCTTGCGATCACCTCCACCTTCGGAATAGAAAAACAACACCAGCTCGGGCTTGCTGATTTCATGTAAGAGAACCCCGGGATGCTTCGATGATGATAAAAAGAACATGGATCCATGGTATCTGTCATACCATGCCGGTCCAATAATCACATCTCAGCGGGGAAGATCAAAAACAGGTACCCGTGATAAACTTAAAATTTCCCGACCCGGTTTGGATAAGAGAATCTTCAATAAAAACTCAAAGCCTTTTACATTCCGGCATCCAATCTATTCTTAAGCGAGGGTATCTAAGTGGCCAACAGAGGCGGACTCAAGATCCGTTCCCGAAGGGGTTCGCGGGTTCAACTCCCTCCCCTCGCACTTTA
>CAZNIL010000061.1:6107-8514 GCA_964573085.1 uncultured Methanoregula sp.
AAGATCCGTTCCCGAAGGGGTTCGCGGGTTCAACTCCCTCCCCTCGCACTTTAAAACGTTATCTCTTTGCTTTCTCCTCCTCAATCCGTACGGTGTGACATGCCAAAGCCACCATGAGCGTTATGAAATATTTTCTTTATACTTGACGCCATAATTTTTCAGGTATGACCAACTGTTTAAAGGATCTTTTCGTATGGGTGCATCCCCCAAACCGGATGGATGTTATCTCTTATAAAAACTGTGACTTTTGTCCCTATGTATAGCATTTCACCGGAGCTGGTACAGGATATCCTTTTTAGCATCCTAAAAATAATTATATTTTATCATACAAACCAGAACCAGCACTATAAACTCAAGTGAAGAAACTCCTTAAGAGGAGATGGTGAACTGTCCGACTTTTCCGAAGAAAAGAATGAGACCGGGGAGATCATACGGGTCAGGTTGCCCCGTAAGGGTAACCGCGAGATGTTTGGTTGTGCCGAACTGATGATGGGTGCGAATCACATACGTGTGCGGTGTTTTGACGGGGTCACCCGGTTAGGGCGGATCAAAGGAAAGATCAAGAAAAAGGTCTGGATCCGCGAAGGGGATATCCTGATTGTTATCCCGTGGAACATCCAGGATGAAAAATGTGATATTATTTACCGGTATACCGGGCCTCAGGTCGAATGGCTCCGCAGAAATAGGTATCTCTGAACTTTTTCTCGTTAAAAACTCATAAAAATGAGAAAACTTCTCAGTTAAACGCTTTTGACAAGAATATCATAACGCTTGATGACGAGCGTGTCGGTGTTGGGCAGCGTGTAGGTGGCGCTACCTGGGGTAGTGGCAGTCTCAGGCCATTTGAGGGTATTTGTGATATAATTATGCCACGCCACTGAAAAATCATTTTTCGGATCGAATGTATATTCCACAGTAACAGGGTTCACAAGCGTGGGGATCGAGATTTCCGTGTAGTTTGTCATTTCCGGTTGCAGCTGCATCTTGACCGTTCCGATACCTGTGTTGGACATCATTTCAGTCGAGTTGATTCCAATCAGGTAGATGACCGTGGTTGTTTTTGAGGTGATCGGATCGGTGTCGCTGAACCATCGTGGTTCGGCAAGCATCACCGAGCCGCTCTCGTACATCGGACGCATGATAACCGCACCGTTTTCAATCGTAATAATCTGCTGGGCACTCACCGACTCGTACTGGAGTTGACCCGGTTTAAAGGTAGCGATGGGACCATTGAGATCTGATATTGTGAACGAAGGGGTGGGATTCACCGTGGGGTTATATACTGTGAGCAGTCCCCCGCCGATTTTAAGGGAGGTTTCCTTGTAAGGCACACTCTTGTAGGTGAGGCTTTTTATGTCGTTCTGTATAACGATCATATTTTTCTCCATGATCCGCTCGTCAGCATTTACCTGCTGCTGAAGGAGCAGAGGATATCCATAAAGGGTCACAAGCCCAATCCCGGCAATGATGAGCGCGAAGATTAACATAAAGCCGATTGCTTCAGAAACGCCCCGTTCATTTTTTTCAAGATCGTTACACAGAACCATCAGAAACCCCCGGAATCATAACTGATTTTATTTATTCCCCTGCCCGTTGTGTTTCCCGTCACACCGCGTGTTGCCCCGATTCCTGCGAGCGATACTCTGGTGGAAAGATCTCCCTTCCAGACCGTTACATCCTGGTTGGTGGGTTTGATTCCCTGTCCAATCTCGACAAAATAGTCCTTGCCTGCCACATCGTCAGGGATATCAAAATTAGTGGAAATTGTACCATTATACGGGGCAGTGACATACACATCGACAATGCGGGTACTGATACCATTGCCAATATCGGTAAAAGCAGCAGAGCTCACCTGATCAGCCGGTCCCTCCATGATATTCGTGTTCACCATCAGCATCATAACGACCATAAGAAACATGAGGACGCCGCTGATCATCACGTATTCGATAAGGTTTGTAACACCCGCCTCATCTGTTCGTTCAGTAATTTGCTGTTTCATTGTATGCAGTCACCCCGTTGTTGTAATGGATGTCTATGATTTTTGATACGCAATTGGGATCTAATAGTTCTTGACACTTAACCCTGTAAGAGACGATTGCATTCTTTCTGGACATCGCAATTGAGATAATATCGTCATGGACATCAGTCAAACTGAGAGGGGTAATTTGGGATGACTGGAGCGTCGATGACTGGAAAATCGCGCTCCGGACATTGAGGATATCGTTTTTGGGAAATTCCAGCACACCTTCCGCTGTTGTCTGGCCCACAACTGTCGACTGGTTGATGACAATTCCCAAAAAGATGAGGGAGAAGCTCACCATAAATCCCATGAGCACGATCCACTGTGCATCGTCATTCAGTCGCGCCATACAAGCACCTCCACGAGCACTGCCTGGACCCGGTTATC
>CAZNIL010000062.1:0-3521 GCA_964573085.1 uncultured Methanoregula sp.
TCGTATCGAAAAAAGCCTGAAAAAAATTAAGGTTTTCTGCCCTTCCTGCGCTCTTCAAAGGGGATATCGCTGCTCTTTTGCAGTAGGGAGCTGTCCTGCTTCTGCAGAGCGGAATCGCCATTCATACTGCCATCGATCCGGGCGTCACCGCCTTTGTCTGTTTCATCTCCGGAAGTGGTGTGCCGTTTTCCGGTAAACGCGTACCGGCTGCGTCCCGCCGCGGGCTGCATGCCCCTGCCGGTATCCGCCCGGACTGCCTGCGGCTCATCATCCCGTTCGTTATGCCGCCGTTCCGTAAACATCAGGAACTGCAAAAACGCTTCAGGCTCCCGGAACAGCGAGGCGCCAATGCCTTCAAAGGTGATCGTCCGGTCTATATCGCCATACCACCCTCCCTTCCGTTCAGTAATTGCATCGTTGCCGGGCTCGAATACATATACACGTTCGATCTCCCCGTGGCGCCCCCACCCGGTTTCTGAAATCCCCGTGCTTTCAAAGGTGAATGTCTTACCAACAGCCCCGTAATCCCCGCCTTCACGCACGACAATCCTCCGGCCGCCATCCTCGTACCGGAATGTCCGCGGGGACTGCCCGAACGAGAACGTCTCTTCGAGCATCCCGTTCCGGTCGAACATAAACCGCCGCAGGATCTTTTCCTGACGCAGGGGGTCGCGTTCCGTCATCATATCCGATGAAGGATCAAAAAGATAGAGTCTTTTCAACACCCTGTTGCTGTCGTAAACACGAACCCCGTCACGGCTGTACTGGTAGAATCCTGTGATCCTTCCTCCCCGTGCTCCCGCGTATTCGGTAATGACTGGTTCTGTCATGGTAGCTGTACCCTCCAGTACACACTGATTGTGTTACGTTATTTTTTTTAAAGAAATAGTTTGTTGTGCCCGGTATCGTGCAGCAAGACAGGAAACAGGATCCATATGATACAAAAAAGTAACAAGAGTAACATTCATTCACAAAGGCAGTGAATATGTACGATAATATGTCAGACGAATCTTCTGCGACGGAATCCGGGCATCTCGAACCGGTCTCCGGCAGGACACTCTACCTTGCAAAATGGAGCACCCGTTTCTGGGCATGGCTGATCGATATCATCCTTATCATTCTTTTTTTAAATATCGTCAGGGGACTGCTGCAGCCAATCTGGCCGATACACCAGATCCTTGATTATCAGAACTGGAATCCCTTCGAAGTGGGGTTCCAGACCCTGTTCTTCTTCTTATACTGGGCAATTTCTGAAGGATATTGCGGGCAGTCCATTGGAAAAATGGTTATGAATATCAAGGTTGTGAAACGCGACGGAACAAAAATAAAATTCGGGTCTGCGGCACTCGAGAGCCTTGGTAAGGCAATCCTCCTCCCGATAGACTGCCTGATCGGCTGGTTCGGGATGCCAGGTACAAAATTACGGCTCTTCAACCGCATCTCGGGCACTATCGTCATCAAGACCGATTACCGTGAGCCTGATGGCATTGTGTACGTTAAGGAGAAGGAGTGATTGGCTGGCAGTCATTAAGAAAAATGTCTGGAAGGAACCTCTTTTCACGAACATTCTCATTACTTTTATTACGGATTTTGTATCATGGGAAAAGTCTGTCGTGACAGCAATGTCAGGGCAGAGCCGAGAAAATTCTCTGTAAGATAATTTTTGACATGCTGCAAGGAGCAGGCAATGTGCATCGGCCGGAACCTGCCCCGGTGTTACCACTTGTTTTATTCAGGTACCATAACCATGCCATCAATGCCCCAAAAGAACGATGCCAAAAAGAGAATCCGGAATGCTGGAGCACAGGTTTATGGGGGCTGTCGTTGAATAGAATCACCGTGGTGAGATCCTGGCAGATCTTGAATCGCTCTATAAAAAAGTGGATGGACGGATCCTGATCGAGATCAAGCTCGCCTCGGTCATGCAGCTCTTTAATTCATTTGATCCGGCCCCGTTTCATGAAAAAGAGCTGGATTCTGCTGCTGAGCACTACATCATTGACACCGTCAAGGATTTTCCTTCAAAGACCCGGTTCAAGATCATCATATACCTGCCTTCGGAACTTGCAAACAGCGACCGGGGCCGATCGCTCGGGCAGGCAGTCCAGAACCATTTTGAGTACAAGATGCTTGTAGCCGACCGGAAATTCCGCCAGCATTTCAAACATGGGAGGATCAGCCTGCTGATCGGGCTTTCGTTTCTTGCAGTTGCCCTCGTAGGAAGGCAGATGGTGTCGCACCTTCACGACCAGTTTTTCGCCCAGCTGTTCGCAGACGCACTCTTGGTCATCGGGTGGGCCGCGATGTGGGAGCCGGTTACGGTACTCCTCTATGAGCTCTGGCCGATTATGCAGACGAAAAATATCTACTTGAGGATCAGCAGGATGGAGATTGAAGTACTCCCGTCTCCCTGAACCTCTCATCAACTGAGGTGGGTTTTCATCCAATCCGGTGGATCTTTTTAAGATATGAGACCGTTTTCCGCGTGCTGTCATGAGGTTTGCGGGTTTCGTTTTCCGGGTCGCGTTCAGACCTCAACCCCGCAAAGATATGAGAAACTGCTTTTCCATGGGACGGGCTATACCCGCCTTCAAGCACAAGGGCAAGCGGGATACCGGTGGACACCGCCAGCATACGGGTCAGGATTTCAAGATCATGGGGCTGGACGTCCATCATACCGAGCGGATCATCAAAGAGAATGTCCTGACCTGCGGAAACGATGATCGCATCCGGATTAAACCGAGTGAGAGCCGGAATAAAAACCTCGGAAAAAACATACGCATAGTCGGCGATGGTTGCACCGGCATTGAGCGGAGCATTGATGGTAAATCCGGCACCCTCTCCGCTTCCGGTCTCTGCAAGACTTCCAGAACCGGGGAACGCATCACCATGATGGACAGAACAGTAGAGTACCCGGTTACTGGAAGCAAATGCATGCTGGGTGCCGTTGCCATGATGATAGTCCCAATCCACAATCGCGACACGATCAGTTTTTTCTAACGCACTTACAGCAGCAACTGCGGCATTGTTTACGAGGCAGAATCCCATAGCATGATTATATTCTGCATGATGACCGGGAGGGCGCACCAGCGCAAAACAGTGCTCGCCTGAAAGGGACCGCTCAACTGCAGCAATTGCGCTCCCGGCTGCGAGGGCTGCAACCTCAAATGAATGCCGGGTGATATAGGTATCCGGATCAAGGAATTTTACTGTCGTTGTGCTTGAACACTGTTCCTGCAGCATCGTGAGATACGATGGGAAGTGGACGCGTCTGAGATCCTCGATCGAACATGCCTGCGGGGGATATACCGGACACCGGGGGGGAAGGCCGCTGCATGCAGTGATGAGCCGCGCATTGGATTCAGGGTGCCCGGTCAGGTCATGGGCAGAGAACTGCATCCCCGTGATCGCAGAGCAGCGCATGGTCGTTCAAACAGTCCATACCCCCGGGTGCTAATAAAACGTTCCGTTTAAAAAACCAGTCTTTGACCGTGGGATATCAATCCGACGGTATCTTCCCA
>CAZNIL010000062.1:3621-8221 GCA_964573085.1 uncultured Methanoregula sp.
TTGATTTTTATTCTGGTCCAACTGTTTCTGGCACGTATCGCAGAACATTTTTTTCTTGCAGTCAAGTTCATCGAGCGTGTTGGGACGGAACATGATGCATTCCGGTACCGTGCAGTGATCGAGCCCGAACAGGTGCCCGATTTCGTGCGCCCCTTCCTTCGCGAGCCGGTCGATCAGGTCATCGTCATGTGCCGGCTTCCCGTAGTACTCATTTCCCAGCCGGGCACCCGAGACCACTGCCGCGCCGACCGATTCCCGTGCCAGCCCGAACACAAAACGGTGGTCGTCCCTGAAGAGGTCCTGGGATATGACAAGAAGTACCGGGCCAATCATATTATGACGGTGCTTGTATGCCTGGACGCTGTCAAGCAGTACTGGTGCATTAATCTGCTTACGTACCTGATCATAGCCCATCATGCGGACGGGATTATCGCTGATGCTTGCCCGGACACCGAGCATAGCGGATATTGTTCGTGCAACCGGCAGCTGAAACCCTGCCGGGGCAGCAGAATCCCAAAAAATATGGATAGGCATCGCTATAATTTGTTTAAAATGGGCGAGTATAAACATATTGAGACATGCATCGGGACATACATTGCCGCGCATTACGATTTCGCAGTGGAGATCGGGATCGGGCGGAATACAACAGCCGCGGAAATAATTTACCATGCCGACAAGAGTATCCGTTGTACCGATATTAAAAAAATGATTTCAGATAGTGATCTGGTTGTTATTGCCGATGACGTTTTTGAACCCGACAAGAGGGTATATGAGGGGGCAGACGTCATCTATGCGATCCGCCCGGCAATAGAGATGATCCCGCCTATGGTCTCCCTCGCGAAGCGCATCAATGCTGACCTCCTTGTGTACCATCTCGGGTTCGAACTCTACGGCGATGGCGGGGATACGGTGGACTGCGGCGTGCTGCTCCACCGTTATCATACGCGTCAGAACCCTTCAAAAAGGGTAACCTGATGCTGGGAGGGCGGTTTCTTATCAGGATTTTTTTGCGATGAGGGGGGCTCTTCGGACTGCGGCGGCTCTGCCTGCGGGACCTTTTTTGCCTTTAACTCTTTTTCTTTGAGTTTTTCCAGTTCCCGCATCTCGAGTGCCACTTTTTTTACAATTTCCTGTGATTTTGCCTTATCATTCAAAAAAAAGTTCAGCGATTCAGCGTCCATCGACAGTGCTTTTGTGAACGCGACAGGATTGTTTTCTACAAGCTGTGAGATGATGCCAAGATACTCTTCACGGAGTGTTATTTGCGGGACCTGCATCATCCCCGCAATTTTGTTCAGGAGGGCTGAACGGATTGCTTTTTGCTTTTTTGCACTCGCCATCTTCCGCCACCGCGCGGGGGGCATGATCCGGGTATGAACCCCTTCTCCTGCTGCCATGTCGGCAACCCCCAGCAGCATCACGGCATTCGCATACCGCCAGAGGGTATGGTACTGCCGTCGGTAGGTGTACCCGAGATATTCGTCAGCCCGTGCAAGGTGCCGGTACGCTCCCCGCAGGGCTGTATCCCCCACAAGCAGGTTGATATTGCCCTCGATCCACTGCTCGATCGTTTCCGGGGAATCGTCCACTTCGCGGGAGAGCCTGAGCAGGTCTTCATCCCTGGCTTTTGATGCCATGGCAGAGATAAGGGAAAAAATCGAGATCCGTTCGTCCTTCTGCGAGGTGTGCACCTGTGTATCATCGAGACGCTGCCTCCCGATAGCGGCAGCATAGAGAATGTTGACTGCAGACCTCACATCCCCTTCCGCGCTCTCCGCGATCTGCCGGACTGCAGCGTCTGTGCATTCGACCTTCTCCGCAGCGCAGATATACTTAAGATGAGGGGCTATCGTTCGGGCGGGGAGCGCTTTGAACTGCACCGGTTCGCACCGGAGCCTGATCTCAGGGGAGATCCCGTAGAGATCGTTTGCGATCAGGATCATCGGCTGGCGGGCTGATTTGATAATTTCAAGAATGGCGCGGGCACCGCCACGGTCCGCAGTCCCCTGGAGGTTGTCTGCCTCGTCAAGGATTACCAGTTTCCGTGCAGCGCCGGTCAGGCTTGCCGTTGTGCTCCCGCCGCCCGCAATTTTATCGATGACCGCCGCCGTCCGCTGGTCGCTCGCGTTCAGCTCGATTGCCTCCCAGCCCATGTCGTTTGCGAGCGCGTGTGCACAGGAAGTCTTGCCAATACCGGGCTTTCCGTAGATCAGGAGCGGTTTTGACTGCCGCGTCCAGTCCCGTGCCCACTGTGCGATCTGCTGGAGCGCACTGTTATTGCCGACAATATCTGAAAGGCGCACGGGACGGTATTTCTCAGCCCAGTCCATACCAACACGTTGACCGTATATCAAATAAATTATGTCTGATGAGCTTCCAATACCATACACGCGATCCTAAAAAAGATTATGCCGGGAATAAAGGGTGATGTCGTGGAAAAGATCTGCTCCACAGAAATAATTGCAAACGTGGTCAGGGAATATGAAGGCGTCAGGAGGAAGCATGCCATCGGTGAGATGGTGAATGCCTTAAAAATCGACGCTCCCCACGTCATCGCATCGTTTGGGGAGGATGCAGCCGTCATCGAGCATCACGGGGAGGCGCTGCTGCTTGCGGCAGATGGCATCTGGAGCCGGCTGATGGAGGCAGACCCGTACTGGGCTGGGTATTGCTCGGTGCTCGTGAATATCCATGACATTGCCGCCATGGGGGGACGCCCGCTTGCGATGGTCGATGTCTTTTCCATCACAAAAGAGAGCACCATCCACGAGCAGGTGGTCAAGGGGATGCACGATGCATCGCTGCAGTTCGGTGTCCCTATCGTAGGGGGGCACCTGCACCCGGACGCGCCGAACAGCGTGATCGATGTCTCGATCCTCGGTTGTGCACGGCTTGACGCGATCATCTACAGCCATACCGCAGAAGACGGGGACATCGTGGTGGCGGCAATCGACCTCTCCGGCAGGGTCCACCCGTCGTGCGTGCTCAACTGGGACTCGGTCACGATGAAGTCTGCGGCTGTGGTCAGGGCACAGATCGCCCTGCTGGAGCAGGTCGGGAGAGACCACCTGGTGACTGCCGGCAAGGATATCAGCAACCCGGGCCTCATCGGCACGCTCGGCATGTTGCTCGAAGTGAGTGGGAAGGGGGCGAGAATCGACCTCGGCCTTATCCCAAAACCTGACCTCGCTGCAAACAATATGACGTTTGAACAGTGGGTCAGGATGTATCCCGGCATGGGTTTTGTGCTGACGGTAAAAGAGAGAAACGTACCTGAACTTATCCGGCGCTTTGCCGTGGTCGGGATGGCTGCAATGGCGATTGGGACCGTGGATACGACAAAAAAACTGCGGATCTGCTACCAAGGGGACGAGACTCAGGTATTTGATTTTATCAAGAACGGGATCATGCACCTGTTCTCTGAAGACCTCCCATGTCACCTGAAGTAAAACGCATCGGTATCGGGATCGGTAACGACGCAGGAAAAGTTCTTGCGAGCGCACACGCCGTTGCCGGCAGGGTACACGTCATTTGCTACTGCCGGCCATCCACCGTTGACCGGAAATCTGTGTCAGCAGGTCAGGTGACGATCGCCGAGCACAACGAGCCGGAAGAAGCGTTGATCGCTGACCTGATGGCAGGCACCATCGATGCAGCCGTCAGGGGGACGCTCCCGTCAAATTCCACTCTCAAAGCATTAAAAAGGAGCTCCGGCGCCGACCATCTTGAACGCATCGCGCTTCTCGAAACGGTCAATGGAAAAAAGTTCCTGCTTGCCCCGGTAGGCGTAGACGAAGGCTGGACGGTGCAGGAGAAACTGGCGCTGATAAAAAAAGCAAAAAATATTGCACAGCGTTTCGGGCTTTCGCAGGAAGTAGGCATCCTCTCCGGGGGGAGGTTCGGGGATGTTGGCAGGCACCCGCAGGTCGATGCGAGCATGGCTGACGCAGAGCTCGTTGCCCGGTTAAGTAAAGCCCGCCACTATGAGATCCTGATCGAAGATGCAATCGATCAGTGCGGGATCATTATCGCACCGGATGGCATCTCTGGCAATTTAATCTTCAGGACGCTCGTATTTCTCGGAGGCGGGCACGGGCATGGCGCGCCTGTGCTAAATATCGATAAAATATTCGTGGATACTTCGCGCGCCTCTCCAAATTACACCAATGCGCTATTGCTTGCAGCATCTTTGTTGGATTAATTAAAATCGATTAAATTCAATATTTTTAAAAATTGCCCGATTTAATCGAATTTAAAAATATTCTGCGAAATTCTGCCGCTCGATTTCAGTTACCGTTGCACCACGCCGTCCGATGCTCCATTGGAGGATAAATTGAGGCTTTTTTACAGAAAGTATTTATATATATCGATATACTTATATTTTGAGGTACGAAACATGGCAGATTTACCCATCGCCGCAGTTGTAAGGATTGCAAAGAAGAATGGTGCAGAGAGAGTCGGCAGTGACGCGGCAGAAGCCCTCGTCGTAAAGGCAGAAAAATACATTGCCCAGCTGACCAAGGAATCCAACAAGCTGGCAGAACATGCCGGCAGAAAGACGATCAAGAAAGAAGACGTTGATCTTGCAGCAAAGTCATAA
>CAZNIL010000063.1:0-4016 GCA_964573085.1 uncultured Methanoregula sp.
TTGAGATGCCGTTTCAATGATTTCCACGGGTACGGCACCAGCGCCATTAAGATCACTGCCCCTGCAATAGGGATCGGGATGGTGCCGAGCGCAGCAGCAAGCGAGTACTGGTCAGCGATCACCCCGTTGACAGCAACACCCAGCCCCCCAAACCCGATAGCAACCCCGAGCATCATCCCTGATGCAAGGCCTACGTTGCCCGGCATAAGTTCGTGGCCCATCGCCACGGCAACGGCAAAGGTTGACCAGAGTGCAAACCCGAAAATGAGGATCGCGATGATCGCGGGAATTCCCGTGCTTACAAAGAAGAGATAGAACGCCGGGATCGAGCATGCAAGCCCGGCGACCACAAACTCCTTTTTCCCATACCGGTCCGAGATATGTCCTCCCACGATCTGCCCCGCGACTCCCGAAAGGAGCATGAGGGTAACGATCATGC
Organism: uncultured Methanoregula sp.; assembly: GCA_964573085.1. GTDB lineage: Archaea > Halobacteriota > Methanomicrobia > Methanomicrobiales > Methanospirillaceae > MVRE01. Next base: position 440 of record CAZNIL010000063.1, read on the forward strand.
TCGCTGCCATGAGGTCGTACCCTTGAGTGACAAGATACGTAGGCAGGAATGTGATTGCGGCAAAGATCGCCCATGCACGGAGGGTTGAGGCAACCATCAGGATCATGAATGGCTTTTTTGATTGCACGTCGCCCTGCCGATCTACATGAGCATGTGTTGCAGATGCCCCGGCAATGCCTCCGGGCAGGAAGTAACGGAGGGCAAATGCCATAAAGAGCGCAGGAAAGATGAGGAGCAGCAGACCGGGGAGCCCCAGCCACCAGACAAGCACTCCGGCAAGTACTGGCCCGATTGCGTAGCCTAAATTCCCCCCGACCACAAAGTACGAGGTGATCCTCCCCCGGTTCTCACTGGTACAGAGCCGGCTGACAAGGCTCAATGCAGCAGGATGAAAACAGGCGTGCCCCAGCGCAGCGAGCACGGCAAAGAGCATGATGATGGAGTAGTCGTGCGCAAGGCCCATGAGCGAGACAAAGACGGCGGAGATCAGGAGGCTGATGCTGACATGCACGGTCACCCCCTTGGTATCCGAAAGCCAGCCAAGCACCGGCTGCGTACAGGAAGAAGTGACATTATAGGCAGTGACGAGCAGCCCGGCTGCAAGGTAGGAGTAGCCGTTATTCGCAATCAGGAGCGGGAGGATTGCAGGAAGCACCGGCATGTAGATGTCGGTCACAAGATGGGCAGCCGCAAGTCCGGTGATGGTCTTTTTTATGCCCGGTGGGTTACCTGTTGTCTGGATATCAACCGTAAGATCTCGACCTCGATCTCCTGAATCTCTTTTGTGTGGAAGGAAAACGTGCGTTTTATCGGAAAAACCCCGCCGACCCGCTCGGCGATCTCCGCTCTTCCCTCTGTATACGTCCTAATGAATTGGGTGGTTCCTGCATTAAAGATGCCGTAGGTTACCGGCGCAGTCAACAGGGCGAGGTCGATGAACGGGCGGTCAGCATGCGCCTTTTGTGCCCCGAACGGGGGGTTCATGATCACCGTGTCGCAGGTACCGATGTGGTCTCTGAGCGAGTTGTCCCGCACGTCAGCGACGACGAATTCCACGTTGGCCCCGGCTAAAACAGCATTTTCTTCTGCGACACCGGTTGCGTTGTGATCGATATCGATACCCGTAACATGTTCAGCACCGAGAAGGGCGGCGCCGATTGCAAGGACTCCGGTGCCGCTCCCGAGATCGCACACAAATTTCCCTTTGATCTCTCCCTTCATGAGGGCATGGTAGAGGAGCCGGGCTGCAAGGGGTGCCGGTGTCTGGTACTGTTCGAGCGCCGCACGGGGGCGGGAGAAGCTGGCGAGACGCTGGAGTGCCATCTCAAGTTTTTTGAGTTTCATACTATCTCATCGATCGCATACTCATCCCATATCCGGGCACCGCAGAGGATCTCAAATTCCTGCGGCGAGAGAACGGGGACGGGAAACCGCGCCTGATCGTCATATACGAGCCGGGGGCAGGCCGTGTTCACATACGCGGCAAAACCAAGGTTTAACAGTTCGTCCGGGTTGACTTCCCGCATCGTGACGATGGCGGCGTTTTTGGAGAGTGCCAGGAGCCGCTCTGCAAGCGCAAGGCGCTGCTGTCCGCTCTTGGTGGAAACGATGATACCAAAATTCCTCGCACCCCTTGCCCGATCCATCGCTGCAAAACGCCGGCGCATGAGATCTTCCCCGTCGACTTTCTGGGCGGTGCCGGTGACCGGGTCAAGTGCAACCACCCGTGCTCTGGTGGAAATGGCAATCCCGATAGGGTGGAAGACTCCCGTGCCGACGAACAGTATCTCATCCGCACATGTTGCCTTTGCTAAAGCAAAGCTGCACCCGAGCACCTGTCCGCGGTGAGGGGTCCGGCGGGAGCCCTCCGCAACCCGCACATCAATCCCTTTTGACTGAAGGAATGCCTCCATTGCAGGGATGAGGTGAACGTGCTGGACGGTGGTGACCAGCCCCAGGGTTTTTCCTTCCAGCAGCGGGAGAGCCTTGTCAAGAATTGCGACATCAAAACCAGTCTGACATGGTTCGAAGATCACATTATCGTGGGAGTCGACCGGTGAATGCCCGAAATGAACCAGCACATCAGCGTAGGAAAGGGTATCGAGAGCAAGGTCGCAGGCTCCATAGCAGGGATCGCCGCTCACGATCACCTCAAACCCGGCCCTTGCAAGTTCAGTGGCGATCCCTGCCGATTTCCGCTTCAGCCCTTCGGGGAACTGGAGTGCGACCTTATGCACTCCCCGCTGCTTTAACGCTGCGATCAGGTCAGAGGTAACGCTCAACCACATGCACCTTTTCAGCGACCTCGATCTTTACCAGGGATTTATAAGGCCGTCCTATCGAAGGACTCCCCCTCTGGATCGCAAAACAGACATCGACCACCTCAGCACCGGCAATCTCAAGAGCCTGCAGGAGCGCCCGCATCGTGCCCCCGGTACTCACGACGTCATCAACAATCACCACACGGTCCCCCTTGTTGATCCCGTTGAGATAGAGTTCTCCCTTGGAGTAGCCGGTCGCCTGGTGGACAGCGATCTCACCCGGCAACCTGTACTCCCTCTTGCGCATAATCGTCATCGGGATATCCGTCATGGTCGAGAGCACCGAACCGATATGGATGCCCATCGCTTCCACGACCACGATCTTGTCCACGCCGTTGAGATCAAGCACCCTGAGCATCCCGGTGCAGACCTCGCGCAAAAGTGCCGGTTCAACAATAGGGACCCCGTCAGTTATCGGGTGGATGAAGTAGTTGTATTCCCCCCTCTTTACCATTGGGCATGTTTCAAGGGACTGTACCAGCCTGTCAAGCATATAACTCACCAATATCCTCAATGAACGCCTCGATCCGGTCACGGTGGACATGGGGCATGCAGACGATCCGCAGGTGCCCCCGCCGGGTCCACGAGACCTTCCAGCGGTCAGGGACGTCCTTGCAGATGAACGTCGCCACGTTCAAGTCAGGGGTCACCGCACGCTGGATCCCATACGTCTCCATGCCGTCAATCAGCCGCCATGTATTTTTCATGCAACCGGCGACAACCGCCCGCATTCCTTCAACTCCAAGATAATCCAGTACTGCCAGTGCCCCTGCAACCGGGGCGCCGGGGCGGGTTCCCGCAAGCGTATACTCCTGTTTGACCGAAAGGTAGGGTGTGTCGATGTTCAAGGTATTGAGCATATCCGGCTGCCGCGTCAGGAGGCACCCGCACGGGATCGTACCCATCCCCATCTTGTGGGGGTCCACGGCAATACTGGTAACGCCGGGCAGCGAAAAGTCAAACGGGATCGTGTGGTCGAGGAACGGGATCACCATGCCGCCGAACGCTGCATCCACGTGGAAAAAAATATCCCGCTCGGATGCAATGGCGGCAAGATCGGAGATCGGGTCGATAAGGCCATACTCGGTCGTGCCTGCAACTCCGACAAGGCAGATGGTATTCTTATCGACAATCTCTGCTGCTTTTCGAGCGTCCATCTTCAGGGTGCGGTCGAGTGGAACGGTGCGCATCTCCATGCTGAGGATGTCGCAGGCTTTTTTAAAAGAGAAGTGGGCGGATTCCGGGACTACAACGTT
>CAZNIL010000063.1:4116-8219 GCA_964573085.1 uncultured Methanoregula sp.
TGGTCAAGATCCTCTCCTTTTTTTTGGGCAAAAAATAAAAAGAGGTCTTTTTCAGGCAGTCCCTTATTCAGCATTACCGGTTCTCGCTGCTTCCAGGATGATACGTTTTTCCGTGCGGGCGACGGTCTCGCGGATCTTTGCGATCGCATCGATGTTTGCTGACACACTCGCAATGCCGTGCTCGACGAGCCACTCCACCATCTTCGGGTCAGAGCCTGCCTGTCCGCAGATAGAGCACTCCACATCATACTCACGGCACGTCTGGATCGCATTATGGATCAGGTGGAGCACCGCCGGGTGTTTGGGCTGGTACATGGTGGCCACGTTCTCATTGTTCCGGTCGATAGCGAGGGTGTACTGGATCAGGTCGTTTGTCCCAAAGGAGGCAAACTTGATCCCGGACGCGAGAAAGTCCTCGATGAGGATCGCACTCGACGGGATCTCGATCATGATCCCGAGCGTTACGTTCTCAACGTCCACATCCCAGCCGCGCATCATCTCCTTTGCCTGCACAAACTGGTCGGGATGGGAGACCATGGGGAACATCACCCCGAGGTTGTCATATCCCTCCTTCCAGAGCTGTTTGAATGCCTCTACCTGAAGCCGGAACTGGTCCGGGCTCTGGAGATCGCGCCGGATCCCGCGCCACCCGAGCATCGGGTTGTGTTCATGCGGCTCGTTCTCGCCCCCCATCATGTTCCGGAACTCGTCGGTGGGTGCATCAAGGGTACGTACCCAGACCGGTTTGCCCGGAAACGCATCGAGCACGATCTTGATGCCGTCATGGAGTTCCCGGACAAACTCTTCCTCACGGTGGTTGGTGATGAACCAGCCCGGTGTCTTATTGAGCCCAAGGATAAGGTGCTCAATCCGGAGCAGACCGACACCGTCTGCGCCTGTCGCTGCCGCCCGTGGTGCCGCATCCGGGATTGAAACGTTCACCTTCACGCTTGTCGCCGTGATGATCGGTGCCGATCCTATGACCGCTTGGTGCTGCGCCTGCTGTTTCTGTACCGGTTGCTCGATTGCGCCTTCATAGATGAGTCCCCGCTCACCGTCAACCGTAACCAGTTGCCCGGCCTGTAACAACGAAGTGGCGTTCTTCGTCCCCACAACTGCCGGGGTACCCAGTTCCCTGCTCACGATTGCAGCATGGCAGGTCATCCCGCCTTCGTCAGTCACGATGGCGGCAACCTTCCTCATCGCCGGCACCATGTCCGGGTTCGTCATGCGGGTGACAAGGATATCTCCCTCTTTCACGCTGCCGGTGTCCTTGACATCCCGGATGATGGCGACCTTCCCGATTGCGATACCGGGTGATGCCCCCTGCCCCTGCACGAGGATTTTGTGGCTCTCCTTTGCATCAGGTTTTGCCGCAGGTGCACTCCCTCCGCCTTTTTTTGCACCGATGGTTGTGATCGGGCGGGACTGGAGGATGTACAGTATCTCGCCCACGATACCCCATTCAACATCCTGCGGGATGCCGTAGTGGTTCTCGGCGATCTTTCCGTACATCCCGAGTTTTGCGACTTCGGCATCGTTCAGGACCTGTGCGTCCTGACGGCCTGCTGCAACTTCGACGACCTTTGTCCCGTGCTCTCCATCGGCAATGATCTCAACCTTCTTGTTGGCAATGAACCGGTCGACGACTTTCTCCGTCCTTTGGTCAAATACGTATTTATCCGGGGAAACGGTCCCGGAAACAACTGCCTCCCCCAACCCCCATGATCCTTCGATAATGGTCGACGGTTCCCCGGTGATGGGATGGGACGTGAACATGACACCGGCTTTTTCCGAGTTGACAAGCTGCTGGATGACCACGGCAATATTGACCGTGCGGTCATCGAACCCCTGTTTTGCCCGGTAATAGATCGCCCGTGCACCGTACAGGGACGCCCAGCACTTCTGCACTGCGGTGAGGAGTGCCGCTTCCCCTTTGATATTGAGATAGGTCTCCTGCTGCCCGGCAAAACTTGCATCAGGAAGATCTTCGGCTGTTGCGCTTGACCGGACTGCGACAACAAGGTCATTTGCTGACATCTTCCGGTACGCCTTTTTAATCTCGTCGCGGAGAGCAGCAGTCATCTTGGCTTTCAGCACCAGCCCTTTTGCGGTCTCTGCCGCTTTCTCCAGCGCCGCGTTGTTCTCCACGTCAAGGCGATCAATTGATTTGTAAATCTTCTGTTCAAGACCGGTCTCGACAAGAAACTGGCGGAACGCCTGGGCGGTTACGACAAACGCTCGGGGGACGGGAAGACCGATGGACGCCATCTCGCCCAGCGATGCCCCTTTTCCTCCTACCGAAATGATATCTTCCTTCCTGATCTCTTCGAGCCACAGGATATTGGGGACAGTGTTCATGCTCGCACCACTTATGATCTCATCTCATGTCTGTTTAATAATTATCATGCTGGTCTCATGACGGATCATTCGGACAACACAGGATAATCAGGTCACATGCCATGTGAACCTGATAAAGGGTTACCTTCGGGTTAATCGGGGCAATTTACCTACTTAAGAAAGAACAAATCTGATTAGGTATGGTGCAGATACTGTATGGGTTCTATGGCAAATTTCAAAGTACTCGTCAGCGATCCGCTGGCGGAAGAGGGGCTTGTGATCCTCAGGGCAGCCTGCGACGTTGATGTCAAAACCGGCTTAAAAGAGGATGAACTTTGTAAGATTCTCGGAGAATACGATGCGCTGCTCGTACGGAGCGGCACCGAGGTTACGGCAAAAGTGATCGAATCGGGGACAAAGCTCCGGTTCATCGGGCGTGCCGGGGTCGGGGTGGACAACGTCGACGTGGATGCGGCAACACGCAGGGGGATCATCGTTGCCAACGCACCGGAAGGCAATACCCTTGCGGCGACCGAGCATACCATGGCGATGATGCAGGCACTCGCTCGCAATATCCCGCAGGCAAATGCAAGCCTTAAGAAAATGGAATGGAAGCGCTCGAAATTCATGGGTGTGGAACTCAACGAGAAGACGCTGGGAATTGTTGGTTTCGGGAGGATCGGTCGGGAGGTTGCAAAAAGGGCAAAGGCCATGGACATGAGGTGTGTCGCATATGATCCGTTCCTTACAAAGGAACGGGCTGCCCAGCTCGGCGTCGAGCTGATGTCCATGGAAGAGCTCTTCAAGGTCGCGGATGTCATCACGGTCCATACGCCCCTGACAGCGGAGACGAAGCACATCATCAACGTCAAGAGTATCGCGACCATGAAAGATGGCGTGCGGATCATCAACTGCGCCCGGGGCGGTATCATCGACGAGAAGGCGCTCTACGATGCGACCAAGAGCGGCAAAGTGGCAGGAGCTGCCCTCGATGTCTTTGAAGAAGAGCCTCCGACCGGGTCTCCGCTCCTGACGCTCGACCAGGTTATCGTGACCCCGCATCTCGGGGCAAGTACGGTCGAGGCGCAGCTGAACGTGGCAGTTTCCGTGGCAAAGCAGTGCGTGGAAGTCTTAAAAGGCGGGTCCGCGAAATACGTGGTCAACGCCCCGATGGTTCCTCCCGAGCTTGCAGAAGTGCTCCAGCCCTTTGCCCAGCTCGCCGAGAAGATGGGACGGTTCGTCACCCAGATCGCGGGCGGCAGGCTCTCGTCCGTGGAGCTTATCTACGGCGGGGAACTCTCTGCGTATGCCGGCAGCATGAAGTATGTCACCCGTCTTGCCCTCAAGGGGCTTCTCGACCCGGTTCTCCAGCAGCCGGTCAATATCGTGAACGCAGATTTCATAGCAAAGGAACGCGGGATCTCAGTCAGCGAGACTGTCACGCAGGAATCCAGCGGATTCAAGAACCTCATCACCATCCGGATCAAGACCGACAAGGGAGAAGAAACGGTCAGCGGCACGGTCTTTTTCAAGGGCCGCAGCCGCATTGTCGCCGTTGGCGGCTATACGATGGACATGATTCCCGAAGGCTATGTGATAGTCTCGCGCCACCTTGACAAGCCCGGCGTTATCGGGCGTGCATCCACCATCCTCGGGAAATGCAATATCAATATTGCCGGTATGCAGGTGGGACGGATCAACCCCGGAGAGCAGGCGATCATGATCCTGAACGTGGACAGCGATGTTCCAGAGAGCGTGATGGA
>CAZNIL010000064.1:0-7937 GCA_964573085.1 uncultured Methanoregula sp.
TCAATTCATGGGTTTGCGTGTCATAAAAATTATTCCCAAAAAAGACAGGTGCTGACTTTTAAAAATCCGTACCCCCGGCCATCGTCACCTTCTTTATATGCCCTGACCAATGATAGAAGAGAGTGGAGTGGAAATGCCAGACACAATCAACCGTCCGCATGTCCTGATGATGTCAGAGATTACCGCTGACGGCAAACTGACACTCAAGAAAGGAGCGTCCAGTAAGATCCTGATGAAGTATATGGCGCACGAGACCGAGATACTTCTTCACGAGACCCGTGCCGCATATGATGCGATCATGGTCGGTGCAAACACCATCCGGATTGACAATTCCTTCCTGACCGTCCGGCTCATCCCCGGAAAAAGCCCGCTGCGTGTGATCCCCTGCAGCATGGCAGACATCCCTCTGGACGCAAATGTACTCGGACCCGATGCCCCGAGCGTCATTGCTGTCTCTGAACAGGCGCCTGCAGATCGCGTTGCGGCGATAAAAAGCAAAGGCGTCCATGTGGCAGTCGCCGGAAAGGACCATGTCGAACTGCCGCTCCTCATGAAAATCTTAAAAGAAAAATTCCATGTCAACAAGCTCATGATTGAGGGCGGGCCCACGCTGAACTGGCACATGCTCCATCACCAGCTTGTCGATGAGATCCGTCTCATTCACCTCCCCTTTATTGTCGGCGGTTCAGACACCCCGTCGCTTGTTGGCGGGATGCACATCAACTCAGAGGACGAGATGATCCGGTTATTGCTCAAGAACCATTATATGTGCGGCACCAACCTCGTTTCAGAGTACGATGTGCTGTATCACGAAGGATAATTCATGGCAGTTACTCTGGAACACGGGGGTGTACCGGCACCGCGTCCATCTGGAACGACATTGTTCCTGATCATCCTGTTTACGATTATCATTGTGGTTGGGTTTTTCATTGCAATTTTCGTACTCTCATACTCTGATGGGGGGGGCGTCACTGTTGTGAGGATGGAAGGGACCCTTGTCACGGGTGAGGTATCAGGAGAGGATTTTTCCGCGAGTGAACAGGTGGGGAAGGAGCTGCGGGATGCGGCAGATGACCCCATGGTAGAAGCGATCGTGCTCCGGGTGAACAGCCCCGGGGGGACTCCTGCCGCAGCGCAGGAGATCATCCGTGACCTCGATTATGCAAAATCAAAGAAGCCGGTCGTGGTCTCAATGGGCGATATGGCAACCTCCGCTGCGTATTACGTAAGCGCTCATGCTGACAAAATCTATGCTGATCCCGATACCTTTACTGCCGGGGTTGGCGTGATGTGGACATTCCCCGATATTTCCCAGTGGATGAACAAGGAAGGATATAATGTCAGTATCATTAAATCGGGGAGCAAGAAAGACATGGGCTCGTCTTCGCGGCCGTTAACCGAGGATGAGTTCTCCTATGCTCAGGGGATTGTTAACGCGAGCTTTGAGGAGTTCATCAGGGATGTGCTGGCGCAGCGGCAGATCGCCCGTTCTGATATCGAGGACGGCAGGGTGATCCGCGGTGCCGATGCAGTCAAGATCAATATTGTGGACGAGATCGGCAACTTAAACGACGCGATTGACGGTGCAAAAGCGCTTGCCGGAAGCGGGTCGCTCCTTTAGATCATCTGTAGCGGATCGGCCTTCATGAATTCACGGGCAACGGTGGTTGCATAGTGCCCGGGTGGCAGGATGAACTGCAAACGGACACTGGTATCCTCTGCATTGGAGTGGATCTCCGTCCGGAGGGCAATGGGGCGCAGGGCTCCATCGAACCTGGTCTTTACAAACATGGAAGCCTGCCGGAATTGTTCTGCCCCGATACCCCGTTCATCCATGAGCCTGACAATGTACTGTTCGCTCTCGGATACCGGGTGGAACTGCTCTTTTCCCGGCATAAAGATTGCAATGCTGCACCTGCCGCGGCTGATGTGCTGCAGGGCGGTTTTTATATTCCTCGCATTTACCACATCCTCTTTTCCGTTTAAAAAGAGAAGCCGGTCCCCGACGCAGGGCTCCGTGATGGAATATCCCCGCATGATCCTCTGGCTCAGTGCCTCGTTGAACAGGTACGACTGGAACGCTGAAACAAACATCGAGAGGAGTTTTGGGGGGAGCTCGTAAAGAGCCCCGGCATAATCCCCGGGATGGTTATGGAGGTGCTGGAGCATCGCCCGTTCATACCCCATCGGGACGGGCAGTTCCCGGAGTGCGACCTGCGGATCATGGGTCTGTAAGAATGCAGTGCGGACCGCCCTGATATTCTCGGGTTCTAAGGGAAACGCCTGTCCGATGTACGTGACAACAGCTCCCTCGTAATCACCGGAAAGGATGCATTCACCAACCCGGTGCGTGACCGGGCGGATGGCCCCGAACCGCTGGAGACCGTAATAGTTCGGGACGCCGTGTGCCAGGTCTGCAGTGATTTCCCGGACTTTTTCTTTCAGACCGGCAGCAGTGCACTCCCGGATAACAATATCGAACTCGTTCCCCTGCAGATCGCCAAGCGAGAGCTGGGTATTCCGCTGGCCAACGATCTCAAGGGCGATATCCTTGAGCCGCACATTCCCAACCGCTTCAGGCTCCCCCTTGTAGATCGAGATGAGCTGTGTCGTGATCGCCCGTCGATCCTTGGTACCTGCCCAGCCGATCCTGCGGTGGCTGAGCCCAAGGTGTTTTGCGATCTCCTTTATTGCATGCTGGTGTTCCCAGTTCTTCTTGGTGAGCCGGCAGATGAGGTAGGGACCGGTGCCGTAACCCGACGCAAGTGGGATCTCACCTACAATAAAATCTTCAGCCGATGAACGAAGCTTTCCCCCAATCCCGTCGGCATCGCTTGCGTACCAGCGCATGCCAAGCTCCTGTTCAAGGGGATACGGGCTCCTGATCATAACAGCGAAAGGTTGCTGGTGATCTTATCCAGATCTTCTGCCTTTGCCGGGCCAAGGCCAAGTGCGGTGATTGTGCCCGGGGGGATCTCGGTCATCCCGGCGTCCTGGATTAGGGATGCAGCAATACCCACGCGTTCGGCGATCACTTTCAGCTCGTGGAGCGTGCGTTCATCGTTTGCCTTGAGCACCACCTTCTTCTGCCCTTCGGCATACCACGCCTTTTTGAGGTTTTTGTCTGCATGCTCATATGCGCCTATTGAAGCGTGTGCTGCCTGTGCGCACTTCTTGCCGCAGCTCATCTTCACATCGTTTCTTACAATCAGGCACTGTTTGTACTTAAAGACCGGCTCGTCTGCCATCGGGTATGATCTTGGTGCTGCCCTGTCAAATAGGTAGTGTCACTACCGGAATTACAGCGGATTTCTGTCACCACCACGAGCTTTACGATGCTGCACGTTCCATGGTCAGGGGAGGTTCATGCTATGTCATCGATGCCACCAGTTCCGCATCATTTCCAGATGGCGACGTTCGGTGCGGGATGTTTCTGAGGGGTTGAATCTGCGTTCAGCAGGGTACCGGGTGTCACCGGTACTACGGTCGGGTATATGGGTGGCACGCAGGACGACCCGACATATCACGATATGTGCACCGGTTCAACCGGGCATGCCGAGGTCGTACAGGTAACATTCGATCCCTTGAAAGTGTCCTATGAACAACTGCTGGACGTGTTCTGGAATATCCATGACCCCACGACTCCTGACCGGCAGGGAGTCGATATCGGGAGCCAGTACCGCTCGGCCATTTTTTACCACAACCCTGAACAGAAGATTGCGGCGGAAAGGTCCAGGGATCAGGTTAACCAATCAGGAATATTCCTGCGCCCAATCATCACAGAGATCACACCGGCAACGGTATTCTGGCGGGCGGAAGACTACCACCAGCGGTACCATGAAAAGCATGGCGGATCAGGGTGCGGGATCCACAACTCTCCTGAAATTTCCTAAAAAATTTCTTCGATCTTTTTTACTATAAGGTTACCGGCTTTTCTCAAGAGGACCTATATTATCTGAACTAACCTCATAAAGAGGACCTCAGGTTATCATCAACAACATGGGAAAGGTCGACATCTTCAGGAGGTGAATAGGGCTTTGGAACATATCCAAGAGCCTGAAGAATTTCCTGTCGTACTGCAAACAGGCGCCGGGTGATCAGCACCTTTAGTTTTTTTACCGGTACCGGTTCTTCGTGAATGAGATGGTGGCAGGGCGGGCAGACCACAAGGATATTCTGCTCGCGTTCCTTCGGATGCGGATTTTTTACTTTCGGTTCCGGTAATATACCGTGCAGCTCAAGCAGCGAGAGGGGTGTGTACTCCCTGCAGAGTTCGCATGTGGATTCAAGTGCTCTCTTGATCTTTCTCTCTTTTTGAAGAGAGATCCCCTTGCACCACGGTTCTGTCATGACAGGACTCCCCTTATCAATAGTGCAGTATCCTGTGACAGGCTTAATAAATTTTCTTTGCGGCAGATTTGGATTAAAACAAAAATAGCGGGATACTTACAATTTTTCAGTGAACGTAAGATTGGGATATTACCTGGTTTCACTCGGAAAAAATTTTATAACAATTCCTGTTTTTTTATGGGAACCGGTACCCCATCTCCTTGATCCGGGCAAGGAGTGAACGCATATCCGTCTCCTGGCGGTTGGTGAGGTGCCTGCCCTGCTGTACGAGCCTGCTCATCTTCATCAGATCTGAGAGAAGGGCTTTTCGCTGCTCCTCAGGTACACTTGTTGTGTGGTGAACCCACTTGATCATGTCGAACCAGAGGGTGCGGTTCACAGCCCAGTCCGCCGGTTGACCGGAAGAGGCAAAAGAGGGGGTTGTTGCAGCACCCCCGGTTTCAGGCACCAGGTTCTCCGGAACGGACAGGGATTTGTGCAGTTCTGCCGCAGTCTCCACGGTTTCCGGTGCTGCCGTTTCAGGGAGCAGTACAGATGGCGCGGGTTCCGGTATCTGCACCTGAACGGTTGGTGAGGGAAGGAGGATCTCCTGCTCTTTCTGCCCCAAGGCCTCCCGTGGTGGGCGTGGCAGATTATCAAGGGGGTTCTGTAGTACAGTATCTGCCTGCTCCTGTTCCGGTGAAGGTACCGGGGGCAGTGGAATGACCCCGGTTGACAGGTTTTTTTGCCCGTTGAGTTCAGCAGCCAAAGCTGTGCGCTCTTCGCCGAGGGCCTGAATGGAACGATCCTTGTTTTCACTCTCGCGCAAGGCAGCATTCAGGCGCTCTTCTGCTTTTTTACATTTCTCCTTCTCTTCAGATAACGCGGCAGTCAGCACGCCAATATCCCGTGATGCGGAATCGAGGAACTGCTGGACGTTCTCATACTTCTTGCGGAGATCTTCACGTTCGCTTTCTGCTATTGCACGAAGGCGCTGCTCCTGCTCAAACGCGCGGCACTGTGCCTCGAGTTCTTCCTGGACCTTTTCGCTGGAGGTTGAAGATGCCTCATGCGACCGGGCAACCCTGTCACGTTCTTCAGTAAGATCCGCAACCTGTTTTTTGAGTTCCCTGTTTGCGATGGACTGATCCAGAAGTTGTTCCTGTGCCTGGATCAGCGCTGCCTGCATTTCCGAGAAGTTCCGGCTCACCTCACCGAGGCGTTCCTGCGAGATGCGCTCCGTTTCATCCCGTTCCCGGTTGAGAACATGTAGTTGCCCTTCGAGGGCTTCGACCTTCTGGTGTTCGGTCTTCCATGAATCCCGTGCAGCCTCAAGGTCGACAATGGTAGTACGGATCTTCTCGTCTGCATGGCTCAGCGTTTCCGTCAACGATTCCAGCCGTTCTTCAAGGCCTGTCTTTGCCAGATGTTCCTGCGCAAGCGCAGTTGACATTGAGGAAATTTCCTGGTTCAGACGCTCAGTATTTGCGATGAGGTCATCTTTTTGTCGCTGCAGTTGCTGCTGCATTCTCTCTCTGTCTTCGCTGAGCGCCGCGACCTTTCCTTCAAGAGCAGTAACTGCCTGGCTCTTTTCTTCCAGCATGCTTCTTGTGTTCTCGAGCGCCGACCCCTTTTCCGTGAGATCCTGCAGGAACTTATCGGATTGCGTGCGCAACAGGATCTCCTGTTGGTCTTTTGCCTGGATTGTGGTATTGAGCTTGTTGATAGTCCGCACTCGTTCCTCCACCTCGCCGTGAAGGTTCTTTACCGTTGCGTCCCGTTCCCCGGTGACTATACGGAGCCGTTCGTTGAGTTCTTTAAGTGCCACCTGCAGTTCATCCTGCATCTGCTCCTGCTCACTGCGGACACGGACAGCAAGTTCGAAGGTAAAAAGTAAAAATTCGAGGAGCTGCCTGCGGTCGGCAAAAACAGAGTAATCGCACCCCTCGTGGGAAACCACAAAACGTGTCCTCACTGCAGATGACGGCTTTGCTCCTTCCTGCACCCTCACCAAATCATTGATGGTGGAAAGGAGGGTATCCGGGTCGGCAGGTTGTGGAATGAACGCGTCCGCACGGGAGTCCAGCACTGCGAGGAGCACGCTGACATCCGAGAGCCCTGTCAGGAGGATAACCGGGAGGTCCTTGAGTGCCTCATCAGCTTTCAGTTTTTTACAGAGCGAAAAACCATTAAACGACGTGCACCCGGTATCGATCAGGAGCAGGCTGGCACGGTCGGTCCTGATGGCATCAAGCGCTTTTGCATCATCTGGTACGACCGAATAAAGATACCCGTTCTGCTTGAGATGGGTACAGAGAGATTCAGCCTGTGCGTGATTATCACTGACAAAAATGATCATATGTTCACCTTCCGAACGTTGTAATAAGGAGCGATCATGGAATTGACCATGTTAACCAGACATATATCGTCATCTATTATATGCCTGTTTATCGGCGAACTATATAGATAATTATTATGGTTTTTTAAAAAGGAGGCCTGCATATGCACCGGTGCAGCATCCCCGGAAACGTTAGAAAAAAAGGATTCTCTCAAGGCCTGCTTTTGGTATACAGGACAATCGTGAAATAATAATTAAACGACCCTGCCTTTCGTGTCCAGTTCGATCTTGTCGGCTTTTATCAAAAACGGGATCAGGATATTGGGAACAGAATGACCTTTCCATTTCTGGATGATCAGGTCCCGTTCCACACCGGTCCCGCTTAGATTCTGCACTACTTCGATGATGACATCCGCTTTTTTAAAGACGACCACCGAATTCCTGTCATGGACAACGGACACATCTGATCCGGGATTTTTCTTTTTGATATGATCAAAAATACTAAAATATCCCGCTCAACGGGTCACCAACCAATACGACAGAGTTAGCAGAAAACAACGCATCCCAGTCGATCAATATTGCCTGATCTTCAGAAGTCAATTCATCACCGTGCTCTCTGATATCGTATTATCAGGTTCACCAGAAATTTTCTTATACATGTTCAAATTCTTTTTAAAAGATGGGATGGGTCTCAACAACTCCGGAACAACCCCCGGACCATCTCCGGAATCTCCGAGGGGCGTGACGCAACCGGGACGCCGAGTTTTGTCAGCCGGGCGATCTTGGACCGGGCGTCGCCCTCGCCACCTTCCACGATCGCACCCGCATGCCCCATCCTCTTATCCGGCGGGGCGGACTTTCCCGCGATGTAGGCGACGATGGGAATATCGGTAGCTTTTGCACCCTCTTCTTCGAGGTTTCCGCCAACCTCCCCGATCAGCACAACCGCTTTTGTCTGCTGGTCGTTTTCGAAGCGCTCAAGTACATCGGCAAAGGTCTGGCCGATCACCGGGTCGCCGCCGATCCCGACAACCGTGCTCTGCCCGATGCCGGCACGGGTGAGTTCGTCTACTACTTCGTAGGTGAGCGTTCCGCTCCGGGAGATGACGCCGACGTTGCCCAGCAGGAAAAGCCCTGCCGGCATGATCCCCATCTTGACCTCGCCGGGCGAGAGGAGCCCCGGGCAGTTGGGGCCGATCACAACACTTCCCTCGGCCCGGGCATATGCGATCGCCTTCATAGTGTCGTGGACCGGTATGTGCTCGGTGAT
>CAZNIL010000065.1:0-7833 GCA_964573085.1 uncultured Methanoregula sp.
TTACTGGTACTTCTTCTGCTCCAGCAGGCAGTCAAGGATCACGAGTGCCAGCATCGCTTCAGCAACGGGGAGTATGCGGGGGACGATGCAGGGGTCATGCCGTCCCTTTACCGAGATTTCGACCTCGTTGCCATGGATGTTAAGGGTCTGCTGGGTCTTTGCAATGGACGGTGTCGGCTTGACCGCGATGCGCACGACGATATCCTGCCCCGTGGAAATGCCGCCGAGGATGCCCCCGGCATGGTTGCTTTTAATCCCGTCTTTCGTCATCTGGTCGTTGTTCTCGCTCCCGAACCTTTTTGCTGATACAAAACCGTCACCGATCTCAACGCCCTTGACGGCACCGATCCCCATCATGGCGCCGGCAATGAGCCCGTCCAGCTTGCCAAAGACCGGGTCCCCAAGGCCGGCAGGACATCCGTTCGCGGTAATTTCAGCAATACCCCCGACAGAATCCCCTGCCTCTTTTGCAGAAAGGATCTCTTTTTCGATCTCTTTTGCGGATTTTTTCCCGTGCACCTCAAGGATCCGGCCGTTGATGGTGATCTTCCTTTTCGACAGGATCTTTATGGCTACAGCGCCGGCCGCAACCCGGGCCAGCGTCTCCCGGCCCGAGCTCCTGCCCCCTCCGCGGTGGTCGCGGATCCCGTATTTTTGATGGTACGTAAAATCGGCATGCCCGGGCCGGAAAACGTCGCGGAAAGCATCGTAGTCCTCCGACCGGATATTCTCGTTCCCAACGATCATGGCAACCGGCGCACCGGTCGTCCTGCCCTCGAAAATGCCGGAGAGGATCTCGACCCGGTCGTGTTCGGCACGGCTGGATTCAAGGGGGCTCTTGCCCGGCCGGCGGCGGTCGAGAAACGGCTGGATGTCCTGTTCCGCCAGTTCCAGCCCGGCCGGGCACCCGTCGATGACCACCCCGAGCGCTTTCCCGTGGCTCTCGCCAAAGGTGGTGATCCGGAAGTTCCTGCCAAACGTGTTCATGCGACGAGCTCCCGGATTGTCTGTTCAGGGACATCGATCCCGAAGAAGAGGTAGAACTGCTCTTTTGCCTGCTCGACAAACATCTCGATGCCGGTGATCGTCTTGCACCCAAGCCGGCGCGCCTGCAGGATCAGCGGGGTCTCCGGGGGCGTATAAACGAGGTCAAAGACAGTCATTCCCTCCCGTAAGTGGTCATCGGTGAGCGGGCTGTGGTCATCAGGATTCATGCCCAGCGGGGTTGCATTTACGATAAGATCCGGCCTGAGCTGGTCCAGATCTCCAAGTCCTCCATAGGAACACCCGAACCGCTCTGCCAGGATTTTTGCACGCCCGGCATTCCTGTTTAAGATGGTCACCTTCATGTCCAGATCCGCGAGCGCATAGGCTGCCGCTGTTGCGACACCGCCGGCGCCCAGCAGCACGGCATCGGAGCCTTTTAACGAGATGAGCGGTTTTCGTACCCCCAGCCAGTCCGTGTTGTACCCGATCGCCGAACCGCAGGCAAAGACCACCGTGTTTACAGCACCGATCTGCCGGGCGGCATGCTCGTCCACCTCGTCGAGATATTTCATCGCGTCCTGCTTGAACGGTATGGTGACCGAAAGCCCCCGTGCATCCAGCTGCCGGGCAACCCGGATGATCTCATCGAGCTCGGGGTCTTCAAAGAACGTGTAATGGCAGTTGATCCCGTATTTTTCAAAGAGGGCGTTATAGAGTGCCGGGCTCCTGCTGTGAGCGGCAGGGTAGCCGGCTACCCCCATGATCCGGGTGAGCGGGTCGCGGTCTTTTCCGGTGAGGATATCACACAATTTCTTTAACGCTACCGGGTTGATCCGCCCGGTCCTGAAAAATGCGATCGCGACCTTACGGTTGTCTTCCGTTGTTGTCCCGGTATTCAGGGTCCGGATTACAGTATCTGCCGCTGCGGCCGGTGTTGTTATGCTCGTATCGATGCAGATGTCGGCTGCCGCGTGGTAATGTTGGCGCCGCCGGTCCATCATCTCGGCGATCTCTTCCCGCAGCGGGAGGCCGGTGAGCGGAGGGCGGGGTTTGCTGCTCATCCTTTTTTCAATCGTATCGATGTCTGCATACAGGAGCACCATCACGCTCTTGCGTCGGAGGTGAACCATGTTTACCGGGTTTACTACCGCCCCGCCGCCGGTGCTGATGACGACGTCCTGCGCAGGCAGGCCGGCGATCACCTGCCGTTCGATCGTCCGGAACCGTTCCTCGCCCTCCTCGTGGAAGATATCGGGGATCGACCGCCCGGTCACCTGTTCGATCTGCGAGTCGGTGTCGATAAAGGGCAGGTTCAGCTTTCCTGCTACGATCTTTCCGACTTCGGTCTTGCCCGTCCCCCGGAAGCCGGTAAACACGATCCGTCTCATGGTCCCGCTCCGTTCAGTGCGTCCCAGAAGGCCGGGAACGATTTGTTTACGCATTCTGCATGTTCGATGGTGATCCCCCCGATGCCCAGCCCGAGCACGGCAAAGCTCATCGCAGTCCGGTGGTCGTCCTGCGGGTCGATTGTCCCGCCGTGAAGCGGGGCCGGGTTGATGGTTATGGTATCCTCCCGTTCCTGCACGTCTGCCCCAAGAGCTTGCAAGTGACTGGCTGTACTTGTGATACGGTCGCTCTCTTTAAACTTTAAATGACTGATACCGGTGATGGTCGTTGGGGTGTCTGCCATGGCAGCGACCATGCAGAGCGTCTGGACCGTGTCGGGCGATGAGGACATGTCGCATTCGATCCCGGAGAGCGTCCCGGTCCGTTCAACCGTGATCGAATCGGACCCTTCCTGCACGGTGCAGCCCATCTCCCTGAGCAGCTCGGGGAAACGGCGGTCGCCCTGCACCGAACCGGGCCTGAGGTTTTCCACGGTCACCCTGCCGCCGCAGATGGCGGCGATGGCAAAAAAGTAGGACGCGGAGGAATAGTCGCCCTCGATCTCATAGCTCCGTGCCTGGTACCTTTTGCGGTTGCTGACAGAAAACCCTGAATGGGCCTGTCCGATCACCTGTGCCCCGAACGCCTTCATGATGTGGACGGTCACGTCGAGGTACGATTGTGACACCGGAGGATTCGGGAGTACAAGTTCCACGGCTTCCTGCGCATAGGGCGCGACGATGAGCAGGGAGGAGATGAACTGGCTGCTCATGGTCCCGTCAACAGCCGCAGTCCCGCCTTTGAGGGTACCGCTGACCCGTACCGGCGGAAACCCCGTCTCCTGTAAAAATTCAACGGTCCCTCCAAGCGATCTGATCGCGTCAGCGAGCGGCCCGATCGGGCGCTCCTGCATCCGTGCGCTTCCGGTGAGGACGACCGGCTGGTCGCAGAGCAGGGCAAGCGAGGTGAGCAGGCGCAGGGATGTGCCCGAGTTCTGCAGGTCGAGTGTTTTTTCACCGCCGCAGGAGAAATGCCCGTTCGAGCCGGCGATCCTGATGCGTCCCGGTTCCCGGTGGATCCGTGTCCCGAGTGCTTCAAGGGCCTTTGCGGTGAGTTCGGTATCCTCTGCAATAAGGGGGTTGTTAAGGATACTCATACCGTTTGCACAAGCTGCGATGATCATTGCCCGGTGGGTAAAACTCTTGGAAGGCGGGGCAGTGAAACGGTAGTCAACTCCCTGGACCCGGGAAGGCGTAACAATCATTCCGGTACCTCAATTCTGGTATAGCAGCCGAGCTCTTTTATTGTTGTCATTGTTTTTAAGTACGTGATCGCATCGGCATATCCCGGTGATGCCGCGTAATCGAGGAAGAAAATATAATTCCCGATGCCCCGTTTCGAAGGGCGGGACTCGATCCTCGTCAAGTTGATCTTTTTTACCGCAAACACCGCGAGCAGGTCGTGGAGGAGCCCGGCCCGGTCAGCACTGGGATCGATGATGATGCTGCATTTTTCCGGGGTTTTTCCCGGGCAGGGCGTGCGTGAGATCCGGATAAACCGTGTCACATTTTCCGGGTTGTTCTCCACATGTTCCCGGATGATGGGAAGGGAATAGAGGGATGCCGCGGCTGCTGACACGATGGCGCCGGCAGTCTTGTTACGGGTTGCTTCAAGGGCGCTTGCGGCATTGCTGGCAGTCTGGATGACCGGAACCCCCCACTGCTCAAGTGCCTCGCTGCACTGCTCGTGCGTCTGGGGATGTACATAGATCTTTTTTAGTTTTTCAAGCGGCACCCGCGCGGCGAGGTGGTGGTGGACAGGCAGGTACATCTCGGCACAAATCCAGACCGGAAACTGCTGCAGGCTGTCAAGGGTTGCGCCGACACCGCCCGCTTCAGAGTTTTCAAGCGGCACGATCCCGTCTCCCAGCCCCTGTTCCACGGCGGAAAATATCTTCCGGATAGTCGGTTCAAGCCGGATGTCCGGCTCTTTGAGCCGCAGCGCGAGCTCGTGCGAGAATGTCCCTTTTGGGCCGAGCACAAACACGGTCATCGGTTCACCAGGAATTCGATCAGTGCGTCGGTCATCTCCATGCCTTCATCGCAGTATTTCCCGAAATGCCGCCTGTTCTGTACAAAGAATTCCCTGAACCGGTCAGCATCCCCGGACCCGATGATCTCCCCGAGGTCATGTGCCGATTCCCTGCAGTGCCGGAGGACGTCTTTAACATACGGGTTCTGTTCAAGGATACTGCCGTAGAGGTCTGCGTCCTGCGAGAGCAGTCGTCCCATGAGCCCCAGCTCGATCTGGTAGATGGGGCTCGTGAATGATTTTGTCTTCTCTATGTCGGTCCCGATCCGACGGATTGATTCCGCCATGCAGAGCGTGACGAAATGGGTGAGCCCCTGCACGACGGCCATCGCGTGGTCGTGCGCTTCGGGCGTCGTGATCGTGCACATTGCCCCTTCCGCACGGAAGATTGCGAGCAGGGTGTGAAGGGTCTGTTCATCGCACCGCTCCGGGCAGACGATGATGGTCTGGTTCAGGAGCGAGCGTACCGTTGGCCCGAACATCGGGTGCAGCCCGATCACCTTTGCCCGGGATTTTTTCATGGCGTCCACCGGTGCGGTCTTGAGCGAGGTGAGGTCGCAGAGGAGCTGCTCTTTTTTCAGGAGCGGTGCGATCTCATCGATAACCCTGACGGTATCGCGGACCGGCACCGAGACGACGACAATGTCGCATTCGCTGGCAATCTCTTCGTTCGTGACATCTGTCGTCCGCCCGGAGACGAGCACAGCATATCCTGCACGTTCAAACACCTTGGAAAAGAGGCTGCCCATCTTTCCCGTGCCGCCGATGATGCCTGCTTTCATGGTACCTCACTTCTCGGTGATGGTCTCTTTGACCGCGATGCCAAAATGCCTGCCCCCTTCAAGAACGCAGCCCATGATCCTGTCGCCTTTTTTCAGGTGGACGACAGAGATGGCGCTCCCGTCTTCCTTGACGAGCCGGATTGTTTCGGCGTTCTGGAGTATCAGGCTTGTCTTTTTGCCTTCAGCTTCTGCCTCCACGAGCAGGAGCGGGCGGCGCTCGATTTTGGTCCGGCCGACAATCGCCGTATGGGCTTTGCCTTTCGCATCGGCAACGAGCACCTTGCCGCCAATCGCAAGGTCAGAGAGGTACGCCGTCTTCCCGTCCGGGAGCATGATGTAGGCATGGACGGCCCCGGCATTGACCCGGAACGGGCGGGGCGCGACGTAGGGGTTCTCCAGCGTTTCGGCATGGACAAGCAGCATCGATGACGAGGTGTTGCCCATCAGCATGCCCTGCCCGTCCTCTAAAATCGAGCAGGTGTCCACGCAGACCCGGTCGCCCATGCCGACCGGCGTTATCTTTGTTACGGTGAACGGGACGAGGTCCACTTCTCCTGTCGCAGCCTTGATCTTCTGTGCGACTGCTTTCACGACGGCAGGATCCTTTGTTGAAAGGAGGATGCCGGCAACGCCGCGTTCCAGCACGGTGACTGCGAGTTCCGCTTCCCTGAGGTCTTTTACCTTCGCGATGATCCGGTCGGACTGGGCGACGAGGTTTTCGAGCGGGATGACCGTCCAGTCGCTCGTGGTGACGATTACGTATTTTTTGTCTTTGATCCCGGCTGCGATATTCTCGCTTTTCTTGTCCGTGATCGATACTTCGGCGATATCGGCACCGATCTTCAGGTCGCCGTCTTTTGCGATGGTGGTGATCCGTCCCAGTCTCCGTACATCGTCGGCGTTATCGGTAACGATTGCGTCCGCACCGCTCTCGATTGCGGTCGTCGCGATCTCCTTGTTCCATGGCCGGGCATCGACCCAGAACTGCTTCATCTCTTCTTCCCCAGTGCCTTCTCCGGTTCAACATCGTCATGGACGACCTGGCAGAGGGCTTGTACAAAGGACTTCGTGTCGTCGCGCTGGAAGGCATTCCTGCCAACGCAGACGCCGGCGCCACCTGCCTTGACGGAGTCCTTTATGATCTTTAACGAGTTAAGGTCGCCGGTCTTTTCGCCGCCCGCGATGAAGACGGGGACGGAGCAGGCTTTGACGATCTTCCGGAACGCTTCGGGATCGCCCGGGTAATTGGTCTTGATGAGGTCTGCGCCCAGCTCTTCCGCGACCCGTACGGCGTGGCCGACGGACTGGGGCGAGAACGGGTCGATGCCTTTTCCTCTCGGGTAGATCATGGTGAGGAGCGGCATGCCCCAGCGGCTGCATTCCTTTGCGACATTTGCGCCGATCTCCAGCATCTTGGACTCTCTTGGCGAGCCGAGGTTGATGTGGATCGAGACCCCGTCGGCACCGAGTGCGATTGCTTCTTCGACAGTACAGACCTGCACCTTGTCGTTCGGGTCCGGGTTTAAGGAAGTAGATCCCGAGAGGTGGATGATGAGCCCGATGTCGCGCCCATGCTTCCGGTGGCCGCGTTTCACTAATCCCTTGTGGAGCACGATCGCATTTGCGCCGCCCTCGCTCACGTCCGAGATGACTTTCGTCATGTCGAGTAGTCCTTCAATCTGTCCCATCGAGAACCCGTGGTCCATCGGCACGATGACTGAGCGGCCGGTGTTCCGGTTCATGATCCGTTCGATCCTGATCTCTTTTCCAATCATGATTCACACCTTTAAAATTTCCAGTGCCTCGTCCACGCCCTTGCCATGGTGCACGATACAGACCGCAGCCCTGACGAACTTGTCCGGGGTCGCATGCTGGAAGGCGTTTCTCCCGATCGAGATCCCTGCTGCGCCTCCCGCCATCGCCCCTTCGATCAATTCAAGGGTTGTGCGGTCATCCGTCTTTGAACCTCCGGCGACCACCACCGGCACCGGGCACCCCCGGGTCACCTCGCGGAAGCTGTCCGGGTCGCCCGTGTACACGGTCTTCACGATGTCGGCGCCCAGCTCCGCCGCAACCCGTGCAGCGAGCTTGACGTGCTCGACATCGTTCTCGCTCTTGATCTTCCTGCCTCTCGGGTACATCATCGCGAGGAGCGGCATGCCCCACTCCATGCACTCGACGGAGACCGCCCCGAGGTCGGCGAGCATCCGGGCTTCCGACTCCGCGCCGATGTTGATATGCATCGAGACCGCGTCGGCGCCCATCTTCAGCGCGTTCGTCACCGAGTTGACGAGCACCTTGTTGTTCGGGTCGGGCCCGAGCGACGTGCTTGCGGACAGGTGCAGGATCAGCCCCACATCCCTGCCGCCCTGCCGATGTCCGTGCAGCGCGAGCCCCATGTGCCCGATCACCGCGTTCGCACCGCCATCGGCGACGAGGTTCACGGTCTGGCCCATGTCGATGAGCCCCGGGATCGGGCCGTTTGTCACCCCGTGATCCATCGGTACGATGACGGTCTTCTTCGTATTGCGGTTCATGATCCTTTCCATGCGAATTTCTTTTCCTCTCATAACAACAACAACCTCCC
>CAZNIL010000066.1:0-2172 GCA_964573085.1 uncultured Methanoregula sp.
TTCTTGTTCCGGTGATGGCCTTCAATCACCTCAATGTCATAATCTTTGAGCAGCTTTGCCGCTTCGCGCAGCACCTGCCAGAAGATATTGACGCCAATGGAAAAGTTGCTCGAGATAACCGCAGGTGAGTGCCCGGCAACCGCATCCGCCATAACCTTGCGCTGCTCCAGTGTAAAACCTGTGGTACCAACAATGACAGCGACATTGTGTCGCGCAGCCGCTTTCACGTTCTCTACTGCCGCACCGGCGACCGTGAAATCGATAAGGATATCCGGTTTTTTCTTATCAAGCAGCAGATCGATATCTTTTGAGACGACCTGTTCCTCACCAAAAAAGGTGCCGGCTTTGAGGTCGACGCCTCCAACGATTTTCAGATCAGAGGATTCGCTTACCATCCGGCCGATAGTCTGGCCCATGCGGCCGGAGGCGCCACACACCACTACGTTTGCCATCGCTTATTGCCTTCCTTTTCGGGCGATCTTTTGTTTTGACAGGGAACGTTTTATTGTGGGTGCAGGCTTTTTTTTGTTTGATTTTTTTACCTTTCCTGCATATGCCGCAAGTACAGCCTGAAGCTGTGCAGTCTTTTTCGCATCAAGCTCATCCAGCGGGAGCCGGACCGGTCCTGCTGCCATACCCTGGAGTTCCACAGCCTTTTTGACCGGGATCGGATTGGTATCGATGAACATCGCGCGTAAGAGCGGTGAGATTTTGTAGTGAATTAAAAGTGCCTTTGCAAGGTCGCCTTTTTTCATCGCGTTGCTCATCGCGACCATCGGTGCCGGAATAACATTAGCGGCGACGGAGATGACGCCAACTCCCCCCAGTGCCATAATGGGAAGCGTCATGTTATCATCACCAGAGATCACGACGAAGTCCTCGTCCCGCGTATCTTCGATGATTCGGGAGACCTGGCTGATATTTCCGCTTGCTTCCTTGATGGCCACGATGTTGGGGTGCTTTGCGAGTTCCGCGACAAGATCGGGTTCAAGGTTCTGCCCGGTCCTGCCCGGAACGTTATACATAACAACGGGTATGTCGATATCGGCAAGCTTCGTGTAGTGTTTGACGAGACCGGCCCTGTTGGGCTTGTTGTAGTACGGGCTGATGACCAGAACGCCATCCGCACCGCTGTCCTTTGCAGCCTTCGTGAGCCGTACCGCCTCAGCGGTGTTGTTGGAGCCTGTACCCGCAAGAACAGGTATCTTACCATTCACTTTGTCAATGGTGATCTCGATAACCTTCTCGTGCTCTGCAAAAGAGAGGGTTGCAGATTCACCCGTCGAACCGCAGGGCACAATACCATCAATGCCTGCAGAAACCAGAAACTCGATGTTTTGCACAAGACCACGAGTGTCAAGGTCCATGGCAGAGTTTCTTTTAAAAGGGGTAATGATTGCTGGAAGGACACCTTCGAACATAATGCGTTTATTGGTGTCTCTTCGTATTTATTTTTCTTGTGATATAGCCGGCAATCCGGTTCCTGACACGTTTGCTCTCAATCGAGGCAGAAGTAGCCAGCGCCTGTTTGTTCTCTTCATAATTGCTGGAAAACTTCTCCCTGTTTTTGGCCAGCAGTTCAAGACCGAGGGTCTTGATATAGGATGGTTTGATTCCCATAAACATTCCTCTTAGTTTCCTTTATTCTATGCGATGTGACAGGATAATAATATTGTTGGCGACTTCGACTACATCTTCCCCGATAAGATAGATCATGCCATTTTCCTCTTTTGTACCCTTGTCATAGATTACTTCCGGGACGCCGTCAGAACAGCTCGAGGCAATCCCCCAGTCCATTGCGCTGGTTCCCGGAGCTGACCGGGTATGATCAACCTCGCGGCACTCGATGAACATATCCATAAGAACATCGAGAAATTCCTTACTGTATGCGATTACTGCAACGCTGCGCATCACAGGGTCAAACTTCATAACCGTAAGAACGATACGGACAATTTCTTCTCCGGAATCAAACGCGCATGTCCCTGACCGGTGAATTCTTCCGCCATAAACCCGAAGGCCACCCGGTACTGCTGCCACATCGGGCCCGTCCCGGGCACCCTTAATCGCATAAGCAATATTTGCCCCCATAGAAGGAACGAAACGAACATCCATTGACTCTGACAGCATATCTGCCGCTTCTGTCAACCGGGTAACCACTTCACGCCGTTCATG
>CAZNIL010000066.1:2272-3366 GCA_964573085.1 uncultured Methanoregula sp.
AAGCCCAAATTATCACGGAAAACGGGGCATGCAACAGATAACGGTCATCTTAAAGATGGGGATGACAGCGGTTTTTGTCGGTGCGTTAACCCAACACCGGTCCCGGCTCATCCCAGTCTCATTCCCTGCATTTGAGAAAGTGACGTGGATACTGATTTATTGGTTTACAGGCAATAGGATATACGATGGACGCACGACTCCTTGATGTCATTATCAGCGTGGCCTGTTTCTGCATCCTGATCATCCTGCTGGGTTTTCTCCCGATGGTCATAGAAGCCGGCACCGCGTACCTCACCGCAATTCTTGTCTTCATTCTCGCGCTTTCCGGTGCCGGTTACCTGGTTAACAAGCAGATTGCGTAAAATTTTTCATCAGACATTTTCTTTTGGTGCAGGTTTTGATCTCTTCTTTCTGGTTTTGTAATAACTAAGTGGATGATTGATCTTCTCGCAAATGGTGTCGGCACGGACGCACAGTCCTGTAGTGCGCATTGCAGCGCAGGACGGGGCACTGTATTCAGTCCCACCGCTCCCTGTTATATGTCCAACCTGGTACATCGTCTTATCCGCATCAAAATCCGGGGCGCGGGCAAACAAACCTGCAATCTGTGATTTTTCCATACCGATATTATGGAGAAACGACGTGAGGGAGAAACGCCCGGTGTGGGTGAGGTTGGCTCCCGAGGTAATTGCCTGTATCAGTGCCTGGATACAGGGGGGAAATGCACTCTCCTCAACTGTACCGAAATTCCGGAGCATCTGCTCCTGGTATGCCTTCTGGAGCTCCCCCAGCCGGGGTCCGAGCCGCTCGCACAACGATTGCGGCACCCGGTGGGGAAGGTCACGGCGAAGTAATACGCGGATGCGTTCCCGGACCAGTTCGTACATTTCATCGTCGTTGACCTGCACCTGCCCCATGGTAACGGTCCGGTTCACCAGCCGGAACCTGTCTTCACGGATGGGTGACACCAGTTCAACATAATCGACAAGCGGCAACCAGCCCCGGCTGATGGGAATGCCCAGTTCTTCTGCAATATACAGAAAAAGACGCGAATAGCCGGATTCAGTCCGGAAAAAATTCAGGTTCCATGAATT
>CAZNIL010000066.1:3466-7641 GCA_964573085.1 uncultured Methanoregula sp.
CTGCTCATCACTTTTCCCATATCTTTCAAATAATCAAGCGAGAAGAGCGAGCGCGCTTCGTTCGGGGTGAGTGATTTCAGTTCGTCCTTTGAAAACTCCCGCCGGATATTGTCGGTATCGCCGTCGGCAATCATATAGAAGGTCTCATCCTTGGGGTTGATCCCGATCGCAATTTTGTCAGAAATTACTGCCGCTGCCTTGATCGCATTGTTCAGGTCATCACCGGAGATCGTGAGTTTCCCCGGCAGGTTGATAGTCGGGGGATTGGGATCTTTCCTGATGGTATTGGTGTCAAGGAGCGTGATGGAGTAGTGATACCCATGGACGCTCACCTGCATTTTCTGGGCGTTTTCGGGAAGTTCAAGGCTGATGAGATCTCCTTTCCCCATCATGTTGAAGATATTCTTCATCTTTGAGATGTCAATCCCGATCTGGCTCTTGCTTGCCTTGAAGGAGTCAAATGCCTCTTTTTTTAACTCGAGCGAGATCATTGCCACGTTTGCAGTATCAACCGCCCTTGTCGAGATACCGCTGTCAGTCGTATGCAACCGGCATTCTGGTACGAGTGCCGAGATCACATCGATTGCTTCCCTGAATACGTCTGCGTCAATCGTTGCTTTTAACATCGCTTACCCCTTGACAAACTGTCTTATACAGTATATCGTCATACTTTAATTATAGCGTTTTGGGTTTGACTCCTCTATCAATTTACGAGGTTATATCAATGGGCTCACATTGGGGACATGATAAGGTATATCAGAAAGCAAAAAGTGAGGGGTACCGGTCGCGTGCCGCATACAAACTGATGGAGATCCAGCGACGCTTCAATGTAATACGGAGAACTGACAACATTGTTGACCTTGGCGCAGCTCCGGGAAGCTGGTTACAGGTCGAACGATCCCTCACAGATGGCAGGATACTGGGCATCGACCTTGTACCGATACCTCCTCTCGATAATGTTGAGACGATTGAGGGAGATCTTACAGACGCCGCAGTGCAGGCCCATGTGAAATCTCTTCTTGGTATTGTGAATATCGTTGTCTGCGATGCTGCACCAAAACTCTCCGGGCATAAAAGTTACGATCAGGCGCGTGCGATAGCGCTCGGGGAGGAGGCGTTACAGTTCGCATGCAACACGTTAAAAATTGGCGGGAACTTTGTTGTAAAATCATTTCAGGGTACGGATTTCTCTGACCTTTTAAACGAGACAAAAGAACATTTTTACTCGGTAAAAACCTGCATGACCCAGGCTACCCGCAGGGGCAGCACGGAACTTTACATCGTAGCAAAAAATTTTACAGGCTGATTTCGTGGTTTTAAAAGACTCCTACAACCGACCGGTCACTAACCTTCGCATCAGTCTTACCCCAAGGTGTAATCTCTCCTGCATATATTGCCATGCCGAGGGGGAAATAGCGCCACAGGAACAGCTCCCTGCTTCGGATATTGCCGAGATCCTCCGTGTTGCTGCAGGGTTTGGGATCCGGAGTGTCAAGTTCACCGGAGGCGAACCCACACTTCGGCCGGATCTTGTAGACATTATCCGCTCCGTACCTGAAGGGATGGAATCATCGATGACGACCAATGGGACACTCCTTGCCACTATTGCCGATGATCTCAAATGTGCCGGTCTTTCAAGGGTGAACGTGAGCCTCGACAGTCTGGATCCGGTGACCTATAAAAAGATTACCGGCACCGACAGGTTATCAGATGTCCTTGATGGGATTGCTGCAGCGCTTGATGCCGGGCTTACCCCGGTCAAACTGAATATGGTAATACTGAAAGGGATCAACGAGCATGAGATTGATGATTTTCTTGGATTCGTCCGCGGCAACAGGAACCTTATTCTCCAGCTGATCGAACTGATGCATTTTAATGAATGCACCTATCACGGCGATTTGAACGGACTGGAGGATTCACTTGCATCCAGGTCCAGACTGATCATCACCAGAAGGATGCATCACCGGAAAAAGTACTGCCTTGACGGTGCTGAAGTCGAGGTCGTCCGCCCACGTCACAATACCGAGTTCTGTGCATTCTGCAACCGGCTCCGGGTTACCTCTGATGGCAAACTCAAACCCTGCCTGTTGCGCATGGACAACCATGTCGATATCAGGGGCAAAAAAGGCAGGGAACTGGAAGCGCTCTTCCGCGAAGCTGTCAATTTACGGGAACCGTTCTATCGCTAGGAAAATACCTGGCCGACAAATACCATTACGGTAACGTTTTTACAATGCTTTGCCCTATTAAGAGGCATGCACGCTGACAACGAGTACATCACCGTCCTTTCCCGTCTTTACGAAAAAACATTGATCCTCCACGATACCGGGATGTTTCACAAGGTTCTCAATTTTTACTTTGTTGATTCTCTCGCACATATCGATTATACCGCCAGCATCTACTCCTATAACTACCAGTCTCCAAAGATCATTATGGGTGGGGAGTATCTTCGGTGGCGCATTGATGAAGAGAAGAAAGGGGACCGTGCAAAATTTCCGGCATTTGTCAACTGGCTCAAATGCGAGCATAAAGAAAAATTCTCCCGCCTCCCATCACTCTGGCAGATGATCTACGATGATGAGGACCCGGCAGGTTACCGCAGTTTCCGTATTGTAATGGATCCTGACAGCAGGAGTGAAATTCCGGCTGACATGTTTATTATCATGATCGATGAATTTTTCGAGCCTGAGTTTTTAAAAAGCCTCTATTCAGATGCCTCACTTGGGATCCTGTTTGATGCTTTTTGTAGCCAGACCCTTTCCCCCTAGGAGTGTATTTTTTTCATGGATGTTGCCCGCATTTGCAGTGATCTTGTAAAAATCCGCAGCGAGAACCCCCCGGGAACAACGCGGGATGTCATTGAATATATCCGGTCCCTGCTTGAATCATGGGGCATTCCCTCTGTCGTAACAGATCTGGGAGACGGCAAGTGCAACCTCGTTACCGAAAAGAAAACGAACAACCTGTTGTTCTGCGGTCATGTGGATGTCGTACCTGCACTCGATGATGGCTGGAGCATCCCTCCCTTTTCCGGCGCTGTCCTGGGAGGTTCGGTGTGGGGCAGGGGTACAACGGACATGAAAGGCGGATGTGCATCCCTTCTTGCTGCCTGCCACGATCTCAAAGAGTCCGGACATGATCTGCCGGTGCAGCTCGCCTTTGTCTGTGATGAGGAGACGGGGGGCATCTCAGGTATCCGCTATCTTCTCGCTCATCATATGATTCTTCCCTGTGACTGCCTGATTGCCGAACCGACACCCGCCCGGCACCCCAACATCGGCCAGAAGGGCCTCATCAGGCTGGAATTACAGTTTTTTGGGACCCCGGCTCACGGCTCTCTTTATCCCGCTATTGGAGTCAGTGCCATCATGGAAGCCTGTGCTCTCCTCGATTATGTGAAAATACTCAACGGTCAGCATTACCCATTAGGTGATGATGTGCAGGAAATCATCACGCGTTCCTCCCGTGTGCTGAGCGAAGAATTCGGTCTTGATCAGGCAACCGATGTTCTGACAAAACTGATGTTCAATCCTGGAGTCATCAAGGGGGGTGAAAAATCCAATATCGTATCCCAGCGCTGTGATCTCGACCTTGAAATACGGGTGCCATGGGGTTGTTCGATTCCCGATCTTCTCGAAGATATCCGACGCCATGCCCCCCACGGGACAATTACCACACAGACAACGCACGAGCCATCGATCACCCCTTCACAGAGCAGGCTTGTTTCGGTCACCTGTGATTCCGTAAACGAGATCTATGGCGGCGAGGTATTTCCTATCATTCAGTGGGCGGCAAGTGACGCCCGCCATCTCAGGGAAGCCGGATTCCAGGTGGTCGAATATGGGCCGGGCGAGATGCAGTTTTTGCATGCAACAAACGAACACGTCACCATAGACTCTTTAAAAATGGCATCATTGGTTTATCAAAAGATTATGCAGGATTATGCACGGCCACAAAACAGGTGATTATCGAAGATAAGAATCCAGTATAGGTATCATAGGAGATAATCCGGAAAAAAGTTTTGAGGAGTCTTTTTTAGCCACTCCATCATTTTCAAAGCTCATTTTTTTAAGACCTAATTTTCCAACCATTAAGAAATAGGGTAAAGTGCCAACTTTGCAGCAAAATTTTTCTGAATCTCTGATTGAATCCGTAATCTTAGCCGCTCTTGGGGG
>CAZNIL010000067.1:0-7226 GCA_964573085.1 uncultured Methanoregula sp.
TCATCATAGGGAGCGCAAAACAGGACCTCTCGAAGATGGCAATCGAGATCCAGACTCTCGACCAGGGAGAGGCGATCATCAGCACGATCGGCATCCCGTTCCCGGTCAGCACCCGGATCCACAAATTCGAAGATTATGTTGCACATCTCAATGCTGTGAAAGAAAAGCGTATCACCGATGGTCTCTCCACCGGGTTCTGAGAATGCTTTCGGATCTTCACAATTTTTTTGTGACGTATCGACCTGGCCCTCAAGCTGCTCCTGCATTTCGCTTGCCGCTTTATCCGGGAACGTGAGCGCAAGGATATGGTCCGGCAAAACACCCTGCGAGACGAGGTGCAGGACCTTCCCGATGATCGCCCGCGTCTTCCCCGACCCGGGACCGGCAAGGACGAGATGGATGCCGCCTTCCTTTACCGCAGTCTCCTGAGAGGGGTTCAGCGTCATGATTAGAAATATACTTGCAGGTCATGAAAGAAAGGGCACTCTTTGAAATCTTGCGGCTGTTCTCTCTCCCCCCGCCCTATGGCAGGATAAGATACTGTGCAAGCCCGGTGACAAATGACGGGATGAGTGTAACCATCCAGTCAATATCGATGAGTGCATTGACCGTGACGCGTTTCATGAGAATCTCTTATGATCCTCTGATTATGTCCGGATTAACAAACCCGATGGGAATCGCGGGGGCGGGTCATGAGGCAGCCTGCCTGTGGAAAAAGAACCACGTTCCCCCAATCAGAAGCCCGATACAACCGATAACCCATGCATCCGGGCTGAGAAATGCGATAAGGCCAATACAGCTCAGTGCTCCCATAACCGGCACCCATGTGGGATACTGGCAGTGCTCCCGAGGCAGACGGAGTGCGGCGATGTTGGCAATCAGGTAGAATACCAGCATGGCAAACGTGCTGACCGCGACGACCAGCGCAAGGTCGGCGAGAAGGAGAGCTGCGATCATGCAGGCGCCGGTGATCGCGATGGCGTAATGGGGTGTGCTGAAACGGGGATGGATTCTGGTAAAGAGCAGGGGGAGATCCTGACTGCGGGCCATGGAGAAGACGATGCGGGATATTCCCATGATGGTGGTCAGCAGCACGCTTGCCGTTGCGATCATCGCCCCCAATGAGATAACCATGACAGCCCCGGAACTTCCGGTCCTTCCGATTGCATCAGCAAGGGGAGAGCCGGATTGTGCAAGGGCCGGGGCACCGGCAAGGCCGATAGCGACAATGCTCACGAGCAGATAGATAACGGTTGAGATTCCAAGCGCAAGGTAGATGGAGCGGGGAATGGTTTTTTCCGGATCTTTTACTTCCTCGGCCATGATGGTGACCCGGGCAAACCCGGTGTAGGCAAAAAAGATGAGGGCAGCTCCGCTGAGGATCCCCATCGATCCTTCCGGCGCAAGGGGGGTGAAATTGCCTAGCCTGAAAAATCCCAGCCCGAAAGCCACGAAGAACAGAAGGATCAGGACTTTTAGCGTGACAAGAATGTTGTTGAAAAGTACTGATTCTTTGAGCCCGATGTAGTTGATGAAGATGAAGAGAGCACATATCACAACGGCTATAATTTTTACCGGGATTGCGGGGAACAGCGTGATAAAATAATGGGCAAAACCCAGCGAAACTGCCGCCCCGACGAAGATATTGGAGAAGACCCAGATCCAGCCAGCAATGAAACCCGCAAACGGCGAGATGAGGTTCCGGGCATACGCATA
Source organism: uncultured Methanoregula sp. (assembly GCA_964573085.1). Taxonomy (GTDB): domain Archaea; phylum Halobacteriota; class Methanomicrobia; order Methanomicrobiales; family Methanospirillaceae; genus MVRE01. Next base: position 1,717 of record CAZNIL010000067.1, read on the forward strand.
GGTTCCCCCCTCTTCCGGGAGATATGCACCCAGTTCGGCCACACTCATTGATGAGAATACCGCTATGACCCCGGCGATGAGGACAGAAAATAGCATTGCAGGGCCTGCAAAGCCGGCAACGATGCCGGTCACGATGAAAATACCGGAGCCGATGATCGCCCCGATGCCGAGCGCCGTGGCGCCAAAGAGACCGATCTCGCGTCTCAGAACGGAAGGCTTGGTCCCTGAATCTGACATTAATTACCCTTTTTTCTGCTGGTTATTAATGGATGCAGGTGAGCGATCCCAAAAAAAATAGCGTCGGCCCCGGATTCCGTGATTGTTCCATGAATGATCTAGAGAGCCTTCACTCACATTATTATCAATACCCGCCACCTTATCAGGGATTCAGAAGTTTCTGTGCAAATGACTGGACAGCAAGCAGGTGGGGGCGGTCCTCTCCGGAATTATTCCATGCAGCGGAAAAGAGCAGGAGCAGGGCATTGTCAAGGGCCGTATAAAATCCCGCATCATCATCCTGTGCAGGGGGCAGGGGTATTGCCAGCATGCCGGAATCTTCCGGCAAAAAGGTACGGTACGGTGCAGGCCGGGGAAGCGACTGGTCAACAAGTGTTGCATGCTCTGAAACGATCATGAATGCACGGGCCAGTGGTGATGCCTGCCCGGCATCATCAGGTTGTCCGGCAGCGGTTGTGGATCTCTGTGCCGCTTCCCCGTATTCCCCTTCGGCAAACCGGACAAATGCCACGGTTGCATGGTGTGCTGCTTCCGGACTGGTACCGGTCCACAGATCACGGGTTTTTTCAACATACGTCCTGAGCGGTTCTGCCAGTTCTTTTCTGTCGGATAGTGCCGTACCGGGTCTTCCGAAACGGTACTTCAGCCGTACCAAAAGGATGGTAAGGCTCACGGCATACAGCAGTTCAAGGACGACTGCAGAAAGATTGTCTGTCGGAACTGCCAGGAAGATGAATGAATATATCGGCGTTGTAAGCGCCACAATATCTTTTTTCGGTCGTATCCATGCCAGGTAGGCAAGCACCCAGGAACCGAGCACGCATCCGAGAATTGAAATCCGGAAATCGATTGTGGCACCTGTGATCCAGAAGATGACAGCAAAGGCCGCTCCCCCGAATGAAAGAAGGGGAACGCCAATCTCCATCAGCCTGTGTGAATTACGAGCGGGATTTTCCTCTGGCATGTACACCTTATGTTTTTAAAGAAACGTGGCTGGTCCTGATAGCCGGGGACTACTCTCTTGTTATGCCTTTTTTATTTTCCTGATCGAAACACAGTTGATCACCGGGTCGCCGGTCACGATATACCGGTTGATGATCGTGCCAAGCACTTCGACGATATCTCCTTTTTTTACCGTCTCTGTCGGGTTTGTGAACATCTTGACCGAGATCTCCCCGGACCGGTCAGCCACCAGGTACTGCGGACGGTTCAGGAACTGGAAATAGACGCGCTCGACCACGCCCTCGACCCTGACGACCTGCCCAATCATGCTCTCGTTGATCATCCGTATTCGGGTGTTCTTTGCCCTGCTCCGGTACACTGGTTCGAGTTCACCGTACTGCCTCTGGCTTAAGTAGTTGAGGGCAACCGGGATGAGCAGGAGCATGACAAGTGTCGGAATGCCCCAGATGAGCAGTCTGCTGTCGCCCGTGTAAACAACAGTAATAATCAATATGAGGGTAAGGACGACAACCACCGCAATTGCGATGACGGAAATCTTTACCTCAATAGATCCGATCTTCATTAAAAAGAGTATGGGTGGTTAATCTACTTCAGTGCTGCGATCTCTTTGCGGAATGCGACCCGGTAAATAACACCAACAAAGAGCAGTCCACCGACAATATTGCGGAGGGTAACGATGATCACGTTGTTTGTCCACATCGTGACCCGGTTTATACCTGCATTGATCTTTGCTGGATCGGTAATGAATAACTGGGTGAAGATGCCTGCCGGGATGAAGTACATGTTCGCGATCGAGTGTTCGAGCCCGCTTGAAACGAAGGCCATGATCGGGACCAGACACCGTAGAACGTAGATCCCATGGTGCCCGCCCGTATCAACACGTTTGTCATCATTGGCCCCGGCGACTGCGATATCATCATGGGCAGCGCCAGGCAGGATTTATCGAAGATGGAGACCGGGATCCGGACCTTTGACCGGGGCGAGGCGATCATCTCCACAATCGGTATACCTTTCCCGGTCAGTACCCGGATCCACAAATCCGGGGACTATATCGCGGGACTCAATACTGTGAAGAACAAACGGATCACCGACGGCCTTGCCACGCGGTTCTGATCCGGAATTCATTCCTGTTGATTCGGGATTCATTCCTGTTTTTACTTTCGGATCCAAACTCCTCCGGTGTATCAAATAATGGTGAGGTTTCCCACCGGTCACGCGTCCTTTTTTAAAAATCCGGAAACGTAAGGAAAAACCACGTTTACCGGCGATGATCAAACGATCCGGCAGGCCCGGGAATAGATCTGCATCATATTGGTCCGGGTGAGAAAACCAACCATCAGGTCCGGGCGGTCAGGTTCGGCAATAGGGAGATGGTGGATATTGTAGGTCATCATCATGCTCATCGCATTTTCCAGCGTTTCTTCGGGAGACACAATGTATAAATCGCGGGTCATCGCATCACGGATCGGTGAAGAGAGGCCGGCTCCATCCTGGACCCGGCGGACATCGCCCACGGTAATGATACCGACAAGCCTCCCCTTGTCAAGGACCGGATAGCCGGTATGGGCAGTCTGGTCGATAAGCGTGCGTGCCTTCTGGACAGGATCTTCAGGGGAAAAGGTGATCACCTGATCTTTGGGAATCATTGCCTCGTGAACCAGGATCCGTTCAAGCACCCGCTTCCCATATTCGTGCCGGTGGGCTTCTGACTGTGCCATTGTCGGCACCTGCTCCCGTAAAATCGTCTTCCCTCCGGTGATCAGGTGCGATATCCCGACGCAGCCCATGGCAGGTACGAGAAGCGATAAGTTTCCCATCATCTCGACAACCATGATCAGGACCGCGATCGGGGCATTGGTAATTGCGCCAAAGAGTGCGATCATGCCAACAATGCCAAAAACCGGTACTGACTGGAGCGGGATGATCTCCGGGAACAAAATATGAAAGATCATGCCGACCGCACCACCGGTTGCTGCACCGATGGTCAGGCCCGGGGCAAAACCCCCCCCGCTCCCCCCGGATCCAAGAGTGAGGGACGTCGTGAGAATTTTCATAAACGGGAGAAATAGCAGGACAACGAGAGGGACCATGGTGTAGAGGGAGAGCTGGACAAACCCGTATCCCGGACCAAGCCCGGCAAGACCGAGCATCTGCGCTTCCGGGGAAATGAAGTAGAGCGTAATTACGATGATGCTGAGGATGAACGCCCCGCTGACCGGCTTTAAAAAAGGGGGGAGATTCCTTTCCTTGAAAAACCGGGAGAAAACGTCTTTCGTGCCGTAAAAAACTGAAATGTATAAGAGTCCGAACAGGGCACAGAAGATCCCAAGAACGAGGAAAAAGGGCAGCTGCCAGATATTCCACGATATCGGTATTAACGCAAATATCGGGTCGAACCCCTCGAACAGCCCAAAAATTGAGTACCCGATAATCGCTGCAAGAAACGAGGGGATGATCGCTTCCGCCTCAAAATCGCGTATATATAATATTTCGGCGGCGAGAACCGCTCCTCCCAGCGGCGCCTTGAAAATTGTCCCGATTCCCGCCCCGATCCCGGTCGCGAGCGCGAGCCTGCGTTCCCTTGGCGACAATTTGAAATAATCCGCAACCATTGAGCCGAAACCCGCAGAGATCTGTGCTGCAGGGTCTTCACTTCCCGCACTTCCCCCGGTTGATATGGTCATAATAGCAGTAACAGCCTTGAGAAACGGAACTCTCCGGCGAATCTTTCCTCCCGTGTGGAATGCTTTTATTGCCGCATCGGTCCCGTGCCCCTCGGCCTCGGGTGCAAGATTCGTGATGAGCAGCCCGGAGAGCAGTGCCCCGGTACAGATGACCGGAAGCAAAAGAAAAATATTGCCCGGCGCCGACCACTGGGAGATCACTGCAAGGCTCTCGCCCTCGATCGGCCTCTGGTAGTTCAGCAGGTAGCCCATGCAGAATTGGGATCCCCATTTCAGTCCTTCATAAAAAAGAAGCGACCCAAACCCTGAAATTATCCCGATGACTATCGCGATGAAGAGAATGCGCTTGTAGGGATCAATGATGCGGGTCAATCGATGCATAACAGATGGTACGGGTTGGGCCGTTGCCCGGAAGATGTTCTACTGGCTATTCAAGTGTTTATTAAGATGATAATACTATTTAGGTGCACACGGTTTTATAAAGTTGCAGCAGAGGAGAGATTTCCTATTAAAAAAGCGTTTTTTGAAAGATCCCAAAAACGGGATAAGCGACGGCATACTCCACACGAGAATGTTATGTTCCACGGTGGGTTGAAATGTTCACAATAAAAAAAAGGGCGAAAATCCCGAAAACCGCGATCGCGGCAACCGGGATTTTTACATTTGTGGTTTTGTGATCTTCGTCAGAAGATCGTGCGCAGTACGTCTACTTCAGTGCTGCGATCTCTTTCCGGAATGCAACCCAGTAGATCACACCGACAAAGACCATCCCACCAACGATGTTGCCGATGGTGACGATAATAAGATTGCTACTCCACATCGAGACCCAATTCAGGCCGGCATTGATTTTTGCAGGATCGGTGATGAATCCCTGCGTGAAGATACCGGCGGGAATGAAGTACATGTTCGCGACACAGTGTTCGAACCCGCTTGAAACGAAGGCCATGATCGGGAACCAGATACCGAGGAACTTGCCAGCCGCGTCATCCGCACAGATACCGAGCAGGATGGCGAGGTTGACGAGCCAGTTACAACCGATTCCCTTGAGGAATGCGGACCATGCGCCTGCCATCCCGACATAGGCAACCTTGCCGCCGGCAATGGCGATTGCTCTTGAGCCAAATGCGGTCACGGTTGCGACTCCTGCAGCATCAAACGAGACAAACGGCCCGTTTGCCATCAGGTATGCATACCAGATTGAGCCGATCAGGTTGCCGATATAGACCCAGACCCACAGGTTTGCAACCTGCATCCAGGTGATCTTGTGGATGAATGCCGCCATCGGGGCGAGCATCGCGTCACCGGTGAAGAGTTCTGCACCAGTGAGCACGATGATAATAAGTCCCACCGGGAACACCGCTCCCGCCATGAACGTTGAAAATCCCGCACTGGCAGTGCCGAACCGCAATGCAGCGTCACTTGCCTGGATACCTGCGCTGCATGTTGTTGCAAGCGCACCGCCCATGGCGATGTATGCACCAGCCATAAACCCGCGAAGGAGCATGTTCCATGCGGGCAGGCCTACTTTGTACTTCCCGGCATCGCCAGCCTTAGCGACGATTGCTACCGGTGGATGAAACACCATTTTTTTACACACCTCTGAAACGTTTCCACCTATACCAGCAA
>CAZNIL010000068.1:0-1926 GCA_964573085.1 uncultured Methanoregula sp.
GATATTCCAACACCTTAAAGTAACGCAATTGCGAATCTAAGTACCTGATGATCCCTCTCTTTGTCGATCTCAGGGCAAAACACGTCGTCATCTTTGGAGGGGGCGAGGTCGCCAGCCGCAAAGCAGCATATTTTGCGCATGAGGCAGATGTGACTGTCTTCAGCAGGTCATTTTCAAAAAAGATTGCCGCACTTCCCGTGAACAGGATGAAAATTGATGTGGAGGATGCATCTGATGGAGATCTTTGGGACATTTTGAAGGGGGTCGATATCTGCATCACCGCGCTTTCCGACAGCGGGCAGAACAACAGGATCGGCAGGATCTGCAGGCGCAGGAAAATATTGTTCAACAACGCGGATGGGGAGCCCGGCGACCTCATCATTCCATCAATAATTACCGGTGAACAGTATCAGATTGCAGTCAGTACTGGCGGGAAGAGCCCTGCGGTCAGCCGGTTCATCAGGGAACATCTTGAAACGAGGTTCTCAAATCTGGATGCGATGATCGCATTGCAGGAACAGCTCCGTAAGAGACTTAAAAAAACGGAACCGTCCCAAACCCGGCGCAGTGAAATCTTAAAAGATGTGCTGGAGGATCATGATGTGTGGGACGCACTTTCGCGATCCCACAAAGAGGCTGAACAGCTCGTGAGCCGGAGATACCTCAATGAATGACTTTAAGAAAGCGACAATTGCAGTTGCCGGAATAAGCCACCATACCGCAAATGTGACGGCACTTGAGGCATTCCGTTTTTCTGACGAGCACAATTTTCTCACGATGGCCGCAGACCGGTTCAAGGGAGTGGCGATCCTCCAGACCTGTAACCGCGTGGAAGTGATTGCCGAGGGAGATGCGGCAGCACTCTCGGACTTTTTAGAGGAGCACAACCGGTCCGGGTTCTATGCCTTAGAGGGCGTCGAAGCAATCCGGCACCTCCTGTTACTTGCATCCGGTATAGACTCGATGATTGTCGGCGAGGACCAGATCATCGGGCAGATGAAAAAAATGCTTGCAGATGCACAGGAGGCAGAGACCAGCAGCAGCCTTTTGGAGCTCTGCATCAACAAAGCGGTACATGTTGGAATTGAAGTCCGCAGGCGAACCGAGATCAACCGGGGGGCCGTTTCTGTCGGATCGGCAGCGGTCCTGCTCGCCGAATCCCAGATCGGGAGCCTCGCGGGGAAACATATCCTTGTGGTCGGCAGCGGCGAGATGGGGCTCCTGGTTGCCCAGGCTCTCGCAGCAAAACACCTCACTGCAATGTATGTGGCGAACCGGACATTCGGGCGGGCAAAAATCCTTGCCGAAAAGATCGGGGGAAAGGCAGTCCGGTTCCGTGAACTTTACCATTACATCTTGCTTTCCGATGTTGTCATCTCGTGCACTTCTGCGCCCCACCCCGTTATCCACTGCGAACAACTAAAAGAAGCCATGAAGGAACGGTGCTGGCCGGTTGAGGGGCATCCCCGCCCGCTCATCCTGATCGACATTGCCCAGCCCCGGGATGTAGAGCCGGGCGCAGAGAATATTGACGGTGTGCGGCTCTTTTCCATAGACAACCTGCGTATCATTAACGAGCAGACCATGAGCAACCGGAAAGCGGAGGCAGAACGGGCGCGACAGTTCATTGATGATGAACTCTCCATCTTCCTCCGCCAGCTGAACCGGAAAACCGCTGATGATATCCTTGCAGCACTCCACACGTGGGCAAAAGCGGTCAGGACCCGGGAACGGGACAAAGCGGTTGCGCGAATTGGGGGTTCCGATGAGCGGATCGCAGAGGTTATCGATGATCTCACGCACGTCCTTTCAAAGAAACTGCTGACTGACGCAACATTTGCCATTCGCGCAAGTGCCGAGGCCGGAGACCTTGAAGCTGCAGAGGCGCTCCTCAAGGCAATCACCCAGGGGGAGCGGTTCTCCTGC
>CAZNIL010000068.1:2026-6964 GCA_964573085.1 uncultured Methanoregula sp.
TTTTATGCGGGGATGTTGTCGTCCTCTGGTCCTGTTCGGATCCCCGAATGCAGAAGCAGGCTTTCCGGAGTCCCAGGGTGAATGTTACCGGGCACGTCGGGCAGATGCATGCCTTTTTCTCGAATGTACATACCGGACTGCGCCCGGTGATGCAATAAAACACCTCGCCTTTCTCGCGCATGCACTCATTATATGTCGGGCAACCGCCGCACACGCAACGGTCTTTTTGTTCAGCAATGGTTATCGCCCGCCGTGTCGCGTCCATCGCGGCAATGTTCTTTTGGAATTCTTCAAATTTGTCCATGCACCCGCAGCCCCATTGTTGTGGAATAAGTACATAATCAAAAATGGGGATATTTTAATGCATGCCTGCACCCATGGTCGGTCGAAAGTTCGGGATCCACACCGTCCCCCCCATCACAAAAGAGCAATGCAAGACTATCAGCGTCCTTGGCATATCAGGGTCGAGCCGCCAGCAGCCCGGCATGAGCAAATCGGAACGGCTCCTGTTGCGTGCTCTTGAACAATACAAGGAGTATGGCTGTGAAACGACCTTTATCCGGTTAAAAGACCTCATCATCCATGATTGCGAGGGAAATTATTCAGAGAACCCTGCGTATTGCACCTATCCCTGCCAGAGCTCAATGAAGTATGACGATGACCAGATGCAGGTCGTGTACGATGCGATTCTTGCAAGCGATATCCTGATACTTGCCACTCCCATCCGGTGGAACAACCATTCGGCATTAATCCAGAAATTTGTCGAGCGGATGAATTCGATCGAGAACCAGTACGCGTGGTATGGAGTACAGATGATAAAAAACAAGGTCGCGGGGCTCATCATCATCGGTCACGTGGACGGCGTCCAGCATGTTGCCGGCAATCTCCTGAATTTCTTCTCATGGCTCGGGTTTCATATTCCCGAAGATGCAATCGCCTCATGGGTGGGGGAGAATGATGAGGACACAACCAAGGACTGGGGGCTTATCGAGCAGAACAAATATACAAAAGAAGACCTCGCGAACCTGATTAACGGGGCGCTCCTGCTTGCCTACCAACTGAAAAATGCCTGTCCCGACGAAAAATGAGGCCACGCATTGTAAACAATAAATAGCATTGCTCCTTAAGAATGGTAACAGAAGAATTCTATCTGGTCTGGTGACTTCATGGTGTTTCCTGCACGACGGATGAGAAGGTCAAGGTCACGTACAATACAACCGATGCTGCAGCAGGCCCGGCTTGCAAAAACAGATCTGGTTGTCCCCCTTTTTGTTGACGAGACCCTGTCCAGAAACAAACCGATTGCCTCGATGCCGGGGCAGGTAAGGTATTCGATCAACGGGATTTCAGGTGCTGCCGAAGATCTCTGGGACCAGGGACTTAGGGCAGTCCTCCTTTTTGGCGTCCCCAAGAAGAAGGATCCGGAAGGCAGCAGCGCTTATGATGACAGGGGGGTTGTCCAGCAGGCTGTCCGAAGGATCAAAAAAGCTGTCCCCGATATGGTGGTGATCACCGATGTCTGTGCCTGCGAATACACCGATCACGGGCATTGCGGGATCGTGGGAGAGACCCGGTGCGGCACCGACCTGCTCAACGATCCCTCGCTTGAGCTGATGAACCGGATCGCGGTCAGTCATGCAAACGCGGGGGCTGATATTGTTGCCCCTTCGTGCATGCTCGACGGGATGGTAGGCTCGATCCGGTCGGTGCTTGACGATGACGGGCTTGAGCAGGTCCTGATCATGTCGTACTCTACCAAGTTTGACTCTGCCTTCTACGGGCCGTTCCGCGATGCAGCGGGTTCGGCGTACTCGTTTGGCAACCGCTCCACCTACCAGATTAACCCGGCAAATGCGCGGGAGGCTTTTTTAGAATCCCAGCTCGATGCCGGAGAAGGCGCGGATATCCTGATGGTCAAGCCGGCAGGGTTATATCTCGATATCGTTGCCGAGATCGCAACCCTCGGCCTGCCTGTCGCCGCGTACCAGGTGAGCGGGGAATACGCGATGATCAAAGCGGCGGCACAAAGGGGCTGGATCAGGGAGAAAGAAGCGGTAATCGAGAGCCTTACCTGCATCAGGCGCGCCGGGGCTGACCTGATCATCTCCTATTTTGCTCCGGATGTTGCAGGGTGGATGGATGAACAGCAGTGAGCTGTATGCCCAGGCACAAGGAGTGATCCCCGGAGGCGTCTCCAGCCCGGTCCGTGCAATCAGGCCCTTTCCTTTCTACACTGCCTATGCACAGGGTTCGACCCTTGTTACCGTTGACGGGGCGCAGTTCGTCGACTGCTGTTGCGCGTACGGCCCTCTCATCCTCGGTCATGCCCACCCGGCAATTAAAAAGGCAATCGGCGAGCAGCTTGACCGTGGCTGGATCTACGGTACACCGGTTCCCCATGAACCGGAATTTGCCCGCCTGATCACAAGCGACCATCCCGGCATGGACATGGTCCGCTTTGTATCGAGCGGTTCGGAAGCCACAATGGCGGCAATCCGGCTCGCACGCGGTTTTACACAAAAAAAAGATATCGTGAAGGTCGAAGGAGGATTTCATGGCGCACATGACGGGGTGCTCGTACAAGCCGGTTCCGGTGCAACCACGCTTGGGATCCCGGATTCCGCGGGAGTCCTTGCCGATCTGGTCGCCCATACCCGACAAGTCCCGTATAATGACCCTGAAGCACTGGAGTCACTCTTAACAAAGAATTCAGATGTCGCAGCTATGATCGTTGAGCCGGTGATGGGAAATATCGGGCCGGTCATTCCTGATAAAAATTACCTGCAGGAGATCCGGTCGATCACCCGTGCTCACGATGTCCTCCTGATCTTTGATGAAGTGATAACGGGATACCGGCTGGGCATCGGCGGAGCTCAGGTGAAGTACGGTGTCAGACCAGACCTCACTACGCTCGGCAAGATCATCGGGGGCGGGCTTCCGATCGGCGCCTTTTTGGGCAGGCGTGAGATCATGAAGATGATAGCGCCCTCCGGCCCGGTCTACCAGGCAGGGACGTTCTCCGGCAACCCGCTCTCTCTTGCTGCCGGTATTGCTACAGTACAGTGGTTGCACGCTCACAGCAATGTATATGATGAACTCGAACAAAAAACGCGTGCAATCGAAGAGGGTTGTTCCGGGAATTCCGGGGGCTCTTTTGTCCGCATCGGCTCGATGTTCAAGTATTTTTTCCGTCCGGCACCCCCCCGCAATTATCATGAGGTCAAAGAATGCGATACCACCGCATTCCAGCGGTTCTGGACAAAGATGCTTGCCGCGGGCATCTTCATTCCCCCCTCACAGTTTGAAACAAACTTTTTATCAGCTGTACATTCCGATGCTGATATTGAAAAGATCATCATGGCGTACCGATCATGTCGATAAAAATTGGCACACGGGGCAGCAAGCTTGCGCTCGTGCAGGCTGACACGGTCTGCCGGAAGCTCACTGCAATGGGAATCGGGGTAGAGCAGGTCGTCATCACTACGCAGGGCGATACGAACCATGGTGTACCGCTGCACGAGATCGGCGGGCAGGGGATTTTTGTCCGGGCGCTCGATGATGCAATCCTCTCCGGGGAGATTGACTGTGCAGTGCACAGCATGAAGGACATTCCCGCGGTCCGCCCGTCAGGCCTCTTCACCGCTGCCATATTGAAACGTGATTCTCCTGCAGATTATCTCACATATCCCTCTGCACTACCGGCAGTGAACGTGATCGGTACCTCAAGCACCCGCAGGAGAGCCCAGCTCCTCCGCCACGACCCGGGCATCACGATCAAAGACCTGCGGGGCAATATCGATACCCGGCTCCGAAAACTCAACGCCGGGGAGTATGATGCTATCGTCCTTGCCGAGGCAGGCCTGATACGGCTTGGGATCCGGGTGCCCGGTGAGCGCCTTCCGGTGGAAAAGTTTGTCCCGTCACCCAACCAGGGCACCATCGCGGTAGTAAGCCGGGCTGACCCCTCGCTCATGGAGACAATCGCTGCTCTTGACCACCCGCAGACCCGGACCGATACAGCAATCGAGCGTGCAGTCATGGAACATCTTGGGGGTGGCTGTTTCACCCCGTTGGGAATCTACTGTCGCGCCGGTCACCTGATTGCTGAAGTGCTGTCGCTTGACGGCAGCCGTACAGAACGGATCGAGACCGACGTACCCACCATTGAGAGGGCGCGAGAACAGGGGAGAATACTGAAAGGACGCGCACAGGATCTCATTGACGATGCTTACAAAAAGCTTAAGGTTGTACCATGACCGGTAAAGTATATCTCGTAGGTTCGGGTCCCGGCGCACCAGGGCTTCTTGCACAACGGGCAAGGGACGTGATCGATACAGCGGATGTAGTGCTCTATGACCAGCTGCCCGGTGAGGAGATCCTTGCAACCCTGCCAAAAGATGCAGAGCTGATTGACTGCGGCAAATATGGCGGGAGACACACGCTCGAACAGGATGAGATCGAGGCGCTGATGATCGCCCGTGCACAGCAGGGAAAGGTTGTCGTCCGGCTCAAGGGAGGTGACCCGTTCCTGTTCGGCAGGGGGGGTGAGGAGCTGGAACGATTGCGGGCGGCCGGCCTTGATGTCGGGATGGTCCCGGGCATCTCCAGCGCCCTTGCCGTTCCCGCATCGGTAGGCATTCCCCTCACCCACCGGGACTATGCATCACAGGTGACCATCCTTACCGGTCACGAAGACCCGACAAAACCAGAACCGGCGCTTGACTGGAAGCTGCTCGCACAGAGCCGGGGGACGATCGTGATCCTGATGGGAGTTGCAAATCTGAAAAGTATCGCACAATCTCTGGTAAAGAATGGCAAAAGTAAAAACACCCCGGTTGCCATCATCGAGCGGGGTCTTTTCAAAGACCGCAAAGTTACAACAGGTACGCTTGCAACCATCGCAATAAAAGCAAAAAAATCAGGGGTAAAACCCCCGGC
>CAZNIL010000069.1:0-2021 GCA_964573085.1 uncultured Methanoregula sp.
GGATGATTCTTTAGACTCGCTGAACAGGTTTGAAATGTTCCGGCTGCCCCTGTCATAACCCGTCGAGTGGGTTAACAGGAAGCAGCGTACCTCGACGGTTGATTCACACTGTAATCATAATAGCAGGACTTCCATTCTGTGGATAAATACTTTTAGCAGATCCATTCCTGCCCGTGCTGAAACAATAGTAAAAAAACCAGATTTTTTTAAAAGAGCGTGAAATTGACCGGCAATGCAGGTCAGCACGGCACCGGGCACGAGATCGCAGGATGGTTCGCGGACCCGGTGACGTTGGGTATAATTCTGGTCACTTGATCCGCAGGTCAAGGGTTCAAATCCCTTCAGGCCCGTTTTTCCTGTTATGATTTTTCCCAAAGATCAATCCTGTTACAGCAGATTATTTTCAATAGCATTCGCAAAAAAGAGGAACACATAACATCAGACAGCATGTAATACATTTCACGGGAACTTATGACAGGTATAAGTGAGATGATACGGGATCATTATGCAGTGGTTTTCCTCGCTTTTGCCCTGCTGTGTGCTGTCGTTGATATCATCCTGTTCGGGACACCCGTTCCCGAAGCGGTTCTTGCATATATTCTGCTCGTCAATATCGGGTTGCAGGGCATCCTGGGCGGGTTCATGCACTGGTATGGCCCGACGGCCGATAAGACTGCACAAAAGATCGGGTGGCAGGCAGGCAGCCCGTTCCAGAAAGAGGTCGCCGCCGCCGATGCTGCATTCGGTGTGCTGGGTGTTCTTTCATTCTTCATCCGGGACAATTTCCTTGTCGCAACGGTCATCGGTGCGTCCGTCATGCTCTTTTTCATGGGTACAGGCCATGTGCTTGACATCAGGAGAACTAAAAACATCTCACCCTATAATGCCGGCTCGGTCGTGTACTTTGACCTCCTGGTTCCCATTGCCATGATTGTGCTGCTCGTGCTCTGGAAGATGGGATACTGATTTTAAGGGCAAATTTTTTTTAGCGAACCCGTCATCCGCAGGTCAGGGGTCCAGATCCTGCCACCCGTTCTTCTTTTCCGGTGTTTTTTTAAATGGTCGGCCGGTTGAATCTCTATTGAACACCGGTGTCCCCTGCCGCACCTCCCTGTAACTCGTTATCTGACCGGGGACAGGGGGGAAAAAAGCATCGTGTTATGGCAGGTATTCTTTCCTGACCGGGGAAAAGATCTCGATTGCCACCGAGTCTTCATGGATCGTTGCCCCGTGCTCGATGCTGCCGGGGATGTTCCAGCTGTCGCCCGGCTGAATATCTGCCTCGTCATTCCCGATCCGGAGCATGATGTGCCCGCTGACAAGGTAGCCGGTCTGTTCGTGGGGATGGGTATGCCGGGGAAGAACTGCACCTTTCTTCAGCCGGAACTCGGTCATGAGCGTGTTCTTTCCCCAGACGAGGGTCTTCTGGGTGATACCGGGCAGCGATCCGGTATAACCGGTCTCAGCATGATGGGCAAACATTTTCTGACTCCCGATCCTGACATTGGGGGGCGGTTCGCTTAAGGGTGATGGTTCGGTTGTGCTGCAGGGATTATCCTTGCCAGGAACTGCCCGCGGATCCGCCACCCGGCTCCCTCTTTTCAGGGAGATCCGGTAATAAACCAGAGAATCGCAAGGATCTGGAGCAGGCAAAAGAGCGGGACTACGAAAAACCGGAGTTTCTGCATCTTGTGCCGGAAGAGCCGCATCGCAAAGAATGCACCGAACGGCCCGATGAGAGCGCTGCACAACAGGAGGGATTCGGAAACCCTCCACCTCGCGGTTGCAGCCCTTCTCTTGTCCGCAGCATAGAGGAGGAAGACTACACCATTCACAACAAGGAAGAGCAGTACAAGAAATTCGGGAGCACTACCAGCCGGCATACAAAAAAGACTCCTCTCACTCTCATGAAAATCTCGTCTGTCCCCGTTCCGTCCGATTTCGCGGGAAAAGTAATGATGGGGGGATTTTAGTGCCTGAGGGCCGGCACATCGGTGCTGGCGCACCTCAGTGCTTAATCA
>CAZNIL010000069.1:2121-6885 GCA_964573085.1 uncultured Methanoregula sp.
CGCACCTCAGTGCTTAATCAGCACATCGAAGAACGGGTTCTTCCCGGCTGCCTTTAACGGGATGCCGTACGCGACACTGCACCCTTTGAGCATGCCCAGTTCAAGCGCGGCGATACCTGCAGTGAACATGACCCGGTTGTCCACGTTGTGGATCGATGCGGTCTTGACCGCCGACCCGACGGCGATGCCGAGGTCCGAGACCTTGAAGACACAGTTGGGGCCGCTGTACACGGATTTCTTCCTCTTTGCAGCTGCTTTTCCGGCTTTGACCATATCGGCACACGTGGGAAACCCGCACCCGCCGCAGTTGAGACCGAGTGCTTTTGTGCCTTCGACACCGATGAGCAATGTCGCATCGCTCTTTCTTACCTGCCCGGCGTTTACAAAGAAGAAGGACATTCCGAGGGCTTTTCCCATCGCGTCGATCCGTGCGGCAAGTTTCTCCTGCTCCTTTCCCGTAACGACCCTGCAGACGATCGAGTCCTGCCCCACCGCTTTCGGTGCTGTCCGCGCCGCAAGCGCCATGAGCCCGGCGACGGTTTTTACTGCATCCGATTCCGCAGTCATACAAGGTACTCTGCCTACGAAAGGGAAAAACCGTTGCTTACGTCCCGTCAGGAACGGCAGGATATCCAAACACTTATCACCATTCCCGCACGAGATTCCGCTGATGAGTTATGGCATCGCGTAAAATTCCTGCAGTTTTTTTCCTTTTTGCTGCCCTCATCTTCCTGTTCGCTACGACAGGTTGTATGACTCCTGCCCCTTCCCCGCCGGCAACACCGGCGCTCTCGCCAGCCCCGCATGCTGCATGCTCATGTCCATCTTTGGTCTTCTCTGATCCCGAGTTCGCATTCGAGCTGCAGCGGACGCTTGGCGCAGCGTACTCAGGCGAGGCCGATATCGGCGAGTGCCTCGCCACCGCCTCCCGGATCAAAGAAGGCGACTTTGAGAGCTGGTATGCCGAATGGAAGAAGACTGCGGATCACTTCAAGGCAGCGGGTGATGAGAGCCTTACAGCCGGGCACACCGTAACCGCACGCGAAGCATACTACCGGGCCGCGACCTACTACCGCACCGCCGAGTTCTTCCTGCACGGCAACCCGTCCGACCCCCGTATCGTGGAGACGTGGA
Organism: uncultured Methanoregula sp.; assembly: GCA_964573085.1. Classification (GTDB taxonomy): domain Archaea; phylum Halobacteriota; class Methanomicrobia; order Methanomicrobiales; family Methanospirillaceae; genus MVRE01. The sequence continues at coordinate 3,256 of CAZNIL010000069.1, forward strand.
GGAAGAGCCGGGACACGTTCCGCGATGCGATTGCGCTCAACACCGTCCCGTACGAGATCGTCACCGTCCCGTACGGGAACACCACGCTGCCCGGCTACCTCTACAAAGTCGACAACTCCGGAAAGCCCCGGCCGCTCCTGATCGTGCAGACCGGCTTTGACGGCTGCCAGGAAGAACTCCACCCGTACGCGATGGAGGGAATAAAAAGAGGGTATAACGTCCTGACCTTCGACGGCCCGGGGCAGGGGGAGGTTATCCGGGTCCAGCACCTCCCGTTCCGTGCTGACTGGGAGAACGTGATCACGCCGGTCGTGGACTATGCAGTGAACAGGCCGGATGTTGACAGCGACCGGATCGCGCTCTGGGGCATCTCGCTCGGGGGTTACCTCGCCCCGCGTGGCGCTGCGTACGAGCCCCGGATCACGGCGCTTGTCGCCGACGCGGGCACGTACGATGTCGGGCAGAACCTCCTTGCCGGAATGAAGAAGTCCGGCGGGCCGTTCGCGAACATGACGGAAAAGGAACTGCAGGAATGGCTGAAGTCCGATCCGAAAGAGTTCAACGATGGGATCCGGGCCGCGATGAAGGAGAGCACCTTTACCCGCTGGCTCAACGAGAACGGTATGTTTGTCCTCAATGCCGGCTCGCCTGCTCAGTTCTGGGCGAAATGGATGGACTTCTCGCTCGTGGGGCGGGCGGGGAACATCCGGTGCCCCACGCTCGTCACTGCCGGAACGGAAGACCAGTTCGATCCGGGCGATGTGCAGGCAAAGGCGCTCTACGACCACCTCACCTGCGACAGGGAACTGATGGTGTACTCCGATGAGTTCGGTGCCGGCTCCCACTGCCAGCTCGGGGCGTTTGCCCAGTCGTTTGCCGGAAAGTTCGACTGGCTGGATGAGAAGATGGGGATGAGGAATTGAACATATGGGGAAATTCAGGTGCTCTGAACTGGCCAGGGAACAATATCGGCATGCATGTTCCGGCAGCAGGGTATAATACCCGTGGATGAGAACGATCAGATGGAGATATGATAGTGATGGAATTCAAAGGAAGCAACACAGAAAAGTGCTTACTCGCCGCGTTCGCCGGCGAATCGCAGGCCCGGAACCGGTACACGTTCTTCGCAAGCGCCGCAAAAAAGGAGGGCTACGAGCAGATCTCTGCGCTCTTCCTGCAGACCGCTGAGGAGGAGAAAGAGCACGGTAAGCTCTTCTTCAAGCAGTTAAAAGGGGGCCCTGTGGAGATCATCGCGGCGTACCCGGCCGGGGTAATCAGCAAGACCGTCGACAACCTGCGGGTAGCAGCCGATGGCGAGAAGGAAGAGTGGGACACGCTCTACCCTGATTTTTCCAAAGTTGCAGAACAGGAAGGCTTCAGCGAGATCGCAAACCTCTTCCGTCAGGTTGCCTCGGTTGAAGAACACCACGAGCTCCGGTACCGGAAACTGCTCGCGAACGTGACAAACGGCACGGTCTTTACCAGGGACACCCCCGTGAAATGGTACTGCCGGAACTGTGGGCACGTCCATGAAGCGAAGGCTGCCCCGGAGAAATGCCCGGTCTGCGACCACCCGCGGGACTATTTCGAGCTGCTCTGCGAAAATTACTGATTTTCCTTTTTTTACAACAGGGATTGAGACAAGGGTGCATTTAATGCAAGCCGTTTAATTATTCCTTCAATTGGGGGGACCGGTATCAGTACTCAGCTGACTGCACGCAAAAATTACCGGATCTCCCCGACATACACCGCGTAATCCCCGTCCCAGCTTAAAGTTACCGTCGAGCTTCCCAGCACCGCACCTCTCCGGGTCATGTCCCGGGCCGTGACGGTGATGACAACAGGATCTTTTGTCGAGGCCGGCTTATCGGTAAATGTCCAGTAGACTTTCCCGCCGTTGTTGGCGACCGGGTTGCCGATCAGGTGGACCTTGTAATCCGGTGCATCCCACGTGAGGAATGTGCCGGACGTAGCATTCCATTCGAAGTTTATGGCATTCCATGTAAAGTCCGTGGCATTCCCTGCAAAGTCCGCATCAGCGGCCACAAAGCCGGTGACATTGGGGGTGAGCCCGATGCCGGGCGTCGAGGACATCATCGGGGAGTACCGCTGCGGCGAGGCCTCCAGCCTGACCGATACCTTCTGCCCTGTCTGGCCTCCGGTCGCCTGCGCCGGAACAACGCTGCACCTCCCGTTCACGCACCCGCAAGCACCGGCGCCGCAGTCAATCGGCCCTTCGCAGCTCATCGTGCAGATCTTGGCCTCGCAGGATAGTGCTGCTGCCGTTGCCTTGTTCGTGCAGCCCGTTGGATGGCAGCACTGCGCCGGCACACAGTCCGGGTCGGTGGCGCAGCTCTGTGCGTCTGCCGGTGTTAAAGGAACGGAGGTTGCAACCGCTGGCGATGTAGGTGCTGGTGTCGCAGCGGCAGGGGAACCGGAAGTACACCCGGCGGTTGTCGCCATTGCAATGCAGATGAGGATGAGGGCGATTGCTGTTGTTTTCATCAGTACAAGGATCAGCCCGGAAATAATTAAACCCGGTGCAGGTGCCGGGGTTTACTGCCGGCTTTATCAGGATCCGGCGGGAAATGGTTTTGTATGAAAGACGAGGAATACACGGAACGGAAACGAAAACACGGGCGCTATGCATTCATACCGGCCGGTGTTCTTATCGGCCTCGGCATCGGGCTTCTTACCGGTTTCGCCGGATCCGGTGTGCTTGTCGGTCTCGGGCTGGGATTCCTTGCATCGGCTCTGGTACCCGCTGGGACGAAACCTCCGGAAACTAAAGAACCGGGACTGAAAGGGATGAACATAACAATGCTTCTTCTGGGCATCTTCCTGATTATACTCGGTGTCGGCATCGTCTGGGCGCCGGCAGATATCTGGCCGTTCCTTATTGCAGGGTTTTTGATCCTTTTGGGTATCTGGTCCGGGGATTTTATAAGACAAGCTGATGGGAGTGTGGCATGACAATCCCGCAGATCCGCCCGGCTGGTGATGATGCATGGCCTACACCATAACCCTGATCACTCCCGAAGAGAAGGAGGACCTGACGGCCCGGTTCCATCCGAGAGTCCGGTACGAGGTCAAGTCCGAGATCTACGGGTGCTGCATCAAGCTCCTTTCCGATGATCCCGGGATCCGGGACACCTGGCAGGAGAACTTCTACTCGATGTCGCAGAACGTCAGATCGCACGGCCGGCTGTTCGTATTTTCTGACCCCGCCTACCCTGCCGATACTGTCATGTACGATCCGTACTCGAAGACCGCGTTCCTGTTCAACATCCGGTATTACGGCTGGATCAAGTCCCTTGCGCTCGCTTGCGCCGGTGATATTTTAGAGGACGAGCATGGCATCTTCTCGGTCCACGGCGCCTGTGTCGATATTGGGGGACGCGGGCTCTGCATCGTGGGGCAGTCCGGGGCAGGCAAGACCACGCAGACGTACGGGCTTCTTTCAGATGCGAAAACCCGGATTGTCGCAGACGACTGGTTCTTCTCCCGGGTCTACGGGCCGGATATCCTTGCCTACGGTTCAGAGAAGAACTTCTATATCCGGCAGGACCTTGCCACCATCTGGAAGGACTTCGACGGGCTGGTAAAGGCTGAAGAGTACGACGCCGAGGG
>CAZNIL010000070.1:0-6668 GCA_964573085.1 uncultured Methanoregula sp.
GCCCTAACCTTTATCATCAGCACGGCAGAATTAGATAAGGAGTTTAATTATGGGTAAGACAGGGACAACCATATGGGCACAGGTCAAAGGTGCCAAGGGACAGATCCGTCTCGTGCCGAAAAAAGAGTCAGAATTAAAAACCCCCGGGCCGAACCAGCGGTTCAAACAAGGGGTAACGGTCAAGAATGTTGACGATGCTGCCGAACAGCAATTCGGTGGTCGTGGCGGCAGGCGTGGTGGCGGCAGGCGCGGCGGTAGCCGGGGTGGTAGCCGTGGCGGAGACCGCGGAGCTCCCGAACGGACCGGCAACCCGCTGATCCGAAGGCGGATGCGCCGCGCAAAAGTCTCGGCGCTCGGCACCAAGGCAAAGTCCGCGCGATAATTGCATACTCAGGGTACCGCTGCCCGCAAAGGAATCAGCAATAAAGCGGGGTCGTAACTATGGCCCCCGGTTTCCCGGTCCAATAATTCCCTTTTTCATCCGGCAGGTGACATTTTTTCACATGACAACATTCACTTATGGTGAGTCTCTATGGTGAGTATGGATCTCCCGACAGCAATAAAAAGTTACCAGTATGGCGAACGGGCAAAGTCGGAACTGATCGTTGTATCCCATCTTGCAAACGCATTAGAAGGGTTCTCAGACCAGGAGCGGGCGGGCGGGCGGCGGATGCTGCTCATGCTCATGGAAGCGATCCGTTCCGAGCTCCAGTTCGCATACAACAGCACAAGCCAGCAGGACTTCCGGCGCTCTGTCGACGGGCTCAACGAGGCGATCTCATTAATCGAGAGCAACCAGCCGGAACAGGCGTCACAGAAGATCGCCGCTGCGATCAGTGCTTCAACCACATCTGCACAACAGGCATGGCAGGTACTATCAGAACATGGACTCCTCTGAATTCCAAGGGTTTCTGACCAGCAGGTCATCGGTGCGGGTATATACACCTGACACTCTTTCAGAAGAGGATATCGGGTATATTCTCGACTGTGCGAGCACCGCGCCGAGCGCCGGAAACCTCGAGGCATGGGACGTGGTGGTCGTCACCGATGATGATGCCAGGATCGAACTTAGGGATGCAGCATTTGAACAGGAGCACATCCGGCAGGCGGCATCGATCTTTGTTGTCTGCGCGAACTATGTCCGCTCGATGTCCCGGTACGGGGAGCGGGGCATCCTGTACGCGGTGCAGGACGCAACTATCGCCTGCACGTACATGATGCTCGCTGCACATGCACGACAGCTCCACTCGTGCTGGACAGGGGCATTTGACGAGGAAGCAGTCAGGGAAATCCTCGGGCTGCCCCAGCACGTGAGGCCTGTTGTGCTCCTCGCGGTCGGAAAGGGACAGGTGCCGGTTGCCCTGACGGAACGGCTGCCAGTTGCAGAGCACATCCACCGGGATGTATGGTAAAGTACGGGAGATAAAGACAATGCCGGATTATCTCGTAACACTTGAATCAGCATGGATCATACGGGATGCAAAATCACTCGATGATGCAATCGGAATCGCGATCAGCGAAGCAGGAAAACGCCTCAACCCGACCGCGAAGTTTGTGGAAGTCGAGGCAGGGATGCTCTCGTGTCCCCATTGCGAAGGGGAACTCTCCAGCGCAATTGTCGTGGCTGACACCGGTCTCGTCGGGCTTTCGCTGGAGATGAAGGTATTCCGCGCAGAGTCAAAAGAACACGCAGAGAAGATCGCAAAATCTGTTGTGGGAAAGGCGTTGCGGGATGTCCCGCTCAAGCTCGTGGACGTGCGGGAATTATGATCCACATCGTCGGGCATACCGCGATCGATCAAATATCCACCGTTCACCACCTGCCGGACCCGAACACATCCACGCATATCACCGACCGTAAGGTCTTCTTTGGCGGCGGTGCGGCAAACATCGCCGCGGGCATCGCGATGCTTAATGAGTCCTGCACGCTGATCTCCTGCGTTGGTGACGATTTTCATGGGACTGATTACGACAACTGGCTGAATAAGATCGGGGTGCACCAGCAGTTCTTTGTCGTCCCCGGCACCCACACGCCAACCGCATTCATGTTCACGGACAAATGCGGCGACCAGATGACCTTCTTCGAATGGGGCGCATCGAAAGCATTTGCCACCGCACAGGCCCCTGCACTCCCGTTCGTCCACATGGCAACCGCCGATCCGGAGTTCAACTGCCGGGTCGCAGAGAAGAGCGAGTTCGTATCGTTCGATCCGGGCCAGGACGTGTTCTGGTACACAAAAGAGCAGCTCGGCTCGATCATTAACAACACCGACATCCTGTTTGCAAACCAGCACGAGGTAGAGCATATGTGCCGTACACTGGGGATCACTCGCACGGAACTGATTGCACAGGTGAAAACCGCAGTCTTTACGATGAGCGGAGACGGGAGCATGCTCTATGAGGAGGGGGAGAAGACCTTTGTACCGGTTGTACCTGTACAGCTCGCCGACCCGACCGGAGCAGGAGATTCCTACCGTGCCGGCTTTCTCTCTTCTTACGTGAGGGGCTATACGCTGCCGGATTGCTGCAGGATCGGCACCGTCACCGCATCGTTTGTCGTGGAACACCCCGGGTGCCAGACCCATCTCCCGGATCAGGTTTCCTTACAAGCACGATACCGGAAACACTTCGGGGACCTTGACGAGCCAAAAGAGCGGAGGTTTGCGTGAGCTGGGCGGCACTTACCTCGGGCGGCAAGGACTCGATCCTCGGGGGTTTTGCCTGATGGCGATCGGCGGTGATGTCAAACTCGGGCAGCTGACCCGGTATATTTTCACTGCCCCGTCATGGAAACGTTCGCTCTTTCTCATCGCGCTCTTAGGCCTGTTGATCGATGGTGTCGGTGTGCGGGCATGGGTGATCCTGCCAGTCTCAAACCTGCCGTTCTCGGGAACCATTGCATTCACCCTCCCGGCGTTCGCCGGCTTTCTTTTAACAAAACCTCTCATCGAGCACAGCGGCAAGGCGATGACGTGGAACCGTTCTGCACTGCTCGCGCTCAGCTGCACGGTCTTTGGCGTCATCATCACGCTTTCCGCATTCATAACCGGGGTGATGCCCGTCTTCCTCTTCTATGCGATCTCGCTCGGGTTTATTTTCGGGCTCCGCCTGTTTGTGCTTGTTGCGATCGCCGATTACCGGATTCCCCGGATGCTGGTACCTGCTTTTACCCAGAGCGGTGTCGGCATACTTGCAGGAATGTTCCTCTTCCCCCCGGCAACCGGATTCCTGCTCTTTGCGCTGGTGCTCCACTGCGTCTTCGGGCTGGGGTTTGCAATCCTGATCTGGCTGATCGAGCGCCCGCTGTACCGTGCGTTCCGGATCCGGGGGCTCGCGTTCATCAACGCGTTCATCGCCCATACAACAGACGGATCGAAGGGAATGGAGGATTTCTTCCGCGAGATCGGCGAGGAGATCTATGTGCCGCAGGAAAGCCTCTTCTTCCGGCGCACAACAGGCAAAGGCGTGATCTTTACCGTCCCGAACCTGCACCCCGGGCCCATGGGGGAGATCGGGGGCGGCAACCTGCCGAAGATCCTGCACGACAATTTTGAGGAAGAGACGCTTGTCCCTCACGGGTGTGCCACCCATGATTTTAACCTTGTCTCTGAAAGCGAGATCGTCAAAGTGATTGAAGCGGTGAAAGCTTCAAGGCACAACTTACATTATACGGGTACCGCATCCCGTTCCTTACGGCTCTCTTCAGGTTCGGTGCACCTGCTCTTCCAGCGGTTCGGGGATGCGATCCTCCTGGTCGCCACCCGTTCCCCGCACCGGACCGAAGACCTCGACTTTGCAGTCGGCATGACGATCATGGCAGAGGGGCACCGCTGGTACCCCCATGTTGCATTCGTGGATGCGCACAACTGCATGACTGACCTCTCGTCACCCGTGCTTGCAGCAACGCTCACCGCGACCGAGTACCAGAGGGCAGCGCAGACCGCGATGGAGACCTGCCTTTGTGAACCACTCCAGCCGTTTGCGATAGGAGTCGCCCACAGGACCGTACCGTTCTCCCGCGAACAGGGGTTTGGCGACCTCGGCATCCAGGTGCTCGTGATTGAGGTGGCGGGGCAGAAGACCGCATACGTCCTGATCGACGGCAACAACATGGCGCAGGGTATGCGGGAGGTGTTGCTCGAAACGATCCTCTCTAAGGTGGATAACGCCGAGGTGATGACCACCGATTCGCATGTCGTGAATACGATCACGGGCAAGAACCCGGTGGGGATGCACGTGCCACCATCCGGGTTCCTGCCGTTTGTGATGCAGGCAATCGGTGATGCCATTACCGACCTTGCACCCGCGGAAGTGGCGGCAGGCACCGCACACTGCGATCAGATTGTGGTCTTCGGGTCGAACCGTATCTCCCAGCTTGCGAGCACGGTGAACGCGATGCTGGTCTATGTCGCCCCGCTCTCCCTTGCGATGCTCCTTTTGGCATTCCTGCTCTCGCTTGTAGCATATATTGTGATTGTCTAGCGCTGCACCCTCCTTTTTTAAAACAACACGAAAATATCCTCTTTTTTAACAAAGTATTTATGGGAAAGCGTTTGATTACTCATTGTCAGGAACAGGAGGGAGCAATAGCAGAATCACCAGAATATAGGGCATTATTGTACAGCGGTTGAACGATCGTGAAACGAAGGTGATCGAATTTCATTCAGCCATGATATCTGTTACCCGCTGGATCGGTGTTGACTTAAACACCACCGGGCATGTGGCGGTTGCCGCAGACCCGTTGAGCGGGAAGGTCATGAAACTGGGAAAGAATGCACCATATGTTCACAGCCATTGCCTGAATAACTGTACAAAACTATATAAATCAGGAAAGTTCTGGAAATTAAAGAAGAGCAAAAGCCGTGAGCGGAGCATCATCAAGGGTGTGATCCACACCATCAGCAGGCAGATCGTATCGTTTGCGGAATCGGCTGGTTCCGGCATCAAATTCGAAAAACTCTTCAGCCCCCGGCACGACCCCTCGAAAGAATCATCGAACTATTTTGAATTCTCGTTTGACAACGCCTCGTTCTTCCACCTCCAGCGGCAGGTCGAACGCAAGGCAAAGAAAGCCGGCATCCCCGTCATCTATGTAAATCCGGCATACACCTCCAAACGGTGCAGCCGGTGCGGAGGATTCGGGAGGCGGTACCGGAAACGGTTCGAGTGCCCGCACTGCGGGTTTGTCGTGCATGCCGACGTGAATGCTGCATTCAACATCGCAACTACATCATTCCATAAGGGACTATCAGGGAGTGCCGGTGAACGGGAGAAGGATTCCATCCGGCTTACAAAAAAGCAGGTGCGGAAGGCGGAGAGGACAAGACCCGGATCTGCCGGCCGTGGTCATGATCTGTTTACACCGGTAGGCTTTGAGAATCTTCTATATGTTCTGGAGTGCTACGATCAGCAGGTGCAATGTACTCCATCCTGATCTTTCTTTTAACCATCGCCCTCATCTCGGTCATTGCAATCAAATACCGTACTCCGCCGTTCCTCATCCTTTTTGGAGGGGCACTCTTCTTCGGGATTGCATCCGGGATGCCCCTTGATGACCTTGTTTCGCAGGCGATCGCCGGCATGGGCAGGATATTTGCCCTGCTCGGGCTGGTGATCCTCGCCGGTGCAGTCATAGCAAAACTGATGCAGGAGCAGCACCAGATCGAACAGGTCGTTTCTGATTTGAGGTCCGTTACAGAAAAACCGTTTGCCCTCTCCGGGTTTGCCGGCTATATCCTTGCGATCCCGCTGATGTGCTGCATCACGGCGTTTGTGATCCTGCAGCCCATAATCAACGGGCTGGGAAATTCACCTGAGACCAGAAAAGGGCTGCTCTACACTGCAGCGCTCGGGAGCCTGATCTCGTTTGCACTGGTCTACCCGACGCCGGTCATCATCGCGCTCTTTGCCGTACTCCCCGGTGCTGTAATCTCCCCGGTTGTCTTTGACCTGTACATGGTCCCGGTCTCGCTTCTTTTGCTTGCCGCCGCTGTCCTTTTGATGCAGCACCGGTTCAAAAAATCCGTGTCCGGTCAACAGCCTGCACCGGCAGTCCAGCCTGCACTGCCGGAACAGTCCCGGTTCCGGGCATGGTGCCCGTTCATCGTGATGGGAATGGTGATGGTGGTCTGCATCCCGTTGTTCCGGCTCTCACCCTCTGTCCTGATCCAGATCGTCATGTTCGCCGGCGTGATTGCCGCGCTCGTACTCGCACCGGGCCCGGTCCGGACAAGCGCTTTTTCCGCTGGAGCAAAACACGCGGGCTTGATCATCTTTGACCTCTGTGGTGCAGGAGCGCTCGGTGCGGTGATCGGTGCGAGTGCACTGGGGACGGAGGCGTACTCCCTGCTTGTCCCGTATCTCCCGCTGCTTGCCGTGCCCTTCCTGCTCGCGGCACTGGTCCAGACAGCTCAGGGTTCCCGGATCGTGACTGCGGTGATCACCGGCGAGATCATTGCAGGAACCGGTATTGCCGCGTCCATCCACCCGATCCCGCTCATCCTGCTCATCAGTGGCGGTGCGTGTATCGTGTCGTACGTCACTGACCCGTACTTCTGGCTCGTCCAGAGGGCAACGGGGGACGATGTTGCTACGGTTGTGAAGAACTACACGGTCCCGCTCGCCGCGTTCGGGATTGTGATGTTTGTCGTGGCTGCAGGAATGGAGAT
>CAZNIL010000071.1:0-4124 GCA_964573085.1 uncultured Methanoregula sp.
GTGCACTGCCCAACTGGGCTTGGGATTACCGGGAGTCAGCGACTGCTGCTCTTTTTGGACTTACATAATGTCGTAAGGAGGTTATACTTTTGGCAAGAATGCATGCCCGCAGAAGGGGCAAATCATGTTCCGTCCGCCCCTACCGGAAGGAGGCGCCCTCGTGGTCCAACACGGACATAAAGGGGATAGAAAAAGTCATCATCGAACTCCGGAAGGAAGGCGTATCGAGCAGCAAAATCGGGCTGATCCTGCGGGACCGCTACGGAGTCCCTGACATCAAACTCGTGACCGGGGGAAAACGCATCGGCGACATCCTCAAGGCCAACAAGATGGAGTCGGCAATTCCTGAGGACCTGCGCGATCTCATGATAAAGGCGCTCGGGCTGCGCAAGCACCTGATTGAGAACAAAAACGACCTGCACAACAAGCGGCAGCTCCACCTTGTCGAGGCCAAGATCCGAAGGCTCGTACGGTATTATACCGGCAGTGGCAGGTTGCCTGCAGGCTGGGTCTACAAACCGGAGAACGCGGAGATCCTGCTGTCCCGGTAACAACGTCCCTGTCCCCATGTCACTTGAAACCGCCGCGAACCTTGTCGCAGAGCAGATAAAGAGGCAGGAGTACGTCGAGGTGGTCGCCCACCATGACGCCGATGGCATCGCTGCCGGCTCTATCCTCTGCCATGCGATGGCACGGGCGGGGATCCGGTTCCGGCTGAGGGTACGCCGCGAGATCGCGGCTTTGGAGATCCCCAAGGAGCACGCATACCTGCTCTGCGATCTCGGTGCAGGGATGGAAGACCTTCCTAAAACCACCATGGTGGTAGACCATCACAACCCGCGGTTTACCGGAGACTTCCATGCAAACCCCCGGCTTTTTGGCATTGACGGTGACCGTGAAGTGCCTGCTTCAGCGATGGCATATTTCGTTGCCCGGAATATGGGTGACAACCGCGACCTTGCAGGGCTTGCGATGCTGGGGGTTATTGGCGATGGCCAGACACTCTCCGGAAAAAATCTTGAGATCTTCAACGAAGGTGTGGGAAACGGCATCATCAACCCGAGCCGGGGAATACGGCTAGCTGGAAGGGATCTGGCTGAACGCTGGCTCATGGCAATCCATCCGTATCTCGAAGGTATCAGCGGGGATGAAGGCGTGGTGAACGCGATTATGGGGCAGTCCGCAGGAAAAGACGCTGTGCGCCCCGACCTGCTCCTCTCGCTCTCGGTGCTACAGGTGATCCAAAACGCGGGTGCCGGCTGCATCGAAGAGATCTACGGAGACACATACGCACTCGAACGCGAGGTTATTCCTGATGCCCATGCACTTGCAGCGGTCATCGATGCCTGCGGGAAATCCGGGCATGGGGAGATCGGCGCATCGCTCTGCATGCGGTATTCTTTTGATACAGAAACCGCATGGAATATCGCCCGGGCGCACCGGATGAATGTTATTGACGCTATCCGTACACTGGCTGGCGCCCCGATTGCACAGGACGGGATGTATGAAGTACACGATGCAACGCTCATAAGCGACATTGCTGACGCACTCGCATGCCAGTCTTCCCATGTCCTGCCCCTCGCTGTTGTGGCTCCCGAAGGTGACCGGTGCCGTATCTCGGTACGCTGCCCCCCCGGTATCGATGCTGATCTCGGCACCGTGATCCGCGGCATCGCGGAAACCTGCGGGGGTTCTGGCGGCGGGCACCGGCTCAGGGCGGGAGCGACGATCCCCTGCACCCAGCTTGACACCTTCAGGAAGTGCTGGCACATGGCGGTGGCGGCATGATGCAGATCGATGGGGTTATCACGACAACTCATCGCAACCCTGCCTGCGTCGCAAACGCAATCTGCCCGGACAACCTCTCATCCATGAGGACGGTTGTGACAGGAACCGGGGTGAAAACCAGCATCACCGGCACAAAGCTCGGTTCGGTGATCGCTTCGGTAGACGATTATCTGACAAACCTTGCAATTGCGGAGGAAACATGTTCGTTCGTTTCGCACTGACAGCAGAACTCAGCTTCAACAGCGACATTTCACCGGAAGCGAAAAAAGCTGTTGAGACAACCGTGGCAGAATCGAACACGACACTCTTTAAGAAGGGTGTTCCCAAAGGAGTCCCCGACCGGGAAGTCGGCAGGATCACGGAATGGAGCGTGGAGGGAAATGTTGTCCGGCTCGCAATAGAAAGCGGCACATATACCCGGGCACACGACGCCCTCTTCCGGTTCAAAAAACAGGTCGCTGTTGTGCTGGGGAAGTTTCGGCTCGGGCTGAGGGGGATCTCGATCGGGCAGTACCGTATCGAGATGACCGGCGAGATCCCGGAAGATATCCATGTACCAAAGCTCCCGTTCATCAAATCCTATGATGTGAAGAAGGATGCGCTGTCACTTGACCTTGCGGTAAGTTCGGCCGACCTTGAGAACAAGGTGCCGGACCGTATCCTCAAGCTCATCGAAGAAAAAATCCAGGCTTCAGCATACGGGGGCAAGGGAGAACACTGGGAGCTCGTCTTTGCGAGCGCTCCCAAATCCCGCTCGTTCTCCCGTGACCCCACCGAGGAGATGGTAAAGCGCAACTGGATCCGTCACGGTGCGTCCCGCGGCCAGTGGATACACGGGCCGCAATCGGTGCAGCTCTTCCGTGCGTTCGAGCAGATCGTCATTGAAAAGATCATAAAGCCCCTTGGGTTTGCCGAAATGATCTTCCCCAAGCTCACCCCGTGGGAGGTCTGGATGCGGTCGGGGCACGCAAAAGGCGTCTACCCTGAGATCTACTATGTCTGCACCCCCAAGACCCGCGACCCGGCCTATTGGGAGGATGTCGGGGACTACTTCAAGGTGACCGGGGAAGTGCCGGTTGAGATGATCCGTGACAAGATCGACGGCCCGATCGGTGGGTTGTGTTACGCCCAGTGTCCCTCGTTCTGGCCGTTTGTGCAGGGCGAGACACTCGGGACGGCAAGCCTGCCGATCAAAGTCTTTGACCGCAGCGGTACATCCCACCGGTACGAGAGCGGCGGCATCCACGGGATCGAGCGGGTGGACGAGTTCCACCGGATCGAGATCGTCTGGCTGGGCACTGCCGAACAGACCATCGCGATGGCAGACAAACTCCATGAGGCATACCACAACGTGTTCGAAGAGATCCTCGAGCTCGAGTGGCGGTGTGCCCGGGTGACGCCCTGGTTCATGGCGCAGGAAGGTATGGTCGACACCGGCAAGACACCCCAGAAAATTAAAGAAGGGGCATGCGGGTGCGGTGAACGGGTAGGCACGACCGATTACGAGGCATACCTGCCGTACAGCGACAGCTGGCTCGAGTTCCAGAACGTGAGCATCAACGGCGACAAGTATCCCAAAGGGTTCAACGTGAAGATCCAGAGCGGTGCAGACTGCTGGTCAGGCTGCTCCGGTGTCGGGCTCGAGCGCTGGACGGCGGCATTTTTAGCCCAGAAAGGGCTTGATATGGACGGATGGCCAGACAAGGTGAAGAAACTGGTCGGAGAACCAAACGAGATATTCAGATTCATGTAGGTGATTTCATGGCAAAAAAACAGGTTGGAAGAAGAGTAGAAGGCTGGAAAGCCAAGAGCTGGTTCAAGGTGCACGTCCCCGAAAACCTCGGTAAGGCGTACATCGGTGACACCATAGCAAACGACACCGAGAGTGTGATCGGCAGGATCATGCAGGCAACCCTCGGCGAGATCACAAATGACTATGCAAAGCAGCACATCAAGATGCGCTTCAGGGTTTCATCCGTGACGGGCGACGCAGCATACACCGAGTTCGTCGGTCACGAAGTGACCCGTGACTACCTGCGTGGGCTGATCAAGCGCCGCAGCACCCGGGTGGACTGCCTTGTCCCGATCGTAACCAAGGACCAGAAAAAAGTCCGGCTTACGATCAGCTGCTACACGCTCGCACGGGCAAATGTCGGGCAGATCCACGCAATCCGGAACGCGATCACGGCGAATGTTCAGGCGCAGGCGGCAGCCTGGGACCTCAACACGCTCGTCACCGTCATCGTCAGCGGCGAGATCTCCCGCGACCTCTTCAAGGTCGTAAAACTGCTCTACCCGGTACGCCGGATCGAGGTCGTCAAGTCAAAGGTCGAACC
>CAZNIL010000071.1:4224-6658 GCA_964573085.1 uncultured Methanoregula sp.
TAAAACTGCTCTACCCGGTACGCCGGATCGAGGTCGTCAAGTCAAAGGTCGAACCGGTGGCAAAAGCTGCGCCGGAAGCGGCAGCGTAAGGCCGATACAATCTTTTTTTAAACCCCCCTTTTCACGGGAACCGTATGCGTCCGAGCTGTTGCTGTCCGAAAAATATATATCAACACAATGTATGATTTAATGCAGGACATACTGCAGGTATAATGGAGGAGAATATGAAATTCGTAACAAGCCGCGAGATCAGGGCAAACCCGGCAACACTCTGGGAGGTACGGGATTCCGGAGAGACGGTGATCACAGTGAACGGCAGGCCGACTGCCGTTGTTATCCCTGTGGGAGATGACCTGGAAAAGACGCTTGCCACCGTCCGGAAGGCACGGGCATCTGCTGCGCTTGAAAGGATCCGTTTGTCGGCCCGTGAGCGCGGGCTTGATGCACTCAGCGACATTGAGATTGATAAGGAGATCGCAAAAAGCCGCAAGAGGCGGTAAATGGAGGACATATGGATCGTCCTCGATACCAACGTGCTCGTTTCAGGGTTGCTCTCCCCACACGGGGCACCAGCCCGAATCCTCAACCTTATTGTCAATGGTGATATCACCCTCGTTCTGGATTCGAGGATATTTTCTGAATATTCAGATGTGCTGAAACGTAAGAAATTCTCATTTCCACCTGATGCAGTCGATGAGATCCTTTATTTCATCCGGAATGAGGGGGTTTTTGTCTCCCCAAATCCACTTTGCCCAACGATTCCTGATTTGGATGATCTGCCATTTGTTGAAGTGGCAGCATGTGAACATATACCGGTCATAACAGGCAACCTATGTCATTCTGGAGGGTGTGGGATCATCGTTCTGACGCCGAAAGATTTTCTCAAGGATGATCCATGATAAATCCTGATTATGAAATGTTACCATAACAGGTTCCCGTTCATAGCACGAGGGGAACGGGGACAATTGGTCTTTGGGCAAGTTACATCGCATTCTGACCGTTGAGCATAAAAGCTCCCCCGACAAACTTATCCGGTAATGACCGCACGCAAGATCCTCTTTTTGGTCCTTGACGGCATCTCCGACCGGCCGTGCCCGGAGCTTGCCGGTAAGACCCCGCTGCAGGCGGCAAAAAAGCCAAACCTCGACATCTTTGCCCACGAAGGTGTCTGCGGTATCATGGACACAATTGCACCCGGCATCCGCCCCGGTTCAGATACAGCCCACCTTGCCCTGCTGGGATATGACCCCCATCAATACTATACCGGAAGAGGCCCCCTCGAATGCGTGGGCACCGGTATCGCAATGGAGCCCGGCATGATCGGGTTCCGGTGCAACTACGCAACACTCACAAAAGACGGACGTGTCAGCGACCGGCGGGCAGGACGGATCCATGATACCACGGAACTCTCTACAGCGGTCCAGGAGGGGGTCGACCTCAAAAAATTCGGCGTGAAGTTTGCTTTCAGGTCCGGAGCCGGGCACCGTGCCGCCCTCGCTTTGAAAGGCGACGGGCTCGGGCACTGCGTCTCGTCCAATGATCCAAAAAAGGAGGGCGTGCCCCCGCTCACCATCACCCCGTTACAACAGACAGAAAAAGACAAAAAGACCGCTATAGTCTGCAACGAATTTGTCAGGCAATCCATGCGAATCCTCGCGGATCATACGATAAACCGGGACCGGATACAAAACGGGCTTAACCCTGCAACGGTGGTGCTGATGCGGGGCGCAGGGGAGATGGGTCATTTTGAGCCGTTCTCAACCAAATACGGAATTTCCGGGAGCGTCATCGCAGCTGCCAGCCTGATCACCGGCATCGGGTCAGCGGTTGGCCTCAAAAAGGTCCATGTTGATGGCATCACCGGCTCGCAGAACAGCAACCTTGCCGGAAAGATCTCGGCTGTGCTGGTGGAATTACGCTCGCAGGACTTCGTTCTGGTCAATATCAAAGGAGCGGATGAATCCGGGCATGACGGGCTTGCAAAACAGAAATCGGCGTTTATTGAAAAGATTGATACTGCAATCTCCCCCTTACGTACATTACAGGATACCCTCATCGTGATCTGCGCCGATCACAGCACTCCCTGTTCGGTCAAAGACCATAGTGCAGACCCGGTGCCGGTTGTGATATGGGGCGAGGGGGTTCGCACCGACGACGTGGCAAGGTTCGACGAGATTTCCTGTGCACAGGGAGGGCTCAACCGCATCCCGGGATCATCCCTGCTCCCGATCGCGCTTGACCTGATCAACCGATCCCGCAAATACGGCGCATGAGGGGACATAAGTGGCCAAGGCGAAGCGACAGAAAAAACGCGTGGAGGACTGGCACCGGCACTGCCTGCTCCCTGACGGCACCGAAATGCAGGAGCATAGCATCAAAACCGACCGGAACATCGTGATCGGCGAGTTCTGCCAGATCGATTACGGGCTCCGGG
>CAZNIL010000072.1:0-6567 GCA_964573085.1 uncultured Methanoregula sp.
CCTCAGCAGCGCCGCAATCCCGCCCAGCGCATCGAGCCGTTCGCCGGGCTCGAAGCTGCCCGAGAGCACGGTTATCTTCGATCTCATGGCTTCGGCTGTTTCGACAAGCTTCATAACCGCACTATCCCGTAACAGCGAGTCGGTGATCACGAGCTGTTCTGCTGCGCCATACCCGATTGCATCTGCAACCTCCTGCATCCCGTACGCCACCGGGCCGTCCTGGGATATACGCAGCAGGATCTCATCGACAAGCTGCACTTCCCTCGCGAGCTGGAGGTCGCCGATCAGCTTCTCGAGGGCGCCAAGCCCGATGACTTCCTGCACCGCCCCGCGCCCGATCCGCCGTGTCTCAACCACAACAGCCCGGCCTGCAGCGGGGCTCTCTTTGTTTTTGGCAAATCTCACAAAATCGTCTTTGACAAACCCCGGCCCGGCAATGATGACCGGCCCGGTGATCTCCTGTAAGGATCCCAGCACCTGCTCAAAGAATGCCTGCCGGGTGTCGGTGTCAGCGCCTTTGCCGCTGCCCATCGTGATGGTGATGACACTCTCAGGACCGTACTGCCGGAGCCGGAAGAGCTCTGCTTCGCCCTCCTCGATCGTCAGGATATGGATCACGCCGTAGACCGAGGCTTTGACCGCACGGTCGATCCGGTCGAAGTCGACCTGCTTCCATGCCCGGATCACCGAGATCCCGTAGCCGGTATCGACATTGAATGTGTGGTGCGACCCGGCATCCACGCCATGCTCGATCACCCCGCTGATCCGGAGCCGGACTGCATGCACCGAGAATTCCGCATGCTCGACCCGGACACCGAGCCGGACCGGGCGCTTCTCGACCTTCTCCGGCCGGATCTTGTCGGTGGCAGCCGTGACGCTCCGCAGCGTCGTGGCAAAGACGAGGTCGCCGGGGGCAATCAGGTGCTGGAGGTGCCAGAGGTCGTCGATGCTCTCCGGCAGGAACCGGATCTCCCCGTAATTGCCTTTGAGGTCACAGAACTCCGCTTTCATGTTGCCTCCCCCACGATACCTGACCCGCCGGGCGGGACGAATGCAGCCACAGTTTCCGTGTTGAGGATCCCCTTTATACCTTTGGATACTTCATCGGGAATTGCACTTTTCAGGATCCGGAGCACCTTCTTTGCAACGTCGTTTGGCTCAAACTGCCCGGGAAGAAGTTCCACATATGCTTTCGCACGCTTCCGGATCTCTAGGGGGGGTCCTCCGATAACCGCTGCCTGCGGTTCGAGCTGCAACCCAATGGCCACCCCGAGCGTTACGTTGCGGTACCAGGTGCGTTCCCCCCGCACGATAAACGAACCGCGGGAGACGAACTCCCCGTGCTCGGGCGTCTTGCTTACCTGGGAAGGAAGGGCACTAAATACGTCTGCGGAGAAGTGCCCGCTCTTCCATGCCCCGGAGTAGGACGCGGCAAACTGTGCCACCTCGTCCATCCGCTCCGTTTTTCCTTTGACGATCACCACGCTTGCGCCATGCACGTCGGCGTGGACAAAGAGGTCCCCGCCCGCCATATACTTCTTGACCAGTTCCTCGTTCTGCCCCGCATCCCTGCCGCCGATCACGACCACGTTATCGCCGGTCACAAACCAGCGGAACCGGTGGTACCATTGTTTTTTCAAGGCAACGATATCGCGCTTTACTGCCTTTCTTCGCACCACCGGCTTTGCCATGGCAGCAAGAGCCCCCTCTTTTTTCCGGCGGAATTTCTTGTTCTCATCGTAGTACCGGCCGGCATTCTGCTCAACACTTTCGTTGACGTAGATCATCACCCGTTCGCCAAGGTCGAGTTCGACTGCCGCCTTTTCAGGGTGGACTGCGGTGATCCGTGCCCCTGTGCCGTCACGGCGTGACGCAAGGATCGTTGCGATCTCCTGCCATGAGCGTTTTTTGCTCTCGTCTGACAATGTGGAGATCACTCCTGCGACAAGCGGGTAATTCTCATAGATAATTGCAGCGACCCGCTCCGCATGTGCAATTTTTGATTCGAACTTTTTTACTGCTGATTCCTGGTGGCGGCGGATCAGTTCGTCTTTTGGGATCTTTTTTGTTGCTGTTTTTGTGACTTGTGCTTTTGTCATCGGGTAAAACGTGTCAAGTGCGGTATTGAAATTGAGAAACTGCGGTTCCCCGGACGGTCCCGAAAGGTCGACGGGCTCACACGTCTTTGATGAGATTACGGGCGAAATTTCCTGCTCTACACGATCAAGTAAGATTTTTATTGCAGCATACACTAATTTGGCGTCAGCGTCCCGCGCCGGCATGCTCTTTTCCAGGCCGGCCTGCCGGCAGATATATTCTGCATAGGCCCCGCCAAGCATGCAGCCCATGGCGAGCGCCCGCACAAGGTCGCGGTCATCGTTTTTGAGCAATGCTGCAATGTTGTTTTCTGAAGCAGTCGGATCGGTCGCGCTCAGGACATAGGGGACGCCGGGCACCACGTCCCGGTCCCTGAACCGGTGGTGCACGAGCGGCTTTACAATCATGTACGCCTCATCGGCAAGCACGACATTCCCGTCATCGAAGAGCTCGATGATGAGCCTGTACACCGCACTCCCTTTTCCGATATCAACGATCAGGATCCGTTCCAGCCCGTGCTGCCGGATTGCAAGCACCTTGCCGCCTGAGATATGTTTTCTGAGCAGCATCGCAAACTGCGGGGGGTTCTTCGGCGGCTCAGGAAGGTCTTTGACGAGGTGCGCCCTACGCCCTGCTTCGATGATGAGCAGGTACTTCGCGTGCTTCTCCCCGTTGAGCCGGATCCCCAGTGTCCGTGGGTCGAACTGGTAGACCTTATCGATCCAGAGCGGGAGCTTCCCGACAAGTTCCACGACAACTGCCTTTACGTCGATCCCGCTCATGCCCTGCACGGTGGCCATCTTATACTAAATTACATATGGCTTGCGCACTAAAAAATAAGACTACTGGTGAATATTTTCTCATGAGCGAGGATCAGGAAAAAGAACAGCCGGCGTTATCCAAAAAAGCAAAAACGCAGGCAGAGAAACAGGTAGAACATATCGAGCGGATCAAGCGGACGCTTACTGCATGCCTGCTGGGGATGTTTACGGGTGTCCTGTCCTTTGTTTCAGGAGGGACTCCCAATGCACAGGGGCTCCAGAACAACGGGCTGCTCGCACTCATGCTGATGCTTGCCGCAATTGTCATCCAGAAGCACATCTTCATGTTCATGGGAATGGACACCTCAAAACTCGGGGCAAAGGACTGGTTTTACCAGGGATTCATGACCTTTGCGCTCTGGTTCATGGTCTGGACCATCCTGCTTTCATCGCCGCTGCCTGTCGCTGATTTTTCGGCAAATATCACCTCCGCAACAGCCCCTGCGGCAGTTGCCTTCACTGACGCCTCAATCGGTTCTCCGACAAGCTGGATCTGGGATTTAGGTGATGGGACGAATTCAACAGTCCAGAACCCGGTATATACCTACACGAATCCCGGGAAGTATAACGTGTCACTGAAAGTAACTAATGCACACGGCAACAATTTCAAGTCAAAGACCGGTTACATCGTTGTTGCCCGGCCAACCCCGTACTGACCTCCCGTGACCTTTTGATCCTCCATGCGTATTGCTATCGTCCATAAAGACCGGTGTCATGCCAAGAAATGCGGCACCGAGTGCATTGTCTACTGCCCCCGGGTCAGGACCGGCGACGAGACCGTGATCATCGGCGAGGACGGCAAAGCACTCATCTCCGAAGAGCTCTGTGTCGGGTGCGGGATCTGCATCAAGAAGTGCCCGTTTGGCGCGATCGATATCGTGAGCCTTCCTGAGGAGCTGGAGCACCCGACGCACCGGTACGGGAAGAACGGGTTTGCACTCTATGGTCTCCCGATCCCGATACAGGGGAAGGTGACGGGCATACTCGGGGCAAACGGGATCGGGAAGAGTACTGCCATCAGGATCATTGCAGGACAGATGCGCCCGAACCTTGGGAACTTCGATGCCGAGACTGCGTGGGAAGAGATCCTGAAACGCTATGCAGGCACCGAGCTCTTTGACTACCTCCAGACCGTTGCAAAAAAGAATGTCAGGATCGCTACAAAGCCGCAGTATATCGATTACATCCCGAAAGTATTCTCCGGAACCGTTGGCGACCTGCTGAAAAAGACGGACGAGCGCAAAAAACTTGCCGACCTCAGTACGGCCCTGAAACTTGATGCAATCCTTTCCCACCAGATCGGCACGCTCTCCGGCGGAGAGCTCCAGCGGGTTGCGATCGCTGCCTGCCTTGCACGGGACGCGGACTTCTATTTTTTTGATGAGATCACACCGTTTCTCGATATTTACCAGCGGATTTCGGCAGCAAAACTCATCCGCGAACTCGCTGCCACCCGTCCCGTCGTGATTGTCGAGCACGACCTTGCGATCCTCGATATGCTTGCCGACACCGTGCATGTCGGGTACGGCAAACCGGCAGTTTTTGGGATCATTACCCGGCCAAAAGGGGTGAGGGTGGGGATCAACCAGTACCTTGAAGGCTATCTTGCCGAGGAGAACGTCCGGTTCCGGGACACAGCGGTAGTTTTCGAGAAGCGGGCGCACGAGAAAGGATCCGACCGGCAGGACCTTACCGGGATCCCGGCAATGACCAAACAGTATGAGTCCTTCCGGCTCACCGTCTCCGGCGGGACGATCCGGTGCGGGGAGGTCCTCGGTGTGGTGGGTGCGAACGGGACCGGAAAGAGCACGTTTGCCAAACTGCTTGCCGGCGTGGAGAAACCCGATACCGGCACCCTGCCCGACAGCCTGCGGATCTCGTATAAACCCCAGTATATCAAAGCGGACACGACGGATACAGTCGAGATGCACCTGCGAAAGGTTACCACCAGATTTGACTCCTCGTTCTACCAGCATGAAGTGATCGAACCCCTCTCCCTCCAGCAGGTACTCCTGTCCCCAATCGATACGCTCTCCGGCGGAGAGCTCCAGCGGGTCGCGATCGCCACCTGCCTTTCCCGCGATGCGGACCTCTACATCCTTGATGAACCGAGCGCCCACCTCGATGTGGAGCAGCGGGTGAAGGTGACACGGATGATCAAGCACCTTGCCGAAGGAAGGGACGCAGGGATCCTTGTTATCGACCATGATATTTACTTAATCGATATGATCAGCGAACGTATCCTTGTCTTTGACGGTGAACCGGGAAGGACGGGTGCTGCGTCCGGACCGTTTGATATGCGCGTAGGTATGAACCGGTTCCTTAAGGAACTTGAAGTGACCTTCCGGCGGGACCAGAGCGGCAGGCCGCGGATCAATAAACCGGACTCGTTCCTTGACCGGGAACAGAAGGCAAGCGGGGAATATTACTATTATACTGCTGAAGAAGCCTGAAACCTCTCGGGTCGTTATTTTAATTACATAGAGGCACGTATTCTTGGATATATGGTGAAAGGAGAGGAACTTTCGGACGCCCTCGTCTACAATAAACTGGCTCTCCTGAAAAAGGATTTTTTCGGGTATATTGAGAAGAACACCGCAAAAGTTGATGCCAACCTCCCGGTCTTTTTCGGGTATGTTGTCTCTGCGCTGGAAAATTCATTCCCGAACATCTCTGATGATTTTTACGATGATTTTATCGACAGCGTCACGTTCAAAGTGCTCGATGTGAGCAGCACTATCAATGATTTTGAGTACGTCAAGAAAGTGATCTTAAACGCCCTGCGCCTTAAAAAGCGCAAGGATGCCGATATGGGTATCAATATCGTTGTCGGCCTGAAACTTCTTAAAATCGGCGACGAAGCCCATGCCCTTGAGTACCTTCGCAATTACTGGAACCTCGATGTGATGCTGGGTACCGCAGTCGCCCACTGCTATTACACGCTCTCGCTGCGGGAATATACGCAGGAGGAACGGGAGAAAAAGTCCCGGCCCGGGGAGATGGAGCTCCTTGCGCGGGAAAAGATGCTGGAGTTGTCACGGAAGAAACCTCCTTTACAGAAACTCCCGCAGCTGGAACTGGAAGATATTGCATTTCTCGATAAGATTTTCTGGCAGATGATCTTTTTATCGCTTGAGTGGTTCCCGAGCGAGGCATGGTTTGTCACCGTCGGACTTGAAAAGGCAAAGATCTCCAACAACACTGAGATGAAGAAACGCCTCCTTGAGATCGGTTCCGAGCAGTTCTACAATGACATCAACTTCCTGCGCGAGATGTACTATTTCAAGCTGGAAGGCAAGGATGCGGGGGGAGCTGCGGGGGTTGTCAACCAGTTGATCAAGCAGTATCCTGATAACCTCGAGCCCATCTTTCTCGGCCTGAAACTTTCCCTCCTCACGACAAAGAAGATCACCTATCACAGCTTCCGCAAGCTTGCGCTCACGAAGGGAATGCCGGCACACACGATCGAGCTTTTGGATTTTGCGTTTGACCTCCTGAATAAAGACAACAAAGAGGCGTTCGGGCGCCTTGCGGACATTGAAAAGAACTATCCTTATCTTGAGTACTACGTGACCATACTCCGGTATCTCACAAAGGACTTTTTCTCTGAGGACGAGGTGCGCCATAAGACGGCAAAGAAGGCGATCCT
>CAZNIL010000073.1:0-6562 GCA_964573085.1 uncultured Methanoregula sp.
AGGATGTACATTTTTTATTTTCCATGGATACTCTCACCATCGGTTCCTATACTATGACACCTAATTACCATTAAAAGATTGCATTGGGTCGACCGTCTCTCTTGAATGGATACTGCAAGTGGATATCGTCAGGTTATAAAACCGGCACTTATAAACGGTGTTGTTATGCGCCGGATGGTTGCCGTCCTTATCCTGTTGGTGTGTGTTGTCCAGTGCGGTGCCATCCGGATCATCGAGTTCTGTCCTGACCCGTACCTCCACGATGATGCGGATGAATACCTGGTACTATCTGGTACCGGGTCCCTTGATGGAATTACGGTATCAGATGGTGAAGGCGGGTTTCGCTTCCCTCCTGGGACTATGATCAACGGAAAAGTCACCATTGCAAGAGATGCAATCGCTTTTAACAAAACGCATAACAGGATGCCTGATTATGAATGGTACAACTATTCGCCTGTGGTCCCCGATGTGATATCGGGCGATAAACTCAGGATGGCAAATTCCCGGGACGAACTAATGGTCTACGATCATGGAGCGCTTATCCAGACCGTATCATGGCCAAAGGATGTCAAACCCCGCGAGGGACAGGTACATTACCTTGAAGACGGGGTTTGGGACCAGCGCCCGCTGTTGCTCGGGCAGTCCCGGTT
The DNA here is from genome assembly GCA_964573085.1 of uncultured Methanoregula sp. GTDB lineage: Archaea > Halobacteriota > Methanomicrobia > Methanomicrobiales > Methanospirillaceae > MVRE01. The sequence goes on from CAZNIL010000073.1 coordinate 651, forward strand.
TTTAATAAAAGCATACAAAAACGTTACCGTCACAACATTTGTCTCTCCTGACAACTCAAACAAAGTGTTTTTACAGGCAGTTGCATCAGCAAACCGGACCATTCACGTCAATGTTTATGAATTCTCAAGTCAGGTAATGGCTCAGGCACTCACCGATGCACACGAGCGTGGGATAGATGTCAGTATCCTTGTTGAAGGGGGTCCGGTTGGGGGCATCAGCCCAGAGGAAAAAGCGGTAATATGGATGATGAACCAGAGCGGGATCCCTGTCTACCAGATGACCGCGGTTGGAGGCCAGAAAGCACCATACCGGTTTGACCATGCAAAATATCTGGTCATTGACAATCGTGCGGTTCTTCTCACCAGTGAGAATTTCAAGGTCAGCGGATTTCCCCCGGAAGGGACAAGAGGTAACCGGGGTTGGGGCGTATACCTTGAAGATACGGAGACCGCTCAATATTTCGAGGATGTTTTTCTTTCAGATATTCGTAGCCCCGGGTCAATCCCGATCTCCGGAACGCAGGGTGCACCTGAACCTCCCTCCTCTGTTCCTTACATCCCTGAATTCTCTTCCCGGAGATTCCTAGGTGCAACGGTTACACCCGTCATTTCTCCTGATACAAGTTACGTGATCCATGACCTCCTGAACAGTGCGCAGGGGACGATTGATATTGAGCAGGCCTATATAACAAACGAATCTGCATACGCCCTGAACCCGTACCTCGCTACTGCCATCAATGCATCCCGGCGCGGGGTGCACGTAAGGGTTCTGCTTGATGCGTACTGGTATAATATTGAAGACGAGAAAGACAACGACGAGATGGCTGCGCTCATTAACCATATCGGTATCATTGAAAAAATCCCGTTGGAGGCAAAATGCGCTGATCTCGAATCAAACAATCTGGAGAAGGTCCACAATAAGGGAGTGATCGTGGATAACCGGAGCGTTCTGGTTTCCAGCATCAACTGGAACGCGAATTCCCCCAATTTCAACCGGGAAGCCGGGGTGATCATTGAAAATATGGAAGTAGCGCAGTATTTTAAGGAAGTATTTGAGGATGACTGGCAACCGGTCAGGCATACAACTGCCAGGAATTTCGATTATCTCAAAATCGCCGGATTGGTTGTGGTTGTGGGGGGACTCATCACTCTCTATATTTGGAGGCGACGAAGAATTTGAGGGACGGATCAACGATAAATCCCTTGTGATCGGGAAAACAGTTCTATAAAATCAACCCAATCATCAAAAACCTCGTGGGATTTACCTCTGCCACTGTGTAATTCAAAATTTGTCTATTGACAATTTCCCTCAATTCATCGCCGACTTTCTTTTACCGGTGACAGCCCTCCTGCAATTTCAGGAGAAAACCGGTTCAGGAATTTTCCTCTTACCGATGCGTAATGGGGGAATTCACGAGAGCTCAAAAAAACAAGATATTACATCCTGTCAAACTTCTTTTTGGCACATTTGCAGACATCACAGAGATTAATATCGCTTTCCCCCGTGTCTACGGCGAGCGCCCAACGGTCGATTACAGCGCCGATCTCGGAAGAAAACTGCACCTCGATACCCCCCCGCTTCCTGCTTACATACTGGGAAATTGCAGCTCGCGTAACCCCGAGCCTCCGTGCGGCTTCGCTCTGGGATAGTCCTCGCTCATTTACGAGCCGGGATACCATCTCGGCACGCATACTGGGGAGTATCTTGCGCACCAGCACATCGCAGTGGATGAGCAGGCAGGGTTCGTGGTTCATGTGCAGGCTTGGGGAGTCTCACCGGATTGCTGAGGCCTGTTCTGATAGATGATCTGTCGCGCATCGCGGAAGTTGAATTTCTCGATGATCATCTGCCGCTCCTTTAATTTTTTCAAAGCATATCGCACTGTGCGGGGAGCAAGGTTGCTCTTTTTGACCAGGTCCTTGTGCGTCATCGCACCCCCGGTATCAAGTATCTTGAATACTGTCTTTGAAGAGGGTGGTAGTGTTGGGGAATACATGATCTTGATGTTAACACTGTTAACATATCAATGTATCGCTGATTTATACTCCCCCTTTGAATTGTTATTGATGCTTGAACGTCAGGAACGGCTGGCTCTCCTGATACTAATTGGGGTGGTGATCATGGTAGTTGCAGCTCACCTGATCCTTGAGAATGCGGGAAAGCGCTCGTTTGCTTCTCCTTTCTCCGAGATATCTCATGATGGGGATCTTGTATACCTGTCTGGAATGATTGATCATGTCGTGATTACGAAGAACGGGGGACATCTCATCATCCAGATCAATAATGTATCTGTTTTTATCCCGGGTCAGATTGCGTCAAATATGACGTTGCATGACGGGGAAAATATTTCTGTGGTGGGGGTTGTCCAGACCTACCAGGGAAAAAAGGAAGTGGTTGTCCAGTCGGGATCCGATGTGTCTTTTTGATCAGTATACACCTGACCAGGTTGAATTTAAAAAAGTCTTTTTGTGGGTAATCGGGGCAGAGTGACCCTGATGTTTTTCAAAATCTTTTTTATCTGAACACGCAACATTAAGCCTATGAAACAAATCCTTGGCTTTGTCCTCGTGATTGCTGTCGTTGGCCTCGTACTGTCGTGCGGGTGCACGGGCACAGCACCGCAATCCCCTCAGACAACTTCTTCCGCGGGCACCGGAACCCAGCAGGCAACCACGATATCAACAACTGCACCGGCAGGAGTAGCACCTACTACAGTGTCTGCCGGAAGGGTTATTATCAATGAGAAGATCCTCCTGCCGGCAACAACTGCCAAGAAATATGCATTCGAGGATTATGGATTCCAGTATCTCTATCCAAAAGATAGTTTTACAATTTCCTTAAACTCCGATAAACCAGTGAATGTACTGGTCATTGATAAGGCAGACGACCTCAAATTCCCCGTTGTTACCCCGGCATGGAATACGGATCTCAGAAAAGACCAGTGGGATTACAGCCCGGTGATACCTGTATTCAGCCAGAGTAATGCGTTGAAAAAAGATATGACATTTACGATTAAGGAGAAGAGCAAATACATTTTAATCATCGACCCGCGGTACAGCGGGAACAATGACGACATTCACTTTGATTTGAAAGTGACACAAAATTAATTTTTTATGGTTTATTGAGTTGGTTTGGTATTTTTTCCGGTACTTCTTTTTTTCAGCGTATCAAGAGCTGATTTTACTGCCTGCCGGACATCATCATCCTTATCCTGCAGAAGATTATTGAGCGGGCTTACTGCGCGGTCATCACCAAATTTTCCCAGCGCCCATGCGGCATCCTTTCTGACTCTGGGTTTTGGATCCTTAAGCGTTTCAATCAACGGTTCAACAGCACGCGGGTCTCCGAGTTTTCCCAAAGCCCATGCAGCGCCGGTTCTCACCCATTTGTTCTCGTTTTTTAATAATGCAATCAGGGGCTCGACTGCTCGTTTATCCCCAATCTTCCCGAGCGATTTTGCAGCAAGCCACTGGACGTCGACATAAGGGTCATTGAGAGCAGCAAGGAGAGGTTCAACGGCAGATTCATCCCCGTGATTCCCAAGCGCCTCTGCAGCTTTCCAGCGGGAGTCCAGATATGGACTTTTTAATAACTCGATATATGCATTCGCCAGTTGTCTCTTGCGCTCCCTTATACTCTCCGGGTCATCCGTTAGTTCGGGCTCTTGCTCCTCCATTCATCATCCCCGATAGCCCTCCATTTGCGATGGAGTATTATTAATCTTTCTTACTTCACGCACACGATCTGAAATATATTTCGTTAAAAAAGGAACCTTAAAAATTTCACTTTTCCGATGACTGGATCTCGAGATGTACTGGTATATTTATCACAGAGTGGGTCAACGCACCGATACTGATCACATCGACATCAAGAGAAGCATAATCAACGATAGTATCTGCGTCAATCCCTCCTGAGATCTCAATAATTACCCTTTCCCTCAGCCCCTTCTGAATCAATGTATCGAGTGATTTTTGTACCTGCTGGGGGGTCATGTTATCAAACATAATAACGTCCGATCCGGATTGCGCTGCCCGCACCGCGTCCTTGCTGGTCTCCACCTCCACCTCGACTTTATACCGGGGTGAGCGGGATTGTACAATTGATAATGCATCGTCAAGGCTGATAATCGCAAGATGGTTATCTTTTATGAGAATCCCCTCACTGAGGTTTGCCCGGTGGGTGTCGCCACCGCCAAGAGATACTGCTTTTTTGTCAAGTTCGCGAAGTCCCGGACAGGTCTTGCGGGTCGCTGCCACCCTGCATGAAGGGTTCACGCGGTGCACTAATTCTACAAATTCACGTGTTGCAGTTGCGATCCCGCTCATCCGACCGATGATATTGAGTACCGTGCGTTCAACAAGCAGGATCTTTTTTGCGGGTCCATGCAAGGTCAGGAGCGTATCCCCGCTACGAACATGTGAACCATCAGGGACCATCTGGTCCACGTCTACCTCAAAATACCGGAAAAGTTCTGACGCTTCTTCAAGGCCGGCGACTACAGCCGGTCTTTCGATGCTGATTCTCGCTTTGCATTCAACTTCCGGAATGATGGTTTCTGAGGTTATGTCCCCAAAGGGAGCGTCTTCCCGGATAAAATTCAGGAGATATTCAACCGTTACCATATGAATTCTATCCTTGATTGGGTGTTTGTCTTCCTGTTTGTAGAATCGCGATTGTCATGTGCCAACAATAATCGGGTCTTTTAGTCCATGTAACAGCGAGAGGATCGAGAGAGCGGCAAGATAACTTGTCGCGGGATTATCAGGGCTCGGCACATTGGTCACCCGGATACAGGTTTCGCCAAAGTCACCTTCAATAATGACTTCGTGGATATTCCGGTCGACCGCTGGATCAACCCAGAGTTCAATGTCCACGTCCCTTCCTGCAGCAAGGCTCATGGCAACGGAAACATTGACGTTTTTGGGGAATGCCTTGATGCATTCGTGTGCTTTTCCGGAAAAGATGATGCGGCGCTCCTTTGCTTCAACCCCAAGCGATGCAGGGCTTTTTATTGTCCTCAGGAGCAGTTTTTTTATGGGGGATATCCTTCCCACCTTGAGGTTATCGAGGCCAAAGATCGCACCGCTGGGAATGTAGATCTTTTTCCCGTTGCTCCGGGCAGATTCACGGAGTCCCTCCCTGAATGCAGGATCAGCAAGGGCGCCGACGCTCATGATGACGAGGTCTTTGTCATGTTCAAGAACCTGATGTGCGTAGGTCATCACTGCATTCACCGACGCAGCCTCAACAACGATATCAAAGTCTTCGGAAATAAAGGTCTCAAATTGTTCGTGCGCCTGTGCGCCGGTCATCTTAGCGAGTTCCTTTGCCCGGTCAAAAAATATATCAAAGAGGGCAACTATCCGGATCTCATCGGCGTGCTTTGCTATGATATGCCCGATATTACCGCATCCGATCAGACCGATTTTGATCATTATAAACAGATAGTGGATACCATTGATTAAGCATTGTGCTGGCCTCTTTCATTCTGTAGGAGATCTGGTGATCGGGGTATGGTTTTTAATACTATCTTTAATACAGTGGACAAAGGTTATATCACAAAAAAAACATCCCCGACAACGTTGTATGGAAACATCGCAATCTGATTCTGGAAATTTCCCTCCACAAAAGGGTCTTCCTGATTTCACCGGCAAACGGGTATATATTGAGACGTACGGGTGCCGGTATAATTTCGGGGATACTGCAAAATTAAAAGAGTTCCTCCAACACCAGGGCTGTACCGTTGTCCAGTCTGAGGAAGATGCCGATGCTGTGTTCATTAACACCTGCACGGTTGTCGCAGCTACCGAACGGCGGATGCTGCAACGGCTCTCACAGTTCCGAAACCGGGATCTCTATGTGACGGGCTGCATGGCGGTCGTCCAGCGGGAAGCAATCATGGCAGTCTGCA
>CAZNIL010000074.1:0-6552 GCA_964573085.1 uncultured Methanoregula sp.
GAGAGCGAGGAGAAGTTTCGTGATATTTTCGACAAGGCAAATGATGCGATTGAAATTTTTGAAATAGGGGACGATGGGCGCCCCGGCAGGTACATCGATGTCAATGAAGTTGCCTGCCGGATGGTGCAGTACTCAAAAGATGAGATGCTGAAGCACAGCCCGCTTGATTTTGATATAGCTGATTACAACATCCCGCCCTATGATGAAATAACCAGAAAAGTAAGGTCTGTCGGCCATGCGAAATTTGATACCGGACACAGGAGAAAAGATGGGAAAATTATACCTGTCGAGGTAAATTTTCATATTATCACGCTTTTGGGGCAAAGAGTTGGCCTGGCAATTGTTCGGGACATATCAGAACGCAAGCAGGTGGAGGAGCGGCTTAAGGAGAGCCGAAAACAACTCGCAGAAGCGATGGACCTGGCACACTTAGTGAACTGGGAATTTGATGTTGCCTCAGGCATCTTTACCTTCAACGATCGGTTCTACGCTCTGTATGGCACAACGGCAGAGCGGGAGGGCGGGTACCAGATGTCTGCGGAAGCATATGCCCGCGAATTTGTTCACCCGGACGAAATAAACGTAGTTGCCGACGAAATGAATAAAGCCATACAGGCAATCGACCCTAATTATGTATCTGAATTGGAGCACCGGATTATCCACCGTAATGGTGAGATCCGGCATATTATCGTGCGTTTTGGAATCACGAAAGACGAAAACGGCAGGACTATCAAGACCCACGGTGCGAACCAGGACATTACTGACCGGAAACTGGCCGAGGAATGGCTGAAAAAGTTCAGCGAGGAACTGGAAGCGAAGGTTGCCGAACGTACCGAGGCGGTGAATAAGTCCCTGCACGAGAAAGACATTCTCTTTAAAGAAGTCCACCACCGTGTCAAAAATAACATGCAGATCATCATCAGCCTGTTAAACCTCCAGGCCCGCACTATCGACGACCCCGGAGTTGTGAAGATGATCAAGGAGAGCCAGAGCCGGATCAAGGCGATGGCGCTGGTCCACGAACGGCTCTACCGGTCCGGTGACATCTCGAGCATTGATCTCAAGGACTACATCCAGTTCCTCGCAAGGGAACTGTTCTCGTTTTACGGCGTCAAATCGCAGTTCATTCACCTCACCATCAATGCACCTGTAATCAATATGAACATAGACACGGCAATCCCTCTTGGCCTTATGGTCAATGAACTCATATCGAATGCGATCAAGTACGCTTTTCCTGAGGACAGGAGGGGAGAGATTGTCATCGATATCACAAAAGACAAAAATAATATCTCTCTTGTTGTGCGGGATAACGGCGTCGGAATCCCGCAGGACTTTGACTGGCGCAATGCAAAATCATTGGGGCTCCGGCTGGTGATCTCACTTGTGGAGCAGCTGCAGGGCACGATTGAACTGGACCAGATGGCGGGGACGGCGTTTACGATTGTCGTGAAGGAGAAAGAATAATTTTCCCTTTTTCCCCCCGGGTCTGCATGCAGATTTTTTCGTCTATCCGGGAGTGTGTCCAGTGAGAGAATCCAGGAATGATTTGGAACTTTTGTACTACCTGTTACTTTACACTTCCCAAACGCCGGTTATACCTGTTTCCTGTAACTAATAGTCTGATCTATTTGTAAACTATTAGAGATCTCCACCGGAGTGGGCAGGTGGTACTGGTATCACCTTCATAAAAAAAAGGTGTTTCATTCCAGAGAGGAAATGAAAAAATACCAAGGAAATTTGACCATTTTAGATAATTGTCTTTTTTTGTCTTGAATTTTAGAAACTGGCGAATTGTATAAATCGTATCTTAAGAAAAGGGGACAGGTATGTCTGTCAATGCATATGACACGGCAAAAGGGTTTTTCGTAAACCCTGTAAAAGGGTTCCTCATGAACCCTGTTGAGACGCTCCAGAAATCGCGGGATGAACCGATGGAGTTTACTCTTAAGTACTACACCCTCATCGTCCTGTTCAATGCGATCCTTACAGCGCTGATCGCATTGATCCTGGGAGGACATGGAACACTGAATGCCATGCACCAGCTCATGGCACAACTCGGCTGGGCATTACCGCTTATTGGTGCAATCGGTGCAATCCTTACGGTTGTCGTCATCACGATCCTCGCTGTGGTATTCCTGTTTATCTTCGGGGTCTGGCTCCATATCTGGGTGTACCTTGCCGGTGGGCGTAAGGATTATATGCATACGGTTAAGGCACTAGCGTACGGCTCGACTCCCGCCATGGTCATTGGGTGGATACCCTTTATCGGACCATTTATCGGCGGCATCTGGACACTGGTCCTTGATGTCCTGAGTGTCCGGGAAATGCACCAGGTATCCACAGGAAAGGCAGCAGTTGCCGTTGTCCTTGCAGTTTTAATTCCGGTCATTATTCTCATGCTCATGGTAGCGGCGCTCCTCCCTGTAATGATGAGTAACATAGCAACGATGCCGGGTCAGTAAAAAAACCAAATAATCTTGAAATTTTTTTTATCGCTTATAATGCATGATTTTTTTTAAGGCTGGAGGAGATGTTCCTCAAAGCATATTTCCTGTTTTGATATCCTGTCATCCGGATGATCCGGCGAGCTGGATAACATGAGATCATGGTGTTTGTTGGTGGCAATTTCGTATAAACACTGATTTTATATCTCAGATTTCCGGATGCCGGAAAGAACCTGGTTTTTTCTTTTTTTGAGGCATGAAATGGAAATTTCGGGAATTACTATATGGTATCACAAAAAATGGATACTGTCGGTCCAACCAACAGGTGAAAGGTGGGAAATATGACAAATACGGATGATAAAAAGGTAATAAAGGCACTTGAACGCGGATCGCTGAAGATGCTGGATGGCTTTTATGGAATCTCCACCGTGCCGGATGATACCGGTGCTGATCCACAGGTAACCAATGATAACTTTTATAAAGAAGGTACCATCACTCCCGCGGTTCAAAGGACGTGCGGTGAACACCGGAATGCATATTCTTATGATAGTTATGCCGGTGTGTATGGATTCATTGTTGCAAAGAACTGTGTGAAGAGAAGTTCAATAAAAAATGCACCGGAACCATTCGGAATGGTAAAAAACAGCGGAAATTAAAAGTACAATCCCCGGTTTTATAGCGGGTGATATGCCCCGTGCTGTCAAAGAGCCCGACGAACCGGTGACAATACACAACGTGAGGGAACAACCGGTATCTGTGCGAATCTTATATAACGGATGAGAGGGGGTAGTTTCTTCATTGTCCAGGTCCCGCCCGTGGCCCTCCCTGTTTTTGTATATAGTGTAGAGCACAACAATTATGACCAATCGTAGCCTCAAAAGAGGCGGGGATTGGTCTATTTAGGAATTGGGTGTGTTAACACTCCAGTGAAGAACCTTGCGGTTCTTCTCGTGGCCGTTTGCTCCGGCTGTCGCAAACAACCATTTGAGAAAACCCAAGTTGTATTAAAAGTAGGGTTTTCGACTATGCCTCCCTCCTTGCGAAAACATGTATTTAGTGCCGGGGCGGACCAAAAGATCGGTCCTGTATCGTAAAGCCCGAATTTTCTCTCTCAATGTTGGATCGTGGTTTTTTTTGTGACTGCCGATCGTCGTATGGAGATTGTTAATGAAAATTTTTGTGTTCCATCATTCCAGACATCATTTATATTTTTTGAAACTTGGCGTAATGTTTATAAAGTCAAGGTATATGTAACAGTGTACCAACAAAGCCAGATCTTCAATCATTACAAAACCGGGAGCGTTGTCCCAATAATTGGATCGGGGATAGCACACTTTCATGTCAATTATCATTTTCGCTGGCGTTCGCACACGCGGGTATTTTCATTCAAGGTTGGGAGTAAAAGAACATGTGAATGAGATCTTCCCAAGATACAACATCAAACAAAAAAGAACCGCATTGCATGACCCGGCCCGGGCAAAAAGGTATCAGGTATGGTAAAAAAATTGCTCATAATACCAATCATCCACAGCGAAAAGGAGATGGGTTCGTTAAAGAACGACATCTCCGAAATGATTGACCGGAAATTCGGCAAGGAAAAACGGGACCAGCACCGGAAGGATGTTGCAGTATTCTGGGAAAACCTCCGCACGATTGTCAATGATATCCTGGACTGTGTCGATGCTCATGCAATAAAAATTTACCAGGATGGCATCCCCATCGGCGGTGAAATCGGCGTAAAACTCGTCGCGATGGGGGCAAAGGACGGCATCCCCAACCACCAGATTTTACTATCCACGATTGAGCGGGGAGCTCTTCTGGAAAAAACGGAAAACCCTGTCCTCTTAAAAGAAGAATATGAGATCATCAAAGCAATCGTAAACGCTAAAACCGATCCGGAACGCGAATCACTCAGTGAAAAATACAAAAAACGGCTGTATGAGCTGACCATCGAACGGGACCAGTATATTGCGCAGCGGATCAGTGAATCTCTCAAGGAGGGGATGTACGGGATCCTCTTTATCGGTGCAACCCATGACGTGGTGCCCCATATCTCCCCTGATATCGAACGGTTCATCTGCAATTTTAGTAAAAAAGATGTAAAAAAAGATGTACTGGAATGGCTGAAATGCGGGAACATAAAATCGGTTTCATCACCAGATAAAGAAGAAGTCCGATGAACAGGAATTTCTATGGCACGGGTGCAAAAAATAATCGATCAGGATCAAAAAAGCGTGATTGATTTCCAGAACGGTCAGAGAGAGAAAAATCCAGATGGAACAGACAAATACGTCTCTCTCTCACCGGTTGAATCGGTTCCCCCCGCATCACTTCAGGAGACTGCTGCAGTTCCCTGTCCGGATAAACCTGCCAGTACTGATAAATCGATTCTGATTGTGGAAGATGAAGGGATTTTTGCAGAAGATTTGAAAGAAACCCTGCACTCACTCGGGTACAAAGTCGACAGGATTGAAATAACCGGCGCGGGCGCTGTCAGGTATGTGGAAACTGCCCGCCCGGATCTCATCTTAATGGACATCAATCTCGGGCCCGGGATGAACGGGATCGATGCTGCGGAAAAAATCCTCTCGCATGCCTCCATCCCGATCATCTATCTCACGGCATACGCTGATCCATCCCTCATCGAACGCGCAAAGACAACCTCGCCCTATGGATATATCTTAAAACCGTTCGACGCCAGGGAACTCCGGACCGCAATCGAGATCGCATTCTACAAGCATAAGAATGACCTGCAGCTCAAGAAAGCATACGGGGAACTGGAACAGCGTATTGCCGAACGGACAACGGAACTGAACCGGATCAACCGGGTACTGCTGGAGAGCGAGAAGCGGTACCGCGCCGTTGTGGAAGACCAGACCGAGTTGATCTGCCGGTTTACTCCGGATGGCACGCTCACGTTTGTCAATGAAGCATACTGCCGTTATTTTATGTTGGATAAAAAAGACTGCATCGGGAGACGGCACATGGTACTACTTCCCCCGGATGACACCCGGCAGATGAACACACACATCGCATCACTTACGCGTAAAAATCCTGTTGCATTAATCCGGCACCGGATCATAATGCCGTCCGGAGAGGTAAAGTGGCAGCGCTGGAGCGACCGTGCAATTTTTGATAAGAGCGGCACGGTTGTGGAATACCAGTCAGTCGGGCGGGATATCACGAATGTTGTACAGGCAGAAGAGGCGCTCCGGGAGAGTGAAGACCGGTTCCGCACCATGATTGACTGGACGTACAATTGGGAATACTGGATTGCCCCGAACAGGGGTGTTGTCTACTGTTCACCGTCAATTCATCGCATTACAGGATATTCTGTGGAAGAATTTATCGCAGACAATGGCTTGATCGACAGGATCATCCACCCTGATGATCGTGCCCTGTGGGAGGAGCACATCCCGCTCCATGAGTATGGTGAGGAGAGTGAGAATCCCGCAGAGGTTGAGTTCCGCATTATCACAAAAGACGGCACAACGCACTGGATTGGCCATACATGCCGGGCAATCTTTGCAGATGACGGCACCTGGGCCGGAAGAAGGATCTCCCAACGCGACATCACCGATCGGAAACGGGCTGAAAAGGCACACCTTGAAAGTGAGGAACACTACCGGCAGCTGGTAGAGGTGTCTCCCGATGCCATCTTTATCCTGAACGATTACAAAATCATGGAAATAAATTCTGCTGCACTCACATTGTTCGGTGCATCCAGTCCCCGGCAGATCATAGGAGAATCAGTCTCATCACAGGTGCATCCTGATTCTTTAAATAGTTTTAAAAAATGGATTCAACAGGTAATGGACGGAAAAAAACCGGTCCCCACTCTTGAACAGAAGATTGTGCAGCTCAATGGCACGATACTTGATATTGAGGCTGCAGCTGTCCTCATCACCTATAAGTGCCGGCAGGCAGTGCAGGTTATAGCCCGGGATATCACACAAAGAAAGACGCTGGAGGAACAGTTGAAAAACCAGCAGGAACTGCTTGAAAAACAGGTACAGGAGCGTACGATTGATCTGCTCCGCGCAAACGAGCAGTTGAAGATGGAGATCACTGAACGAAAGGCAATGCAGGAGGAACTGACAATCGCATC
>CAZNIL010000075.1:0-6408 GCA_964573085.1 uncultured Methanoregula sp.
CGGTTGCATTGCTGACACGGATACGGCGCTGCCACTTGCGGAGCCGGTAGAGCTGGGCCCGGTTCTTGGACGAGATTGCCCTGCCGTAACTGTCACGGTTGCGCCAGTCGATCATGGTCGAGAGGCCCTTGTCATGGATCGTGAATGTCATCGGTGCGCCGACCCGTGAGCGCTTCATGCGCTGGTCATGGTCAAACGCACGCCACTCAGGACCGCGGTCGATAAAGTCGTCATCGATCACAAGGCCGCAGCCCTGGCAGACCAGTTCCGCACGCTCATAGTCATGAACGAGCTGCCGTCCGCCGCACTCCGGGCAGACGGTTTCGGTATGGTTCTCGGCCTTCTTCTCCTGCTCTTTTACTTTCGTGCGGGACTTGAGGGCTTCCCTCTCTGTCTGGAGAATTTTAAGTTTTTCAATTTCCTGCATCCACGTTCACCACGCTGTTATCGCTTTTTATGCACTGGACGGTACCCTTTTGGTTCGGTTGCTGCCTTTGAGTACACTTTCTCATCAGGCTTGGTGTTGCATCGTCGACGGCAGATGACGGTGGCATAGGGTTTTTTTATGTTGCCGAAGATGTCAACAATTTTACCGACCGGCTGCATCTTCCGGTCAATAACTTCGCTGTACAGTCCGGGGAGTTGGGCGGCTTCACACTGGATGATGAGCATCCGGCTGCCGGGGGTGCTCATCGCTCGTCCAACAACTTTCACACAACAACCTCTGAACGATACGGATATGCCAGATTAAATTAGCAATCTATATATCAATGCCTGTTATGTATTTAAAGATTTTGTGAAAGTATAAATAATAATATCAGGAAGAGAGGAACTCCTCGATATTTAAAGATAATATGTCGCGGCATTCTGCTTCGGTGAGCCCGGCACCCTTTGCAACCAGAAATCTCGCGCGTTCGTCCAGCAGGTCATGCGGACCATGGGCGTCCGAGTCCACCACAATCTGGCAGCCTGCTTCCCGGGCTACCTGCACGACATACCCGTTGGTCCGGTTGTGCCCTGCCCGCGAGGTGACCTCGAGCGCGATATTATTTTTGGCAGCAAGGGTGGCGTCCTCAACGGTGATCACGCCCGGGTGTGCGAGGACGTCGACATATCTGCAGGTGCACGAGGCATGGTTGGTGCAGGGTGCAACCGGTTCTACCGGTGTCTCGCCGTGCACGATCACGATGTCCGCCCCCGCGTCTTTTGCCTGGTGCGCAAGGCCGGCAATCTGTGCCGGGGGAACGTGGGTGATTTCAACCCCGCACAGGAGGTTCACGCCGAAGAGCTGCGCCGACTCTTTCACGAGTGCCAGGGAACCAAGGATGGTAGTGGCATTCGAGGTGTCGACATGGTCGGTGATGGCGACAGTGGTGTACCCGAGCACCGCCATCCGCCGTACGAGTTCGATCGGCAGCATCTCCCCGTCCGAGTGGATCGTATGCGTGTGCAGGTCGTACATTGCCTTCATCGTCTGCCTCCCAGCTGCTGCGCCACTTTTTTGATGAGCGTTTCCTTGCTTTTCTTCCATTCAACGACAACCCTCCCCTCATGGCGCTGCCAGTGGGCGGGGTGGTGGCTGTCCTCAGCACGGAACGCAAGACCTGAGCGTTTCAGCGCCCGCTCGAGTTCGGCAAGCGAGGGGGCCTTGCCTCCTGCCACGAGAGGCACCCGCCGTCCTTCGCTCCGTTTCAGCGCGCCGTTGAAGTAACAGGGATACAGGACACACTCATCTGCCATTGCAGGATGGTTTGTGTGTTAAGGTATAAACACTGTACGCTCCAACCTTTAGTGCATGCACCATATCGACGTCAGGATCGAAAAGGATGTCTACGACGTCAACAACCGGATTGCAGAACATAATGCGGAGCACCTCATGGCCCACGGAGTGCGGGCGTTTGACCTCCTGGGCGCGATCGGTTCGGGGAAGACTGCACTCATCGAACGGCTCGTCCCGCTGCTCGTAAAGAAAGCGAAGCGGGCGGGGGCGATTGCCGGTGACGTGTACGGGGACGACGACTTCAAACGTATCAGATCGCTGGGCATCCCCGCCTATAATGCAAACACCGGCAAGGAATGCCACCTCGACGCCCATCTTGTAGAACACGCGATCGACCACCTCCCGCTCGATGAGATCGACATGCTTTTCATCGAGAACGTGGGCAACATGGTCTGTCCCACCGACTTTAAACTGGGCGCGGAAAAACGGATCGTTATCGTCAGTTCAACGGAAGGCGACGATGTCGTGAACAAGCACCCGATGATGTTTCGGGACTGCACGATCGGTGTCATCAATAAAGTCGACCTCGCAGAGGCTGTGGGTGCGAACCTTGACCGGATGGAGTCGGATATCCATAGGTACAACCCGTCCATGAAAGTCTTCCGGACGAACCTGAAAACGGGGGACGGCATCGTCGCCCTGCTGGATGAGATCCTTCGGTGAACACAGCTGTTAAATAACTGGAAAGGGAATATATAGAGCACGCTCTTTAGAAAAACCTCTCTGCTGCCCTTTGCCGCACGGGGGATCATCTGAAGACAAGTGATATAACGGGGTTTATTCATGCTCTGGCAAGGATTATCAGTTCGGAAAGTGACCGGCGGCCGCATCCGTCCGGCTCAGGGGAAGCGGAGAACCGAGATCGGGCTTGCGCCCACAGATACCCACCTCGGTGAGGACAAGAGAAAGATCGAACGCACAACCGGCGCGAACGAGAAGGTGCGTGCCATGCGTGCACAATACGCAAACGTGACGAATGCAGCAAACGGTGATACCAAGAAGGCAAAGATCACGAACGTTGAGGAGAACAGCGCAAACCCGAACTATGTCCGGCGCAACCTCCTCACCAAAGGCGCAATTATCACAACCGAGATCGGGCGCGCCCGCATTGTCAGCCGGCCCGGGCAGGACGGCGTCATCAACGCGGTGCTGCTGGAATAAATCCTGTTGCCACTCCCTGTCAACCAGTACCTTTTCTCTCTTGTATTTCATACAGAATAGCTATGCGAAGGATCTACTACCGGTTCCCCCAGAAAATTGACCTCTCGTTTACGATGGGCATTCCATTTCTGGAGACGATTAAGCACATCGCATCCCTTGACGGCTCAGAAACAACCAAGACATCGTCCGGGAAGGAGCTTGTCAAGGTCAAGATCAAAGTCGAAGTGGCAGTTGACCGTGCAACATTTGGCGATATCACGCCGGAAATACTGCGGGCCGGGACCGTCACCGAAGCGCTGGACATGCGCATCTCGGTGCTTGCGCTTGCACTGCGGAGCGGTGGCAAGGTGCCGATCGCAAACGACGCGTTTTTTGTACGGCTCACTGACCGGGTCAGGCACACCGATATCGACATCTCCAGGGAAGGAGCGCCCGGCGGGCTCGATGCGCTGGATATGAAGAACCTCCTCCTCGGTAAATAGACGTGGCACTGAAAACGACCATTGCGGCGCCGTTCCGGCATTCAAGGAAAACGGCGATGCGGAAGAACGAGCTGGTCTACTACTTTGCACTCGACCGCAAATGGATGAGTACCGAGCAGGCAAACCTTTTATTAAAAAATGCGGAGGAAGAGGGATTGCTGGTGCAGGAGAATGGCGTCTTCTCTCCCAATTTTGATATATCGGGCATCACAATCCCGGTCGGGTTCAAACCGACCTCGGTCATTTTTGAAAAAAAGGACCCGGTGCAGGACCTGATCCGGCGGATTGCACAGGCAACAAAAAAAGAGGAGACTGAAATCGTCGCGGAAATGAACCAGCTGATCAAGGGCGGGTTTGATGGCAACCTGCTGCCCGAAGCGGCGGCTGCGATCATCGCAAAACGACATAGCGTCCCCTTTGAGGACAAGCTTGAAGACCTGAAAGCCAGTGTAAAAAAGAACCGGTAATTTTTTTATTTCTTTGATTTTTTAGCGGCCGGCTGTCTTGCGGGGGTTTTTTCAGCGTCCGCTTTCTTCTCATCTTCGGTTTTTGCCGGGAACATCTCCTCGAGCGTCTTGTCACCGTACGCGGTGACCAGGGTGTTCACCTGGACAAAGTCCGGTGTGATCTCCTTTGAGCGCAGCATCTTTCTCCTGCGCTGTCCCTCCATCTTGGGATGGTACCCGGTCATGCCGGCGGCGACAAGGAGCCTCTTTCTCCCTGCGCCGGGAAGGCTCTTGTTCGCCGGTGTTCCGGTCCGGTCCGATCCGCCGGTGATCTTTACCTTGTAGCCGGAGAGCCCCAGCGGACCCGCGTCCACTTCGTCCCCGATCTTTTTACCAACGAGCGCGCCTGCCATACCGCTGCCTGCGTCGACGTTATAGGCGCGTCCTGTCTTTGGGTCTGCAACAACGACCTTGAATTCAACCATATGATAACTCCTGTAAATTATATCCCCGTATTGAGGGTTTTTCTCATCTCTTCGTTACCGGCGCTGCCGCTTACTCACGAGAAGTACCCACGTTATACGCTGGACACTCTATTAAATCCTCGCGTCGATAGGAAAATAAGACTTATTTGCCCCAGAAAGGGTCTGCCCTGCGCCGCATCGCCGCAAACTCTGCGAGCACTTCCTGCGCAGCGGGGTTAAGGGTCTTTACCATCTCGCGCTCGAGCACTTTTACGTGCCGCTCGGGAATGTCTACAAACAGGTCATCGCCGATGCTCACCTGCCTCCCGACAGTTGCCCCTTCGATCGAGATCGCCACTTCCTGCCCCGCGTCAGCTTCGCGGATGGTTTCGCTCCTCATCTGCATGGTCTTGAGGTGTCCGACCTTTTTACCGTCCAGTCTGACCAGCTCGACATCGCTGCGCAGTTTTCCGCCCAGCACCCGCACGCCAACAACCGCGGGGTTGCTCTGCCGGAAGACACAGTCAGGGAGCAGACGGATCTTTGCCGGCATCACGACGTGCTCGAAGCGTTTCTGCTCCAGGAGCCGTTTCTGCTCGTCCCGCCACGCAACGTACTGGTCGATGAGCTGGTAGATCACCCTGCCGTCAAAGACTTTGACCTGCGTATAGAGCGGGTCCTTGATCATGTCCTGCGCATCGGGGAGGATCGGGGTGTTGAAGCAGAGCAGGGCGCGGTAATACGGGTTCTTGATCGTCTCGGTCTCGATCAGGTCGTGCCGGCTCACCCCGCCGACTTCTGCCCGCATCACACCGATCTCCTTTGCTTCCAGTTCCTTGCAGAGCGCTTCGAGAGCCCCTATCGTGTCCGCCTTGATCACGAGCCCCTCTTCAGAGAGGTTCACGTGGATCTCGCTCATCTCCTTTTGAACCCGGGCCTCAACATCCTCGCGGTTGCCCCGGATCACAAAGAGCGGTGAGCCCGCAATGACCCGTTCGAGGTTGGGGGCCGTCACTTTGACCCCTGATGCGGCAGCGACCGACCTGACCCGCTCGAACCGGTCCTCGACGAGGATCTCCTTCATCGGGCGGGGCTGCAGGAGCGACCGGACCTTCGTGACCACGACCGCATCTTTTCCGGCGACTGCGATCTCGTCGCCGATCGAGAGCGTTCCATCGTAGAGGATTACGTCGAGTGTCGTCCCGAGCCCGCGCTCCTCTTTTACCTCAAGCACGGTACCTGCGCCCGGGCCATCGACCGTGAGCGCGAGTTCCTCACCCATATACCGCTGGGCGAGTCCGATCATGACAAGGAGCAGGTCCGGGATGCCTTCACCGGTATGGGCGCTCACCGGCACAATCGCGAGGTTGCGCTGGAAATCGACGACCCGGTCGAACCGGTCAGCGGAGAACCCGAGCTCCGAGAGTTTTCCCACGATCTCGTAGGTCTTGTTCTCAATATCGCCCTTGACCCGTTCGTTCTGTTTGGCAAATGACGAAACGAACGTCTCGTTCTCGTTTGTCCGCCAGCCGTGGACCCGGTCGATCTTCGTCGCTGCGATCACAAACGGTGTCTTGCAGTTGCGCAGGATCTGGAGCGCCTCAACCGTCTGGGGCTGGAACCCCTGTGTGATATCTATAACAAGGATCGCCATATCGGCAAGCGCCCCGCCCCGTGCACGCAGCGTAGTGAACGCGTGGTGGCCCGGCGTGTCGATAAACAAAAGGCCGGGGATGTTGATTGGCGCCTTGCCCATCGTGCCGCTCATGCTCCGTATCGCCTCGATGGGAACGATGGTTGCGCCGATATGCTGGGTGATCGCGCCCGCCTCGGATGAGACCACCGACGAGCCGCGGATCCGGTCGAGAAGTGAGGTCTTCCCGTGATCGACGTGCCCCATCACGCAGACGATGGGTGTACGGATTTTTGGATTCTGCGCCATTGTCACCACCGGTCCATCGCAGGACACGCATCGCCGGCGCAAAAATTACAGATCGCCGCACAAAAAGGTGCAGTCCTGAGACGTTATGATATTACGGACAAACCGTCCATGTCAACCTGATAGGTAATGGAGA
>CAZNIL010000076.1:0-6310 GCA_964573085.1 uncultured Methanoregula sp.
TGTTATCTCTTCTTCCCTCTCTTTTTCTTAGGGCCTTTGGTAAACGAGAGAAGATCAATATTGTATACCCCTTCTTTTCCCACCGAGATGATCCGCTCATCGCCCTTTGCCATCTTCTCGATGTTTAATTCGTAGGAGCCGGGCCCCACGATCCGGATGGTCTCGACCCGGTCGTACATTTCTACATCTTTTTTAGGCTCAGGTCTGATCTCGAGCACCCGCTCCTCTGTCTCCTCGGTGATCTCCTCGATCGACTTCTCCTCTAAAATGTCTTTGTTGAGATCCGCCTCCTTTACGTAGAGGAACTTCTTGCCGCCGCAGCTTGCGCAGCCTTTGAGGATCTCGGTCGACCCGTCCTTGTATTCACGCCCGCACTTGGTACACTTGTGTGGCATTTGAGACCTCCTCCCCCTGCAGATTATCCGAAGCGTTCGATCATCGTCTCGTAGAGCTCTTCCACATTTTTCCCATCAAGCCCCGAAACGGCGATGACCGGGTGCTGGGGGAAAGCGCTGCGGATACGTGCCGGTGCAGCTTGCGGGAGGTCGATCTTGCTTGCAACGATCAGGACGGGGAGCTTCCGGCTCTCGATGATACCGACCATCATGATATTGACCTGCATGAAAGGGTCGAGCGTGGAATCGAGCATATAGATGACGCCGTCAATATCCTCGCGGAGCCAGTGCATCGCCTCGGCGACGCCTTCAGTCGCTTCACGTGCACGGATGACCGCTTCGTCCTTATCGAGCCCGAACTCCAGGAACTCGTGATAGTCGATCCTTGTCGTAACACCCGGGGTATCGACGATATCGATGGTGAGCGTAGCGCCATTTGCACCGGAGATGATGATATCATCTTTCCTGCGTGCCCTCCGGGTCTCGTGCGGGATCTCACTCACCGGGCCGACCGCGTCGCCGGTCCAGTCGCGGGCTATCCGGTTGGCAAGCGTGGTCTTTCCCGCATTGGGGGGCCCGTAAATGCCAATACGGGTCCGCTTCTTCTTAAAAAAACGGGAAAGGAAGCTGGAAAATTTCTTTTTTACTCTGCCAAACGTCTGATAAAATATCCTCATTAAAACACCTCGGGCATAAACCACAATCGTCGCAACGTGGTGCCCTCAACTCGTAAGTAATGTATAGAATGCGACCTTTATTATGTTTCTTCTGCTCGAAACCCCCGCACCGGCGTTATTTATATATCCATCCGCAGCGCATCTGTTTTACCTTATCACTCCATTGCATAATTGCATGGCACTGCCCAATCCTTTATATCGGAGTTGGTGAGTATTGGTAAATTGTAAACATCAGGCAAAAAGCTCAAGGGAGGTGATCTCATGAAAAAGACAACCAACGCAATCCGGTTCGAGACCCGTGTTCCCTTAAACGAGGTGATGCGAAGCAACCCGACGACGATCTCCAGTAGCGCCACCGTGGCAAAAGCTGCAGCGGCAATGTGCCACGACGATGTGGGAAGCTGCATCGTTCTTACCAAAAATCTTCCCGTCGGCATCGTGACCGAGCAGGACATCAACTGCAAAGTGGTGGCAAAGGATCTCAAACCAGGCAAAATACATGTGAACGAGATCATGAGCACGCCGCTGATTACGGTGGGTGCTGAAAAGACTGTGGGAGACGCTGCCCATATGATGGTGAAGCACCGGGTAAGGAGGCTCCCCGTTGTCGATGAAGACAACAAGGTTATCGGGATTGTTACCGTCCGTGACCTCCTTACCGTTTCAAATGAGCTCAACGAACTGATGGCTGATCTCATCGAGATCAACCGTGAGGATGTCGTTGAGATGGGCATGTGCAATCGCTGCAGCCAGATGTCTGATGAGCTTAAGCGGGTCGACAACCAGATGCTCTGCGCCCGTTGCCGAGAGGAGGAAAAGATCACATGAAAGTTGCACAGGATTTCAGAATTGAGATCCCTGTGCTCCGTTTCAGTGACCAGATAACAAAAGCACGGCAGATCCTGCGTGACGACCGGTTCCGTGAGGTGTATGTCGTGGACGATGCAAAAAAACTGCTTGGCTACGTCGATATCACGGACGGTCTCCGCGTGACCGCGACACGGTCAAACGTCACCGTTGAAGGATTTGTAAAAAATGCGCCGGAAGTGCATGCAGCAGACCAGATTGAGCAGGTGGCACGGGAGATAAAAAAATTCCACACCGACAGCGCGGCGGTGGTGGACGGGCAGAGGCATGTTACCGGAGGTGTGCTGCTCTCCGATCTCTTCCCGGTCATCATCTCACGCCACGAGCTTCGTGGCAGGGTTCTCGATTGCATGACCGGAAACGTGGTGACAGCGGATGAAACTATCCCCGTCCAGCATATCTATACCCTGATCGTCCAGACCGGGTTCTCCGCATTCCCCGTGGTCAGGAAGAAAAAACTGGTTGGGATCATATCCCGTCGCGACCTCCTCCGGGGTGGCCGGACGAGAACTGCACGTGCTCACGCGAAGCACACACCCGTAGGAGAGATCATGACCCGGGAGGTTATCACCATCAGACCTGATGACATGATCAGCACCGCTGCCCGGCTGCTCGTACAGCATGATGTGAGCTGCCTGCCGGTCATTGACGGAGGGTCTATCGTGGGTATCGTCGACCGGCACGATGTCCTTGCCGGAATCCGTTGAATCCGGTTCGCCAGCGGCCGTTGGTGCATGGCTAAAAAAATAAGAATATCCCCGGAAAGAAAAATTCCGCTATCTCAAAAAATTACAATAGGAAATTTTGCCAGAAGAAGGAGTGATCAGATGGAGAAAAATGACCCCGGCATGAAGCAGGGAGACAAACTGCTCAAGATGCATGGCAAATTCGACAGGGGGCCTGTTGAGTTCAGGTCCCACATTGTGGTGCAGGAAGGCGAGATCATGGCGATCGCTACCCGGGACGTGGTATCGGTACCCCCTACCACTACGATCATGGGGGCCGTGGAGACGATGACGGAATGCGGGTTCCGGCGGCTCCCTGTGACTGACGCAGGCACAAAAAAACTGCGGGGGATTATCACATCGGGGGATATCATCAACCTCATGGGTGGTGGGGATAAGTACCGGCTTGTGCAGGTGAAACACGGGGGTAACCTGATCTCTGCGGTGAATGAGAGTGTACGGGCGATCATGACCCCGAAGCTCGAAACACTCCCCAGCACTGCCCGGATTGCAGATGCGACAAAGATCATCGTGCATAAAAAAATCGGGGGAATTCCGATCGTAGGCGAGGGAGGTGTTCTTGCAGGTATCGTGACCGAGCGGGATGTCATGCGGGTGCTCGCGGCAGAAAAGAGCCGGCTTACCGTCGAGGAAGTCATGACCGGCTCTCTCCGGGTAATCCGGCCGGACTGCCCGATCGGGGAAGCAACCCATGAGATGACAAAATATCGTTTCCGGCGGCTCCCTGTCGTGAGTGACGACGTCCTGTACGGTATCCTCACCGCCACCGATATTATGCGGTATCTCGGCAGCCGTGAAGTGTTCACCCGGCTCAGTACCGGTGATGTCGGGGAGGTGATGGGACTTGAGGTGCGGACGCTGATCGCCGGTGACCTCTTCACCACGACGCCGGATAAAAGCATACATGAAGCAGCCCGTGAGATGCTGGAAAAGAATATCGGTGCCCTTCCTGTTATAGAAGACACGCACCTCATCGGGCTTGTTACCGAGTTTGACCTTGTCCGGGCTTTTGCAAAGGGGGAAGAGAGATGAAAGCTTCAGATGTAATGTCTGCACCGGTCATGGTGATAAGCCCGTCAGAAACCGTGGCACACGCCCGTCACCTGATGGTCAGGCACCATATCTCCCGGCTGCTGGTCATGAAAGGGGAGGTGCTGTCGGGAATTATCACCAAAAAGGACCTTGCATACCGGCTCCGGCAGAGCGAGCCCGCATGGCGCCGGCGCCCTATTGACAGCATCCCGGTGAGTGTGCTCGCCGTACCCGATCCGATCGTGGTCGGGCCGGATACGGGTATTCGTGAGATCGCCCGCATCCTTGTGAAGAACACTATCAGCAGTGTGCCCGTGGTTGACGGGGATGCGGTGACCGGTATCGTGACCAAGTCAGACCTCATGAAGTCTACACTGATCAAAAACCTCATATGCCCGGTCGCAGACATGATGGAGGATGTTGCGACCGTAAGCCGGTACCATTCGCTTGACCATGTTATTGATGTAATGAGCGAACGTAATGACAAGGTGGTCGTCACGAACAATGATGAGTCCATTGCGGGGATTATCACCGAAACCAATCTGGCATTCTTTGACAACGGACAGAAGATTGCCGGTGGCCCGGAGCGGGGTGTAACCGTCAGGAAAAGAAGACAACCGCGGGGCATAATGAGGGGAGGGATGCTATCCCTTGCCCCCGTTATTGCGGAGGATATTATGACCTCCCCGGTAATCACCACACCTCCGGACACTCCGGTGAACCAGGCCGTCTCAACCATGAACAGACATCAGATCAACAGCCTTGTGGTCGTAGAAAAAGGCGACATTGCAGGCATTATAAAACGCGATGATATTATCCGGGAAGTGGCGAAATGACAAAAGAACTGTTCATTAAAGATGTAATGGTAAAACCAGTGACAATTGCAAAATCTGCGAAATTAACCGAAGCGCTCGACAGGATGCTTGACGAGGGTATTGACCCGCTGATCGCGTTGCACAATACAAGCGTTGCCGGCATTGTCTCCCGCCAGGCCATTGCCAAGAAGCTGGGGAGCAAACAAAACTCCGGTCTCGCCCCCTCGGCACTTCACGTCGCAAGCGTTGTAGACGAGGACTTCACGAGCATCTACCCTGATCAAAGCATCAACGTCCTTGTGCCGCTGCTCCAGCGCTATAAGCTGGTGGTGGTGTATGACAGCGACCACAAGATCATCGGTCAGGTGGGTGCCGGTGACCTGCTCAGGAAAGTGAAGCCGGATGGTACGGCTGACGGGGTGATGGAGGATGCGGTCACCATTGAAGCAGATGAGCGGGTGGTCCACCTCCGCCGACGCATGATGGACGACAATATCACCCGTTTTGTGGTGACCGAGAACGGCAAAATGACGGGGATCGTCACCGAGACAGATGTAGCAGTCGCAATGCGCAAATTCCGCGAAGCAGTTACCGGAAAACACCAGGACCACCGGATCCGCAACCTGCTTGTAAAAGATATCATGAGCTCCCCAATCATCTCCACCGATCGCACGGCAAAGGTTACTGAGATTATCGATATGATGCTGAAGAAAAATATCAGCTCGGTACCGGTCGCAGAAAAGGGCAGGTTGATCGGTATAGTGACCCGCAGGTCGCTTGTTAACGCGTTGTAAAGTATTTTATTCCCTCATTTTTCTCTCTCACCTGCCTCCCGGGATGGTACTCGTTTTTTGTGATTTTGGGCTTTATTTATTCATGGCTTTATTTTTTGGTTTATTGCTCTCCCGTGGCGATATTATTTAACGGCTGGTGATCTATGATCCTTTCAACGAACAGGCAGTTGAAATTTTTACAGGGTGTTCTATGATTATCTCGTTGATCGACCGGTTCCGAGCCGATCCACGCACCCCCCTTCTTCTCGTATCCGGGACCGCATTGTTCGCTCTCGCCCTCAACCTGTACGGGCTGCTCATCGGGATCACCATTGTCATTTCCCACCTCCTGTATCTCCCCATAATCCTCGCATCTTTCTATTATCCCCGCCGTGGCGTGTGGTTTGCGATGGGAATTTCTGCAATCTATTTTACGATGATTGCAGCGACCCGGTCAGGGTACCCTCAGGACCTCATTTCTGCAGCAATCCGGTGCGGCATGTTCATGGTGATCGCGGTTGTCGTCTCGTACCTCTCCTTACGTCTGAAGGAAAATGAACAACGCCTGGTCATTGCAAAGGAAGAATGGGAGCGGACTTTTGATGCCGTACCGGATCTTATCGCGCTCATTGACCTCAACCATAAAATCATCCGGGTCAACCGGCCCATGGCAGAGAAGCTCTGCATCAGACCCGAACAGGCAGTTGGCCTGCATTGCTTTGAAGTGATACACTGCACAGATGCCCCGCCCGCCATCTGCCCCCACCTCAAGCTCATACGCGATGGGAATGAACACACAAGCGAAGTCCACGAGGATCACCTTGGTGGAGATTTTCTTGTTACCGTCTCCCCGCTGCGCGACGCAGATGGAACCTTGATCGGGAGCGTCCATATCGCACGCGACATCACAGAGCGCAAGCGGGCGATAGCATCCCTGCGGGAGAGCGAAGAGAAATTCCGCACTCTTATGGAGAACCTGAATGTTGGCGTGTACAGGAACACCGC
>CAZNIL010000077.1:0-4724 GCA_964573085.1 uncultured Methanoregula sp.
TTTTTATTAAAATGATTTTTTTAAGATACTATGGGTGTTTGAAAAAAAGTTGAAAAAGAAAAACCTGAAAAAATTTTAAAAAATTTTATTTTTTCTTTCCTTTCCTTTCAGCCGCAGAATCTCCTGACGGTTTTTTCTTCAATACGAAATAAGCAGCACCGCACCCGACTACGATCAATGCGATCACGGCGATGATCATCACCGGGGAGAAATCAGAAGATTTCTGCTGTGCACGGGCGAGCCCGTCCGTTGCCCGGGTATATCCCGGGTCCTCGTTAAGCGCTTGTTTGTAGGCAGTGATCGCGTCCTGGTAGCGTCCCATATCTAACAGGGCATCTCCCTTGTTTGTCAAATACTTGGGAAGGGAATCAACAAGGGAATCCGTCTCACCTGCAGTTTTGTTGAGGGATTCCTTGATGCTGGTTGCCCTCAGGATTGCCTTATCATAGGCATTGACAGCATCCTGGGTTTTGCCCAGTTTATAGAGTGCAACTCCTTTGTTGTACCATAAAAGCGGATAGGTATTGTCTATGGCCAGACCCTGATCTAGGGTGGTAAGTGCATCATTGTACCTTTCGAGTTGAATGAGGGCATACGCTTTGTCGCTGTAAATATAGACAATCGTGCCGGTTTTTTCCATCATTGTTGTGTTTGCTGCCAGCGCTTGGTCAAAATAATGGATAGCTTGTTCAAACTCACCTTGCGAGAGTTTTATCTCCGCTAAATTGTAATTTGTCGTAGCCTCATCGGGTGTTGAGGCAGCTGTCACCGGGTGCATCAGGATGCATAATGCAGCGAACAGGCATATGCATGAAATAAGTTTTCGGAATTGCATGCTCATACGTTGTCAGTAAAAATTAAAGATTTTTTCCTAATCCTATTAAACGATACTGCCCGGATCATTCCTTATTATCCTGACGGTGGGATGATAACAATAATACGGATTGCACTCAAATGATACATCAATTAAGGAGACCTACGTGAAGTACATCATTATTACCGGCGGTGTGATGAGCGGGCTTGGAAAAGGGATCACAGCAGCGTCCGTGGGGCGTATCCTCAAGAACCGCGGGTACCGGGTCACCGCGGTCAAGATCGACCCCTACCTCAACATCGATGCGGGAACGATGAACCCGGCCCAGCATGGGGAAGTCTTTGTACTCAAGGATGGGGGAGAGGTCGACCTCGACCTCGGCAATTATGAGCGCTTCCTTGATATCGAACTCACCTCCCCCCACAATATCACCACCGGAAAGGTCTATCGCACGGTGATCGAAAAAGAACGACGGGGCGATTTTCTTGGAGAAACCGTGCAGATCATTCCCCATATCACCGACCAGATCAAGGCATGCATCCGGCAGGCTGCGGAAGAGGAGTTTCCTGATGGGAAAAAAGCAGATATCTGTCTCGTTGAAGTGGGTGGCACCGTGGGCGACATTGAGAGCATGCCGTTTCTGGAAGCTATCCGGCAGATGCGGGGCGAGTTGCCCGAACATGATTATGTCCTGATCCATGTCACCCTTATACCCGAAGACACGATGGGCGATCTCAAGACAAAACCAACCCAGCACTCGGTCAAGGCGCTACGGGAGCTCGGGCTCCACGCGGAGATCATTGTCGGCAGGAGTGAACGCCCCATCGGAGCCCACACCAAACGCAAGATCTCGGCATTCTGCGATCTCCCCCAGACGGGTGTTATCAGTGCTGCGACTGTACCGGACATCTACGAAGTACCTATGGAGATGGAAAAGGAGGGGATTGCCGATGCACTCTCCACGCACCTGAATCTTGAAAAACGGGAGGCGGATTCCAGCTGGTACCGTCTGGTGACCAAAGAGTATACAAACCGCGTCACGGTTGCAATCGTGAGCAAGTACGGCATTGAGGATGTCTACATCAGCATAAAAGAGGCGCTCAAACATGCCGGAAGGGCTCTTTCAACCGAGGTTAAGATTGTATGGCTGGATGCCGAGCGGTTTGAAACGTGCCAGCTGAAAGATTATGATGGCGTGTTGATACCGGGAGGGTTTGGCAAACGCGGCATCGAAGGTAAAATTGAGGCCATCCGGTTCGCACGGGAGAACAACGTGCCGTTCCTCGGTCTTTGCCTGGGGTTCCAGCTCTGTGTCGTCGAATATGCACGGAATGTCCTGGGTATCCCGGACGCGATAAGCGAGGAGATGGGTGGGGGAACACATGTGATTGCCCTCCTGCCGGAACAGGAAGGGGTTACGGAACTGGGCGGTACGATGCGTCTTGGTGATTATTCTGCCGAGATTCGTGAGGGGACGCTGGCGATGAAGCTGTACGGGCAGAAGATGATCACTGAACGGCACCGGCACCGGTATGAGGTGAACCCAAGGTTTATTGAAAAGTTTGAGCACGCAGGACTAATCTTTTCTGCGAGGAACAAAAACCGGATGGAGTGTGCTGAACTAGCAAGTCACCCGTTCTTCCTTGCAACCCAGTTTCACCCCGAGTTCAAGTCCCGCCCGACACACCCGTCTCCCCCGTATCTTGGGTTTGTTGAAGCGTGCAGGGCGAACAAGCGGACGAAATAGTAGTTGGGAAACTATGGTCAATACGGAAAAATTCATCCTGCAGGCTATCGAGGAGATCAAGACTGCAACAGGCAATGACCGGGCTGTTATGGCCCTGTCAGGCGGTGTTGACAGCTCAGTGTGCGCCGCTCTTGCTGCCCAGGCAATCGGCGATCGGCTCATCCCCATCTATATTGACACCGGCCTGATGCGCAAGGGAGAGACCGACCGCATCAGGACGATCTTCGGCACCATCCCCCTCCAGATCGTGGATGCCGGTGATGAGTTCCTTGCAGCCCTCAAAGGTATCATTGATCCCGAAGCAAAGCGTAAAGCGATCGGTGAGCGGTTCATCCGGGTCTTTGAGCGAGAAGCAAAAAAGCAAGGGGCACGATGCCTGCTGCAAGGCACCATCTATCCTGACCGGATCGAGAGTGAGGGGGGGATAAAAAGCCACCATAATGTCGGCGGCATGCCGCTCCATATGGAATTTACCCGGGTTATCGAACCGATCCGGGATCTCTACAAGGATGAGGTGCGGGAGGTTGCCGGAGCCCTTGGGCTGCCTAGGGAGATCCAGCACCGGATGCCATTTCCTGGTCCCGGGCTTGCCGTCCGCGTGCTGGGCGAGATAACATTAGAAAAAGTCGCAGTTATCCGCGAAGCAAACTGGATCGTTGAGAGTGAGCTGGTGGAACAATACCGGCCATGGCAGTGCTTTGCCGCACTTCTTGGGCTGGGCACCGGGGTGAAAGGGGACAACCGTATCCACGGGTGGATTGTTGCTATCCGTGCAGTCAATTCCCGGGATGGCATGACCGCCGACCCCCTCGAGATCCCGTTTCCGCACTTATTGAGGATCGGTTCGAGGATCACCGCGGAGATCCCGAGCGTGGCACGGGTTGTGTACGATATCACCGCAAAACCTCCGGCAACGATTGAATATGAATAACAGACGAAAAAAATTAACACCCCCATCTGAAAAAAAGTGGTTGACATGCAAAACACAAAAATGTTCAAAGACCTTGATGAGCGCTACTTTATGCCCGCCTTCTCCCGGGACATGGCGCTTGTGAAGGGCAAGGGTTCGATAGTATGGGATGCGGAAGGAAAGGAGTACATTGACTGCGTGGCAGGCATTGCAGTCTGCAGCACCGGCCACTGCCACCCGGCGGTTGTCAAGGCAATCTGCGACCAGGCGCGTGAGCTTATCCACTGCTCAAACCTCTACTACGTGCCCCACCAGGGAGTTCTTGCAAAAAAACTGGTGGAGGTGACCGGGATGCACAAGGCTTTCTTCTCAAACTCGGGGGCGGAAGCAATCGATGGCGCCCTGAAGCTTGCCCGTGTAAGAACCAAGAGAAAGAAGTTCGTTGCATTTACCCATGGGTTTCACGGGCGGACGATCGGCTCGCTTGCGGTGACGCACAAGCCCGCAATCCGCGAACCGTTCGAACCGCTCGGCATTCCGTGCACATTTGCAGAGTATGGCGACCTTGAAGGGCTGAAAAAAACAGTTGATGATGATACCGCAGGGGTCATTGTCGAACCGATCCAAGGCGAGGCAGGGGTTATCATCCCCCCCGACAGTTTCCTTGAAGGGATCCGCGAGCTGTGCGATCGAACGGGAGCCCTCATGATCGTTGATGAGGTTCAGACAGGCATGGGGCGCACGGGAAAATGGCTCGCGATCCAGCACACAAAGGTGAAACCGGACATCATCACGCTTGCAAAAGGGATCGCAAGCGGTTTTCCCATGGGAGCGCTTCTCGCCCGCGAGGGACTCGAGTTTGCAAAGAGCGAGCATGGCAGCACATTTGCCGGGGGGCCGCTGGCATGTGCAGCAGCCCTTGCGACGATCGGGGTCATCGAGAAGATCCTGCCCGATGTAAGCCGGAAAGGGGAGAAGTTCAACAAAGGGCTCGCAACGTATAACCCCCGTGTCCGCGGGCTGATGATCGGAGTTTCCACAGGGGATAAGTGTGTGGATGTCCAGAAGAAGTGCGCAGAGAAGGGAGTCCTTGTCAACTGTGCGGGGGATGGAAATCTCCGGCTGGTCCCGCCGCTTGTAATCTCTGATGCGGAGATCGACCGTGTGATCGGGGTGATCGATGGAGCACTTGGTCAGGTCATGCTATAAACAGGGCGGTTACGTATTTGCGAAAAAGGCAGAAGAGATCGCAC
>CAZNIL010000077.1:4824-6295 GCA_964573085.1 uncultured Methanoregula sp.
TGGCTGCAGCCGTATTACCAGCGGGCTGGTACCCCGTTCACGGTCAATTCCGTGTCTGCCGCAGCAGCTGCATATGCTCTTCTGGACAGGGAGCATGCAGTGCGCTATATCTCGCAGGTGAAGCGCTGGAGAAAACGTTTCTCTGATGAGGTGAAGTACCCGGTCCTGCCATCAGACGCAAATTTTGTCATGGTGGATGTTTCACCCGGCACGGGGGACCAGATGGTGGAGAAACTTGCCCGGCATGGAGTGATTGTCCGCTCGTGCAGGAGTTTTGCCGGGCTTCCTGACCACTTCATCAGGGTGAGCATCGGAGAGGACTGGGAGAACGAGCTCTTCATACAGGCGATTAACGGATTATGATGTGCGGTATCACCGGGACTCCCGGTACCGGAAAATCAATGGTTGCAGACGAGCTTGCCCGCCGCGGGCATACCGTTGTCCACATCAATGATACAGTGCAACCCTATGTCACCGGGAAGGACAAGGATCGGGATACGCAGGAGATCGATACTGAACGGTGGGCACGTGAGTTTGTGCCGGTGAACGGTTTTGTTGAGGGGCATTTTGCACATCTCCTGTCCTGCGACCGTATAGTCGTACTCCGGTGCCGCCCCGACGAGCTGAAAAAGAGGCTCGTGAAACGAAAATACCGGATAAAGAAGGTCCGGGAGAACGCAGAGGCTGAGGCGCTTGACGTCTGCCTGATCGAGACGGTGGAGATGCACGACCCCTCCCATATCCTTGAAATCGACACCACCGGTCACGACCCGGCATATTGCGCCACCCAAATTGAACGGTTTGCACACGGGGAGATCCCGGCGGCGTTCGGCACGATCGACTGGTCTTCTTTTGTGGAGGCGGGACTATGACCCTTGACCAGTACCGGTCATCTGCAAAAGTCTATTTCGATCCTCTGGTCTCGATCGCAATCCGGTGCAGGCTGACACCGAACTTTTTTACCATCGCCGCTCTCCTTGCATCAGCTGCTGCCGGGTTTCTTTTTTACTTCAGGGTGGAATTGTGGGCAATTGTTGCGGTTGCCCTCAATGCATTCTGCGATGCGATGGACGGGGCTGTGGCACGGGAGATGAAGACCCAGAGTATGAGAGGTGATTTCCTCGACCATGCGGTTGACCGGTACGCTGACATCTTCATCATCACGGGCATCTTTGCAGGGGGATTGGTGCCGTGGCAGATTGGCGTATTTGCCCTCACGGGGGTGCTCATGGCATCGTACCTCGGTACGCAGGCGCAGGCGGTGGGGGTGGGTCGGAACTACGGTGGTCTGCTCGGCCGGGCAGACCGGCTTGTAATGATCATCATTGTGGGCATCATCGACCTGCTCTTCCCTGCCGGATTCGGCGGGCTTGCATGGCTCGGGTGGATGCTCCTGATATTCGGGATACTCGGGCATTTCACCGCGTTCCAGCGGTTTGCATACGTCTGGGCAAAGGTGAAGTGACTGGCA
>CAZNIL010000078.1:0-6224 GCA_964573085.1 uncultured Methanoregula sp.
GAATAGGACATAAAGGTTCTCCATTAGTATTATGATTTGAAGCGCAGATTACATACTGGATGGCTGATAAACAGTACGAAACATTAAAGATCGAAAATATCGTCGCGTCCGGCGTTATTGCTGATTCTATCGATCTCGCAATGGTCTCAAAAAAGATCCCCAGCTGCGAGCTCAACACCAAACGGTTCCCGGGCGCAGTATATCGGATCGAAAAGCCAAAAATTGCATCCCTGATATTTTCCTCAGGAAAGGTTGTGCTCACCGGAATCCGGGACAAAAAAGCACTTAATGATGGGTTAAAAATCATCATCAGCTCACTCAAAGGAGCAGGAGTGAAGACCTACAAGGAACCCAGAGTTGCCATCACCAATATCGTCTGTTCGTACGACATCGGCAAATACATCAACCTCAACAAAGTCGTCATCACGTTAAACCTTGAAAATATCGAGTATGAACCCGAACAGTTCCCCGGCCTTGTTTACCGTATCAAGGACCCCAAAATCGTTGCCCTTCTCTTCAGCTCAGGTAAGATCATCCTCACCGGAGGGAAAAACATTGAAGATATCAAGAAGGGACTGGACTTCCTCGAGCAGAAACTCGAAAGTATAATGTAATTTTTTTCACATTCCTTTTTTTTATAGTTTTGAACGCAACACTCTTGGCAATTGTTAACTCAAAAGTGTCAGAAATTGGTCTGATTAGGATCTGGCTGCGTTAACACTATTTGAGAAGGCTAATTTAGTATTAAGTAAGGTCTTCGACAATACTTTTTCATTGCCAGAAACGATGCGTCTGGATAAAATTGCGCTCTGCTTTCAGGATTTCACGGTAAAACCCATCCCCATCGGCAAGAGTTGCAATGATGCGGGATGCGTTCTCAGGACCAACCCCGCGTGCCGCAAGCGCAATTACTGCTTTTTTCCCGCTGGAGAGTATGATATTTGCATTTTTCATCAGCCGCCGCTCGGTTTCCTGTTCTTCAGGTGTTTTTTTCTTTTTTTTCGCAATCGCGTATAACGGTTCCTCCCATGGTTTGAGCGCTGCAATCAGCCGGGCCCCGCACTTCGGGCACTGGGGCTTGTCCGGGACGCGGGAGACCACCGTGCGGCTCTTCCAGTCACGGCAGTTCATACAGCAGAGCACAACATCATCGGCGTCAAGCCGGCGCTTGACCGCAGCGATTACTGCCTGATCTGCAGTGGGGGGTGGGATCTGGTCGCGTGATGTAAGCAGTCCTTCTGCACCGATTATGGAGAGCCTCCCGATACTCATGCTGATTTCCCCCTTCTGGATCAGCGCAACAATGGCCGCAGCAGTCTCGATATCCATATACTCAGACAGCAGCTCGCGGTAGGCTTCCTGCTGGACGACAGTACCATCGAAGAATTCCAGGAGTCTTTGAATACTAATTTTTTCATAGTCGGCATCCGGGTCAATTGCGCCAAATTTTTTTGCCACCTGCACGAGTTTCCACTTAAAAAGTGCTGTTCGTTTGAGGGCGAGCCTGATGATGCCCGGCAGGTGCAGGGGATCAAGCGAAATAAGTACGTCACGGACATCTGCCGCTCGGAGAGAGGATGGGAGGCGAAGCAGGATCCTGTACGCGTCCAGTTCGATACCAACAGTAGTGCCGAACTTTGCCGAGATCAGGATGGAGATAACACGCCCCAGCGCTTCATTTGCCTTGTGCCCGGCACAGATGTTACAGACCACCCCCTCGTCAGAATTTTCAAGCGTGATGAGGTCATCGGTAGGAACCGGCGAACGGTTCTTGTCCATTGCACCAAGAAATGTCCGGACATACCGTATTCCGTCAGATTCGCGGGTGTAATCCTCGATGTTCCTCCTCTTTCGAATTGCCCCAGCTTCCCTCGCAATATTGTATGGTACCGGGATCTGTTCTCCTTCCCAAGAGGGTATCTCCCCCTGAACCTTCTTTGCCGGTTCAACGGTGAGTTTACCGTCCGCGATCTCGATGACACGCCATAACTGGCCCTTGGTGATAAAAACCGCACCCGTATGCACCCACCCAACAACAAAGGATTCATCAAGTGTTCCAACAGTCCGTCGTGATACCATGTCAAAGACCGGCACCTTGCGCTCATCATGGATCATGGAAAGGTTGCCGGCGAGATACTTCCGCGCCCGTGCCGTGGTCACGATCCTGCTGCCGTCCAGCCAGATGAGCCGGTGCTCCTGCATCTGCCGACAGACATCATCAAGAAGGTTGCCATAGTCCGAAAATACATGCGTCCGTTCGACAATTTCGCGCACCCTGTCCTTCTCGATCTCGCCATACTCGACAGCGATCGCGGCGATCTGGTTTGCGAGCACATCGGCAGCATTTTTGTGGGGTGTGACATCTTCGATATCGTTTGCAAGCGCCCTGCGCGCAATTACCACAGATTCCAGAAGATCAGAAAACCCGGTGGCAAGGATCGTGCCACGCGAAACTGTATGGAGCTGGTGCCCCGCCCTTCCGACACGCTGGACCAACCGGGCAACTTCACGCGGTGACCCGAACTGGATGACATGATCCACCCTGCCGATGTCGATCCCGAGTTCCATTGACGAAGTGCAGATAAGGGTCTTGATCTCCCCCCGTTTGAACCGTTCCTCGGCATCGATCCGCACATCCTTTGACAGAGAGCCATGGTGTACCTCAATATCGCCGCGTTCAAAAAGTTCGTGTGCCAGTGCCTCGGCGGTTACCCGCGTGTTCACAAAGACAAGTGTTGACCCTGCGGCGCCAAGCATAGAGGAGAGCACCTTTAACTGTTCTTTGAAGGTTTCGCCGGCAAATCTGACGCTGATGTCCAGGTGTTTTGCCACCGGAACCTGCACGACAAAGAAAGGTCGGTTACCGCACAGGAACCGCCCAATCTCATCGGGGTTTCCAACCGTGGCAGAGAGACCGATACGCTGGAAACTTCCTGCATAGACACATAGCCTTTCAAGCGCCACGGCAAGTTGCGCACCCCGTTTACTTCCGGCCAGTTCGTGAATTTCATCAACAATCACATACCGTATCCCGGTAAGGTGCTTGCGAAGGAGTTTACCCATGAAAAGTGCCTGCAGGGTCTCAGGCGTCGTGATGAGAAGGTCCGGGGGGGAAAGCGCCTGCCTGCGTCGCTCTGATGCAGGGGTATCCCCATGCCGTACTCCGATAGTGAGTGAAAGTTCATGACACCACCATTCCATCCGGGAAAGGATATCGCGGTTGAGAGAGCGCAGGGGAGTGATATACAGCGCCTTGATCCCTCCTCCTGATGAACCCGATACCAACCCGTTAAAGACCGGGATCATCGCGCTCTCGGTTTTGCCGGTACCGGTCGGTGCAATGAGGACGATATTTTTCCCGTTAAGGATCTGGGGGATTGCCTGCAACTGGGGATCCGACAATGTAGAAAATCCCCGCTTTTTTATACAGGCGCTTACCCGTTCATCGAGCTGGTCAAGTGGTGACATTGTCCTCTAATGCAGATACTAATCCGACATACGTACCATCGGCAAGAAAGACCTCTGCCCCCTCAATGCGGATTGACCGTGAGAGGGGAGAGAACGGGTGTCTTATGATCCGGAGAATATCAAAACCTGCGCATTCATTGAATGCGGGCATGAAAAGAACCCGTGTCTTTTTAAGAGCAATATCATTTTTTGCCCCCCATTCCTCCTCATCCTGATGTAGTTCTGCCAGAAGGTATGCCGGTGCCCGCAGCGAGCACCCCACCTCGTCATGCAGCGAGACCATGGGGTGGTGGTGGCCGCTGATGATCAGGCGTCCGGAAAGATCCGGATTTGGAATCGTATGCCCGTGCATATATGCAACACCATCGATTATTGCTCCATCCTTTGGCATGATCTCCCCTTTCTGCAGGAACCGCGTGATCCCAATGTCGTGATTACCGGGCAGTACCCTGATCGGGACTTCTTCCCGCAGAGAAGAGAGGATGTCGGGGATCTCCCGGTATTCCTGCCGGGTGGTCCGGGGAATGCTGTGTTTTACATCCCCAAGAAGGACAAGGACATCGGGGCTCGTCGCTTGTATGCACGCAATGACGCGTCTGAGCCGTTCTTTACTCCTGCTCGCAAAATGCCAGCCATGCAGGGCAAGGTCAGATTCGATGCCAAAATGGAGGTCGGCGACAACCAGCAGGCGCTTTTTGTTCTCAACGATAAGCGCGGGCCCGTCCTCAATAAACTGAAGGTTCATAGCAACTTGATGAAGCCTTTCTGGGGCTGATAACACTCATCTTCCCTGATCATCTCTTCAATTGCAGCCTTTGCATCATCCGGAGAAATGCCAACAGGCCCAGCGTGCGAGATTATTTCTTCAATCGCTAAGCCCCGTGCGCCCTGGTGTTCTTGTAGGATCGTTCTGATGAGATCAAGGGGGTTTACCCGTTGCTGCGCTAGAGTTACCGATGTGCGGACTGTAGAAACCGCCGATTCGGCCATCAGCACGAGATCCCGGAGATGCCCTTTGGTAATCGCATAGTGTACTATTACAGCCTCTATTTCAGGGATTACCAATCGTTTGTCGAGAGAATTCGCAAGGTCCTCCAGACGGCGTATTGTGAGATCGGCAGTCCGTAATATCCAGAGATCGCGAACAGTGCGGTCGACGACCTGTATGGATTCGGGACGTACAGACAGTGCATAAACCCCGTTTCTCTGGTACATCTGCGCTGTTCCTATAACCGTAAGAAATGAGGGGACCGGGATCTTCTTTGCCATCATGAAAAGTTCTGTCCTGAATCCCCTGATCACAACGTCAAAGGTGCCGGTCGGGTCAGAGATCCTGCAATGGAGCATATCCCCTTGATCGGATACTTCGGTCAGGGCTCCGCAGACAAACATCAGCCGGCACCATGCGCCACCGGGGGTAACAACAAATGAGGATCCTAATGATCCTGCTTTCTGAACGGTTAAGGTCGCGCGGTTGAATTCACCGGCAAAGACCCTTGCTGCACCTTCCATAGACCTGCCAGAGTATTTGGAGAGAAGAGAACTTCAAGGTATAGTCGTATGCAAAAAATGGATCAATTGCAGCTCATGCAGGCAGAGTTGTGGGGGAGCTCGCTCTCGCGGATCGCTTCCATTGCCGCGACCCGGTCATTTGTCGACATGACAAAGTTGTACGTATTGACGTACGAAACGTACGCATCATAATCCCATTTCTGGAGGGTCTGGGTAGCACCCGCCCGTTCTTCGAGTGCCTTCATGTTGGTCTTGATCGTCTGGATATCATAAAAAATACTCATCACGTAATTTACCTTACCATACAGGAGCGTCCCTGTGCCAACGGGGACAATGATCGGCGAGGGGGCTTTCCCGTACTCGTCATCATAAAACCCGATCAGCCGCGTTGTTGTCGTCTCGATATAAACATAATCCCTTTTCATGTCAGAAAATACCTTAAACGAGGGTTTGTTTGTCGATAAGTGAATCCTGATCCCTGCAGTTGCATGGTTCAGGGTGGGAAATATCAGGAGACCGACATCATACCCTTCACGGGAGAGGAGCCCGGTGAGAAGGATGGATTTTTCATCGCAGTCTCCCTTCTGGTCGTAGATGACCTCTATCGGATACCGCGGGTTGCCCGGGGTAGTATTATCATAGGGTATCTGTTGCACGAAACTTACGAGAAATTCCAGATATTCGTCGTCGGTAAGCGTCTGGCCACCTTTATAACGCTGTTTTCGTATCTCCTTAAGGATATCCGAGTAGAACGCCTCCATCGAGGGATCATCAGTCATCTGCTGGTAGAAATACCCCACCTCTTTGCTGTCGATGATCATATGTTTGTTTGATGATGCGTTTACTGCATGCATTATGGATGTGTTCACCGGGAGCCGCACTGAGTAGTCAACATCCCGGTACCTGAAATTAAAGGACCGGTATTCTATGGTATCATCTGCCCGGGGAACGACGCGTATCTGGTTATAGGAATAAGGATCCTCAGTAGGTGTTAAGGTGATTTCAGGAGTTTTGGGTATGGTCAGAGGGGGTGTTGTCTGGACGGGGACCGTGGAAGGCAATGGCACAAGCGCCGGAGGATGATGAGAGGATACAACGTATCTGGTCAGGGGCCCTTCACTTGTCAG
The DNA here is from genome assembly GCA_964573085.1 of uncultured Methanoregula sp. GTDB lineage: Archaea > Halobacteriota > Methanomicrobia > Methanomicrobiales > Methanospirillaceae > MVRE01. Next base: position 6,108 of record CAZNIL010000078.1, read on the forward strand.
GAGGCCTGAACAGCCCGCAGTGACCATACATCCTGACATGAGAATCAAGACTAAAAGGGGAAAAACCGGCCGCCGCATATTCGATGGTAAGAAGGCATTGTATTCAAGGATTGCCAT
>CAZNIL010000079.1:0-6199 GCA_964573085.1 uncultured Methanoregula sp.
TGTCGCAGGCAGAGACGCCTTCCTGCGAGAGCTGCTGCTCACCCCCGCCGGCAGCGCCTGCTGCCGCGAGTGCGGCAAGGAGGAGGGCGTCCCGGGATCTTTTGGGCTCTGCGGTACCGTCGTCGAGAACGAGGAGGTAGTACCCGAAGGTATGGAGGTGGACGCGGGGCACGCCGGTCGCTTCCGCGAGGGAGATTGCGCCACGCACGCACGCGGGGAGTGAGCCGGCTACCGGAACGGCAGGACTTCCGCCCCGCAGGACCTGGAGCAGGAGGAAAAGCTCGCGCTCGTTCAGCCCGATACTGTCGGCATTCGGCAGGATGTGCCGCAACATCAGGGAAAGCACGGACCGGTCCGCGACCGTGACGCATTCGACATGCGTCCGCATCCCGGGATGGACGTCGCGGATTAAAGAGAGCTGTCCGGCCGCAGTGATGAAATCCTGCTCTGTCCGCAGGTACTGGTATCCCGAGAGGAATGCACGCCGGCAGGGCGCAATCGAAGCAAGAAAGTCCCCCATGGCACCGGCAGGGACGAGCACGGTCGCGGGGTCGTGGAGGGGGGACGCAATAACCCGGTTAGCCCGGGGGGTCACTCCGTCAGCGGGAGGGATAAGCCCCGGGGGGTATTCAAAAACGAGGTGGACAGCTTCGGTCCGCAGGTCCGCTTTCGGACCGAAGTCCAGGGTGCTGATGCCGGCCTGCTGCAGGAGAGCGCAGACCTGCGGGCCGGCACCGGGGAGAACGCAGGTCACCGAAGGGACACCGACAGAACGCAGGTGGAGCGCCGCAATCCCTGCCTGCCCGCCAACTGCAGTGCTGCCGGTGTTCCAGAACAGTGCGGTAAGGGAGCGGTACATGTCCGGGTCGGTCACGAACCACTCGTCCGCCATGTAATTCCTCATCGCCTGAACAAGCCGCCTGTGGAGGGGTTCTGCACCCGGAACTGCAGACGTTCCCAGTGATGCCAGCAGCCCGGCAGTGACCGGGATGACGCGGTCGATACAGGCATTAAACCCGGTGACTGTCGGTTCAAGGTGCGGCATACGCACTGCCCGGTACTGTTCTTCCCAGACTTCTGCTCCTGTAGTCACGTGCCTGTCCCTGAACACCCGTTTGGACGTCCTCTGATGAGAAGATTGCCATCCGCATACCGGCCCTCACGCGCGGGACACTGGTCTTTGCTGCCGGAATTTAACCCGGATCCGGGAAACGACCGTTCCCCCGGCAGATTGCACAGGTCTGCCTGACTATTGAGTGTCCTGCGCATATTACCGCTGACTGAAAGGGGATGAATAAAAAAAAGTACCGGGGTTCCGGAGTTACTGGTATTCCGGGGGCTGCACCTGCTTTGGCAACCCGCCCTTGAAGTGCTGCCGGATCTTGCTGTAATAGTCCCGCAGGTTGGGGTTCATCGTCGGATGGACCTTCTTCTGGGCTTCTTCAAAATGCTGAAACGTTATTGCCGTTGAACCTTCACGCAACGCGAGCATGCCCGCTTCCCGGCAAAATGCTTCGATGTCCGAACCAACAAAACCCTCGCTCTCTTCTGCAATCTTCACGATGAAGGCATCACGCTTTTTATCGGTGAGGACAAGGGATTTTTCGTGCATGAGTTCGATAAGTTTGCGCCTGCGTTCACCTTTGAGGAGACCGGTACTCACGTCCGTTTTCTTTTCGATGGCCGGGCTCAGTTCTTCCACAGTAACGGCACGGTTCCTGCCCCACGTTTCGACCAGCTCGCCAACCGCATCCTCCGTGTATCCCGCGGTAAGCTGAACAAGTTGTTCGAGAGTCGCGCCCTCAAGGGGCATGAGCCGGGTGTGGATACCGATGATCTTCTTCCGGTCTTCCAGCGTCGGTTCGCCGATATACACGAGCCGGTCGAACCTGCCTGCCCGCAACAGCGCCGGGTCCACGATATCCGGCCGGTTGGTCGCGCCCATCACCACGACGTCCTTGAGCTCGACGAGCCCGTCCATCTCGGTGAGGATCTGGTTGAGCACGTTGTCGATCACGTGCGAATCGCCCGAAGAGCCGCGGGCAGGGGCGAGTGCATCGATCTCGTCAAAGAATACGATTGAGGGGGCGACCTGCCGGGCCTTTTTGAAGACCTCGCGGACCGCACGTTCGCTCTCGCCAACCCACTTGGAGAGGAGTTGGGGGCCGCGGATCGGGATGAAGTTCGCGCCGCTCTCGCTTGCCACCGCCTTTGCGATCAGGGTCTTTCCCGTCCCCGGCGGGCCGTAGAGGAGGACACCCCGGGGGGGTTCGATACCAAGGTCTTCGAACTTCTGCCGGTGCGTGAGCGGGAGCTCGATTGCCTCGCGCACCTCGGTCTTTGCCGATTCCAGTCCGCCGACGTGCTCCCACTTCACGTGCGAGACCTCGAGCATCACCTCGCGCATCGCACTGGGCCCCACGTCCCGCTGGGCGCTCCGGAAATCCGCAGCGAGCACCTTGAGGGTATCAAGGATTTCCTGCGGGATCTCTTTCGCGTCAAGGTCGAGTGCAGGAAGATAGCGGCGCAGTGCGCGGATTGCGGCCTCGCGGGCGAGTGCGGCAAGGTCGGCACCCACAAACCCGTGCGTCTGCTGGGCGAGCACGTCAAGGCTTACGTCTTCGGCAAGCGGCATGCCGCGGGTGTGGATCTTCAGGATATCAATCCGGTCCGGCTCCGCAGGAACGCCAATCTCGATCTCCCGGTCGAACCTGCCGGGACGGCGGAGCGCCGCATCGATCGCATCGACCCGGTTCGTTGCACCGATCACGACCACCTGCCCGCGCTCCTCGAGCCCGTCCATCATGGTCAGGAGCTGGGCAACGACGCGCCTCTCAACTTCACCGGTCACTTCCTCGCGCCGGGGGGCGATCGAGTCCAGCTCGTCGATAAAGATGATCGACGGTGCGTTCTCCCGTGCCTCTTCAAAGACCTCACGGAGGCGCTGTTCGCTCTCTCCATAGTATTTCGATATGACCTCGGGACCGGCAATCGAGATGAAATGCGCACCGCTCTCATTCGCAACCGCTTTGGCGATCAGGGTCTTTCCCGTCCCCGGCGGGCCGTAGAGGAGGACTCCCCTTGGCGGCTCAATGCCCAGCTTCTGGAAGAGCTCGGGGTGGCGCAGGGGGAGCTCGATCGTCTCCCGCAGGCGCTGGAGCTCGTCTTTTAACCCGCCGATGTCCTCGTACGAGAACCTTTTCAGCCCTTCAAAACCGGCAGCGGGCTTGTCTGAGAATTCAACGCTCGTGTTCTTGGTGATGATCACCGCTTCTTCCGGCTCGATCTCGACAACTTTGAATGCGACGATCTGCGGCTGGACAAACGGGAGCCCCAGCATGATGGGCACCGAGTCGTTCAACGTCACCGGGAAGTCGATGAGCCCGTTCATCACATGGGGGTTGTTCGCGATCGGGATCTTCTTGGGGAGGTCCTCGGGGGGTGCAAGGACGACCCGCTTTGCCTCGACTTCATCGGAGATCGTGGAGACCTTTACGGTGTCCCCGATGCTCACGCCGGCGTTGATCCGCGTAAAATTATCGATACGGATCTTGCGCTGGTTCCAGTCCTCCACAAGCGCACGCCAGACCTTTGCCACCGTGCGGCGCTTTCCCTCGATTACAACCAGATCACCGGGAGATATTTTTAAAAGCAGCATCGTCTCGGGATCAAGCCGCGCCTTCCCGCCCCCCTGGTCGCCGGGATATGCGGAATCCACCCTCAGTTGAACTTCAGCCATTACCTTAAAGGTCATATACGGAGGGATTTATAGGTACTGTAACGGTATGCGAATCCTCATCTTTGATCCTTTCCATGGTGCAGCGGGCGATATGATTATCGGAGCCCTGCTCGACTGCGGGGCTGACCGCGACCTTGTCATCCGGGCGATGAAGTCCGTCGTAGGAACACCCAGAATCAGCACGGTCACCCGGTGCGGGATCCGGGGGATCGCCGTGAAAACCCGTGCGACCAAAACCCACCGAACGCTCCAGGAGGTGCTGGCACGGTGTGAACAGGCAGATGCACCGCCGGAAGCGCTCGCGATGGCACGCCGGGTCTTTACCCGGATCGGGGCGGCAGAGGAGACGGTGCACGGGGAACAGACTCACTTTCACGAGGTTGGGGCGGACGATGCGGTCGCTGATGTTGTCGGCGCCTGTACGGCTCTTGAGTCGCTGGGAGTTGACGGTGTTGCAGTCCTCCCGGTCACGCTGGGGCGGGGAACTGTCAGGGGTGCGCATGGGACATATCCGGTCCCGGCACCGGCCACCGTGCACATCTTTGCGGGGACAAAAATTTCCACAAAGGCAGGGGAGGAAGAAGGGGAGCTCTGCACCCCCACGGGAGCTGCACTGCTTGCTGAGTTTGTGACAGCCCGGGAACCTGAAATCGGTTCGTACAAGATTCTCACGGTGGGCTATGGCGCCGGTTCCCGTAACTCCCCCGGCACACCCAACGTGCTGCGGGCGATGATCGTTGAGACCTTCGCGCAGGCGATACCTCTTGACTCTGTCGATGTCCTCGAAACCAACGTGGACGATGTGAGCGGGGAAGTGATCGCTTATACCATCACGCGGCTCATGGATGCCGGAGCGCGCGATGCGAGCGCGGTCCCCTGCATCATGAAGAAAGGCCGGCCCGGGTATCTTGTCCACGTGATATGCGCCCCGGAGACGAGCGCCGGGCTCTCTGAACTCATGGCCCGCGAACTGGGCACGCTGGGCATCCGGTGTATCCCTGCTGTCCACCGGTTCGTCGCAGACCGGACGACGATGGAGGTCGAGGTTATTTTTGACGGGCATCACCGGAAGATGCCGGTCAAATGCGGGTGGATCCGGCGCAGGATCTATACCCTCAAACCGGAGTTTGAACCTGCGCGTGCATGGGCCTCAGAGATGGACGTCCCGGTGCGGGACGTGCTGCAGGCAGTAACCGAAGCCGGGTGGCAGGTTGCCCGGAACCGGGGCGGGGCACGCGATGAAAAGTGAGCGCATACGATCAGGCAACGAGGCGCTCGACCAGCTCCTCGGCGGCGGCATCGAACCAAAGACCATCACCCAGTTTGTGGGCGAACCGGCAGCCGGGAAGACCACGCTCTGCCTGATCGCCTCCGTCACCTGCCTTCGGGCCGGGCACACGGTCATCTGGATCGATACCGAAGGATTCTCGGTTGAGCGCTTCCGGCAGGTTGCCGGGGACGGGGCAGAGAAGCTTGCCGAACGGCTTGTCCTCTACGAACCCGTGGATTTCGTCCAGCAGGGCTCAATGATCCTGGATGCAGACCAGGTCCTCAAGACTAACAACGTCGGGCTCCTTGTCATGGATTCGGCAACGGCTCTCTACCGCACGGAGCTTGACCGGGGCAGGGGTGCAATGCAGGCGCTCACCCGCCAGATGCTGATGCTGCTTGGCTATGCAAAGCGGTACGGCATACCGGTGCTCATCACCAACCAGGTGTATGTCGATACGGCAACCAACAAGTATTCCGGGCTGGGTGGCACCGCCCTCGGGCACATATCAAAGGCGATCGTCCGTCTCGAAAAACGGGGAGGCATGGGCGAACGGCGTGCACATCTGGCAAAACACCGCTCCCTTCCGGAACATGCCTCGTTTGATTTTGATATGGCAGAGTCCGGTATCAGGATTATTACATAAAAATTCCCGGCCCCGTGGTAAAATCTTAACTTTTATATCTTGGTTCAATAGATATTTGCAATACAATGGCCCTGAAACGGGTGACCACGGCGATGATCAAGGAGTTGTTAGGGCGGTACCCGAAGGGCCTGAGCATCACCCAGATTGTGAGAAACATCAATATCAACCGGAACACCGCCGGGAGATATCTCGAGAACCTCATGGTCTCCGGCCAAGTGGAGATGCGCCAGTACGGGATGGCAAAGATCTACCGGCTTGCCCAGCGCGTCCCGCTGTCTGCGATGCTCTCGATCTCGTCAGAGCTGATCATGCTCCTCGACAACGGCCTCCGGATCATCTATGCCAACGAGCCGATGTACCGGTTCCTTGGCACTACCCAGGAGGAACTCTATGGGAAAAATATCGAGTTTAGCCCCTGCGTCACGGTATGTGATGAGGAATTTGACACGTTGAAAAAACACTTAAAGGCAGGCCTTGCCGGCAGGGAGTGGAGCGGTGAACTGTCCCTTGCAACCAAAAATATGGTATTTTCCTGCCGGATCGC
>CAZNIL010000080.1:0-6176 GCA_964573085.1 uncultured Methanoregula sp.
TGAGATCAATACCGTTGCCGGTAGATGACCGGTTCATCGATTACCTTGTAGGTCTTTCCTGATAAGAACCTGACAAACACTTCAACCCTGTCCGTGCTCTTTGTACCCATCAGGTTGACTTCCGGGAATTCCACCCGGGTGTCCATCGTTGCGGTTTCGACTGTCCCATCAGCTTTAGTCAGCCTGACCTCGATCTCCTTGACCATCGATTTTCCCGGCCCGCCTTCGAACCGCACAACCACACGTCCTGCACCGTCTTTTGGCGCAACCGAGAAATACACTTCGGAGGTTCTCGGGAGCTGTTCGATTGTCCCTGAAGGAAGAACTGTTTCCGTGGCAGCAGGATTTGTCATGGCCGGGGTTGGTGGAATGGTTACAGGGGGGGTTGAACCCACAGTGATCGAAGATTGCCAGAGGGCAAAAAGGGGAATACTGACCAGCCATACCATTCCGATTACTGCAATAACAATAAAGAGCCCGAGTACAAGTGCCCGCACAAGCACCCACCGCACCTCAGGTGCTCCACCCCGCGGGCCGGGTATTTGCGGTTCAAAGGGAGGTTGTGGAGGTTCGGGGGGTTCTGGTTGCATAGTATCCATATGAGTACCTCATGTTATAGAAAAAAGGTAATTAATGTTTCATTGCTGTGTTTTACAAGCTTGCGCTAATTATTAGAAACCAGACGTCAAACAGATGACCGGGACGATGTGGATATGAATTATTGCGCAGGCTGGCGGAAAATGAGAGGGCGCACATGACGCTTGGCATCATTGGGGGCACAAGCCTTCTGTTCTCGAAGATTCCGCCGCTTGAAAAACGACGGGTCCATACCCCGTTTGGCAATGCCGAAATCCTCTCCGGCGATGTGATGATGCTCATGCGCCACCAGAACGGACTGCCGCCGCACCGGATCAATTTCCGCGCAAACCTTGCAGCACTCGCAATTGCGGGTGTGGACAGGGTGGTGGCGTTTGGCTCCTCGGGTTCGCTCAAAAAAGAGATTGCCCCCGGTTCTGTCGTAATCCCGACAGATTACATGTCGGTTGAGGATATCCCGTCAATCCACGACCATACGATCGACCATGTCCGCCCTGAGCTCTCGCAGGACCTGGCATCCCAGCTCTCGCGTATCATCCCCGGATCACGGCTTGGGGGAGTATATATCCAGACACGGGGGCCGCGGATCGAGACCCTCGCCGAAGTCCGTGCGCTCGCAACGGTCGCCGATATTGTCGGGATGACGGTTGCCTCCGAAGCAACGCTTGCCTGTGAGTTGGGCATGGCGTTTGCTGCGGTCTGCACCGTTGACAACTATGCAAACGGGCTGGATGGCGAGGTGCTTACCTATGAGCACATTCTTGCAACATCCCGTTCAAACAGGCACCGGACCGAAGAGATTGTAACCGGAATTATCCGGGACTTGGGTTGAAAAGAACAAGGAAGGCAGTCCATGAACGAAATTTTTTCAAAGAATTATCCGCTGTTGATCAGCAATGTCAGGGTTGACGGGCGTGATACAGATATTTTTGTCGATGACACCGGCGTGATCGCGGCGGCGGGGCCGGACATCCGGAAACAGTACGTACATGAAGCCGAGTTCATCATCGATGGTGACCGTGCCATCGCCCTGCCAGGGCTTGTCAATACCCACACGCACGCAGCGATGACGCTGTTGCGGGGATATGCAGACGATATGTTCCTGCAGGACTGGCTCTCGCAGAAGATCTGGCCGCTCGAGGCCCATCTCACCGGAGATGACGTGTATTGGGGGACAAAACTTGCCTGCCTCGAGATGATAAAGACCGGCACGACTGCGTTTAAGGACATGTACTTCTTCATGGAGGACGCCGCCCGGGCGGTTGACGAGTCCGGCATCCGGGCGGTTCTTGCCTACGGGTTCATCGACCTCTTCAATGCAGATAAATGCGAGAACGAATGCAGGGCGACCGAGAGATTTGCTACCCGTATCCGTTCCCTGAACAACCCCCGCATCAGGGCAGCTGTAGGGCCGCATGCAATCTACACGGTATCTACGGAAGGGCTGAAGTGGTGCGCGGAATTTGCACTGGAGCAGGGGATTAGCATCCACATCCATCTCTCGGAAACGGAAAAAGAAGTGAACGACTGCATTGCTCAACACGGGAAACGGCCTGCCGCCTACCTTGACGGGTGCGGTATCCTCACCCCCCGCACCGTTGCCGCGCACTGCTGCTGGCTTGACGAGGAAGAGTGCACGCTGATCGCACGGCGCGGTGTCTCCGTCTCACACAACCCGTCAAGCAACATGAAGCTTGCCACCAGCCGGGCGATGCCATACCACCGGCTTGCTGCATCAGGGGCAAACATCTGCCTCGGCACAGACAGCTGCGCGAGCAACAATAACCTCGATATGTTCGAGGAGATGAAGACCGCAGCACTCCTCCAGAAATTTTTCTGGAACGATCCAACGCTGCTGCCGGCCCCGGCAGCGCTTGCGATGGCGACGACAAACGGGGCACGGGCGCTGGGTTTTGGCACCGGAACGCTCTCTGTCGGTGCACCTGCAGATATCGTGCTCGTAACCACCCGGACGGCCTGCAACACGCCACTGCACAACGCCAGCTCAAATATCGTGTACTCCTGCAATGGCGGATCTGTCGAAACAACGATCTGCAATGGCAGGGTACTGATGCTGGAGCGCGAGGTTCCGGGCGAGGAGGAGATCCTTGCCGGCGCACAAAGAGCAGCGTCAGGTCTTGTGGAACGGGCAGAAGGGGCAGGATAGCGCAGAAAGGATATGATGCAGCGTCCATTACGAACAAAGCCAACAGGAACAGGACATTTCCGCACAGCGGCACCTGCCTGTTGTGCCGTTCTGGTACTATGCTGTGTGTTGAGCGCGGGATGCCTTGACAATTTCACCATCCCTGATATCAACAGCTTCTCGTTGCCGTTAATTTCCGACAGCGGAGGATCCCTGAAGGCTTATTTCCTTGATGTGGGGCAGGGAGATTCGACGCTCATCATATTCGGGAACAGGACGATCCTCATCGATGCCGGGGAGACCGACAAGGGAGATGTCGTCGTCGGCAAGCTCAGGTCGCTGGGCATCTCCCGCATCGACCTGCTGGTCGCCACCCACCCGCATTCCGACCATATCGGCGGCATGGAGAAGGTGCTCGGTGCATTTGCCATCGGGCAGGTGCTGGATCCGGGGATGCCGCACCCGTCGCCGCTCTACGCACGGTTCCTTGATACCATCGAGGCAGACCACATCCGGTATACGGTCGCACAGCAGGGGCAGACCATCGACCTTGACCCCGCGCTCAGGATCATGGTGCTCTCCCCGCCCGAACAGAAAACGACCGATGACCTCAACGACAATTCCATTGTCCTGCGTATCTCGTACGGCACAATCGATATGCTGCTGACCGGCGATGCCGGGAAAGGAACCGAGGAGCAGCTGGAAAAAACCGGCTATGCGCTGGACTCTGAAATCCTCAAGGTCGGGCATCACGGGAGCACGCATTCGACCGGGACGTCATTTCTCGGGCGCGTCCGCCCTGAAGTCGCGGTGATCCCGGTCGGCGCAGGCAACCCGTACGGGCACCCTGCCGAAGAGACGCTTGCAGCCCTGAAAAATGCCGGAGCGGTTGTCTATCGCACGGACCGGGACGGGGACATTCTGGTGACAAGCGACGGGATATCCTACAAAGTCCAGACCGCACACGGCGCGGATGGCGTGCCGTTTATTCCGGCCACACCGGTAACGGTGAGCCCGGTGAATACAACAACCGTTAATGCCACACCTGCCCCGTACGATGTGGCGATCAGCGCGACGCAGTTTGATGCCCCGGGTGATGACCGGGAGAACCTGAACGGCGAGTACGTCCGTATCACCAACAGTGGGGAGGGGGTTGTGAGCATGAACGGCTGGACGCTCTCGGACCGGACAGGGTCCCGACCGTACATCTTTCCTGCGTTCATCCTCTTCCCCGGATCATCGGTTTATATCTATACCGGGACCGGCGCGATCAACGACACCTCGCTCTTCATGGGGCAGATGGTTCCCGTTTGGGGCAACAGCGGGGATGATGCAGTATTGAAAGATGACCGGGGGAATATCGTAGACCGTCGCTCTGAAGGAGGGTGAAGTTGATGGTGCAGGCTACAGTTGACCGGATTGAGGAGGAGGTAGCAGTCCTTATCCCTGACACCCGCAACCCAAAACCCATAACACTCCCCACGGCACTCCTTCCTGAGGGGTGCAGGGAAGGGGACATTGTCAGGCTCACGCTTGAGCCTGACCCTGATGCAACACGTACCCGCCGGGAACGGATCGCGGGAACGATAGCCCGGCTCACCGGAAAATAAAAAAGCCGCTGGTAATAACAATTTTTATCCATGCCTGCGGATTAGCACCTACATTGCGGAGTAAATAATCGCAAATCATTTGAGGTGGAGCAACCTACCACTGCTTGAATGACGCACTGCAAAAATCACCCGGATCACAAGACAGAAACCCAATGCAAGCTCTGCCTTGAACCGTATTGCCCTTCCTGCACATCCTATCACTTTTTTATCTGTGAGGGCTGCTTTTACAAGATCATGATCGTGCTGTTTATCGTGATGATTGTCCTGTCGTATGTTGCATGGTTCGGGGTTTTTTAAAGAAGATCTCTTTTTTATAGCATTGCAACGGGAACGTCGATGTCCCGCTTGCGTAACTGCCCCCGGACATTCATGATGGAGGGGGTGAAGGCAGGATATATGGATACTGATTTTTTATCAACGGGGACGAAAGCGAAAATCTTTTTTGGTGCATCGTAAGAAAACCCTTTTATGATTTTACTGCGATTCTGTATAGTCAGATGGGACAATCCCGAATCTGACATGCGGGGTCGTGGCCAAGCCCGGAATGGCGACGGGCTCCAGCGGTCTTTGCATCGTTCTCTAAAAGCAGATGATGAACAATGGGTCTACTGACAACAATTGGATGATGACCCGTTGGAGCACTGATGCATGTCGGAGAGACCCGTCGATCGTGAGTTCAAATCTCACCGACCCCACATTTTCTAACCTGATTTGCCCTGTTTTGATATCTTTATCATATACGACGGTCACATAATAAAATAGGAGAAGAAAAATTCCATGTATCTTGTAGGAGAAGCCCTCATAGGTGACGGTGCGGAACTGGCACACATCGACCTGCTCATCGGCGACAAGGAAGGCCCGGTCGGTGCCTCGTTTGCCAATGCCATTTCCCAGCTGTCCATGGGGCACACACCCTTACTCGCGGTTGTGCGCCCGAACCTGCTGACAAAACCGGTCACCCTTGTGATACCCAAGGTCACGTTAAAAAACATCACGCAGGTCAACGAGATGTTCGGGCCTGTGCAGGCGGCAGTCGCAAAGGCGGTCGCTGACTGTGTCGAAGAGAAGGTCTTTGAGAACGCAAAGGTGGATATGGAGAATATCGTCATCCTCGCATCTGCATTCCTGCACCCGGATGCGAAAGACTACAACAAAATCTACCGGTACAACTACGGTGCAACGAAGCTTGCAATCAACCGGGCGTTCGAGAAGTTCCCCGATGCAAAGACGCTGGTGTTCGAGAAAGACCGTGCCGCCCATGCGATCATGGGATTCAAGGTAGAGCGCCTCTGGGACCCGCCCTACCTGCAGGTGGCAATTGACCTTGTGGACATGGGCAGGGTGGCTGCGGTTCTCACGCAGGTCCCGACAAACGACCACGTGATCATCGAGGCAGGGACACCGCTTATCAAGAAGTTCGGGCTCGGCGTCATCTCCGAGGTCCGCAAGCTGCGACCCAACGCGTTCATCATCGCAGACCTGAAGATCCTGGACACCGGCAACCTCGAAGCCCGCATGGCAGCCGATGCCTCCGCAGACGCAGTTGTCATCTCCGGGCTCGCCCCGACTTCCACGATGGAGAAGGCGATCGCCGAAGCCAGAAAAGTCGGCATCTACTCGATCATCGATATGCTGAACGTGCAGAACCCGGTCAAAGTGATTGAAAAACTTAAAGTAAAGCCGGACATTGTGGAGCTCCACCGTGCGATCGACACCGAAGACACCGCCCATGCATGGGGCGACATTGCGACACTCAAGAAAGCAGCCGGCGGCAAACTCCTCATCGCGACGGCGGGCGGCATCCGCGTCAACGTGGTCAAGGA
>CAZNIL010000081.1:0-6159 GCA_964573085.1 uncultured Methanoregula sp.
GCGGGCCCGTTTTAGTTTCCTGTCGTGTGGCAGGAAAAAACCATGAAAACGGTGCAGTTGGGTTCTTGCGAAAGCGGATGACATAAAGGGTGGGAAATGGCCGATTTCATTTTTGAAACAGCATTCAGTACAACCACTAGAAAATGAACTGAATGAGGTTTTTCCAGATTTACTTGAAGAATATTTCTCATCTGCAGATTTCGGGACCACAGTTTTGTATGAAAAATTCAATGAAGTTTTGTATTTAGATAGGAGGAGAAAGTGATTTCAGTTAGTGAATCGATTTTTCATCTCATTAAAAATTCCTTATCAACCGACAACTTATCAGAAACTTAAAATATAAATCAAAAAGATGATTTTAATATTGGCTAAATCTAACTCTTGGATCGTTTATGGATCGAAGACAGACAAATGTTATATTGAATTCCTTGGATAAATGTCAAAAAAGGATTAATGCTCGCATCAGTTTCACTTGTTCGTATCCCGAATAACCGAATCGACAATCCCCCGTATCTCAGCCGCCCTCTTCACAACCCCGGTATCAAGCCGCTGGAACTCCGGATCGATGTAATCCGAGATCTTGAGCATTTTCTTTCCGGTCCCGGCAAGCTTTCTTGTCATGACCAGCCGGTACAGGAGCCGGGGTTTCCCAGCATCTTGTTTCACCATCTGGAGGATCCGATCCTTTGCTTCGTTATCCATCCCGGCAATAATATTCTCGGACATCACGTTCAGCACGCTTGTTGTATCCATCATCCATTGGTGTTCGCCTTCACCTTTGAAGACCGAGTCATGAAAAATTTCAACGTTTTCCCCTTTTGGGGTATCAATGAGACTTGAATAGAGTTCCACTCCGCCGATCGTGATCTCCATCCGCTCGGACCAGAGCTGTTCGCGTTCTTCCTTCGTCATTTTCATGGACTAAAGTAATTATTGGATCGTCCCTTCGGTTCTGCTTTTTGCTGAGAATTTATCAGAATTCTTCGGCTGCCTCGTTGGGCGAAGAGTGACCGGGCCGGATCTGAAAATTCCCTTTTTTCCCCATAAGTGAGGGTCCGTCAAGACGGACGAACCCCGAACTTCTAAGAAAAACAGGGTTTTTCTGTATTCCACGTATCCCAGGTAACCCGGAAGGCGATGCTCATCGAAGAACGCTTCGCGTTCTTCTCACGGTCATACCTACCTCCGGGCAGGTATTCCCTGTCCAAATAGGTTTAAACAGGCCGGTTTTTCTCCATGTAACGCAATTCATTCCAGATTCTGCCAGATTTAAAAGATAATCTGGGAAACTATGTCAAATAACGCCCGAAACTGGCCGGTCGTGAGAATTCGGTTTTACCGGAGATACGCCCAAAATGGCCCCCGTTTGCCACTTTCAGGAGATCCGTTGAGACGAAGTGATGATTGGAGATTAAAATCCTAGTTTGGTCACAGCCTTTGAAGTGATCTCAATTTAAGGCAGATGATCCGGATCTACCGGAAGGTGCCGGATCCAAACCAATCCTCTTCATATCCTCTACCGTCGAGGGAAAATAACCCCAAATTGGCCTCCGTTTTTCACCTCGGATAGGGAGTCAATACTGGAAAATCCCGTAAAAGCGTCCGTTTCTGTTCGTGTGGGAACAGGGGCATTAGAGCGCCCAGATTGCCGAAATACGGCAGAAAAGCACCTCGCCTATTGGCGGCCAATGCCCGTAGAATCGAGGTGAATTTTGCCACCTAGTTTGCCCCATCCGGACCCCGGAAATCCTGCCGGAATGCGAATATGAGGATCGTTTTTTCGGGGAGGGGATCAAAGATCAAAAATCCCCGATGATCAGGACAATCAGGTTACTGACTGTTTTTATTCTTCGACATTTATTGTCGTGAGTTTTACCGACTCCACACCCTTCTGCGACATCAGCCGTTCGGCAAATGCCTTGAGTTCCGACCCGTCGCCATGGACAAGGATCACTTCAAGACACCGGTTGTGAGTGACGTGCGAGTGGAGTGAGGCTTTGATGATTTTGTTATATTCGTGCTGGATGTCGGTGAGCATAACGAGAAGTCCCCGCTGGTCATGATCATAGACCATGGTGACGATCCCTTCACGTTCGCCCTTGACATCGGACATCCATTTGTAATAGGTGATATAGGTACGGATTGCATCACGGATTCCTTCTGACCGGGAAGAGTAACCTCGGTAGTTCAGTATTTCGTCAAACCGATCGAGCAGGTTTTTGGGAAGGGAAATTCCTATTCGGGAGAGATCATCGTCCATGGTCATACCAGTTCCTGTTGTGTGAATATGATTGCTGATCGCTTTTTAACGTTTTGAAAAATTGTGCATGGAGTGTTACTTTGTAATATTATCGGAAGTATCTCTATTGCACATGCTCTTGTGCGGGATGAAAGAAAAATGAATGTGATTAAGGATATATCACCGTTGTTGTATTCGTGCCATTCACGTACCGGTTGTTATAATCGATGAGCATGTTCCGTGGATGCATGTCCCGGAACTCATCCGGGTGAAGAATCTGGGCAATCCATACAAGACCGACATACGCACGGGGACCGTACACGATATCATTGGCTAATACATAGACCCGATCATTTTGTACCGCAGGAATTGTACTCCAGCCAGGACGGTTTTTCAATTCCGCGAGGATCTCGGAATACGGGCGAGTATCAGATGATGATACAACCTTGAAGATATATTCTGGCTGCCGTGCAACCACCCATTCCGGGCTCACCTTGATAGAAGACGCGGAGACCCCGGCTGCAATATTCTTTCCCCCGGCAGCAGTCAGCATCTCGTCAGCTCCCGATCCCGGTGCAGCTGCCGTATATTTGGTATACATCTCAAAATACACTTCAGGGTATTTTTCTGAAGGGATCTTCTTTATCCATCCATTGACCTGTGCAATGCTGTCTTCCACCATGCGGGCATAGACTTCGGCCTCGTTCATTTTCCCGGTGATTTTCCCCAGCGCCCGCGCGTCCGATGCCAGCGTGGAGAGCTTGAAGCAGTCGAGAGTGATGATGCTGATATTGGACGCGATGATCAGATCGAGGTTCTTGGGTTTTGAGCTTGAATACGCGATAACAATATCGGGATTCAGCGAGAACATGCGCTCGATATTGGGCACCTGCCAGTCGCCGATGCTCACTGCGGTGGGGATCTTATCCATGATGTAGGGAACCCGTAATGTCGAATCGGTCACCCCGACAATCCGGTCACCGGCACCCGTGCCGATTACCATTTCGGCAGCATTCGCATTTGCGACAATTATGCGTCGGGGATTACAGGGGAGTGTTACTTCTTTTCCGTCCGTCTGGATGATAGTCATGGGCGTGCACGTGCCTGTTTTCGATACAACAGGAGCAGGGACGCCCGTAGATAATGCTGAAGGTGCAGGGAGTGTTACTATACTTCCTGCATTCTGGGTAGAGCCCATTCCATTCTGTTGGCCGGTGCATCCGGCACCGAACGTGAACACCACAACCAGCAGGATTATTATCCCGATTACGAGTGATGAGTGTCTGTTCATACCGTCACCTTCCTGAATACCTGAATGCAGATTCCCAGCACCACAATAGTGAGCACCAGCAGGATGAGAAGCGGAAATACGGGAAGCCCCCCGGCCGTCACATCACGCACAGCATCGATCGCAAAGCTGAGCGGGTTCAGGTGGGCGATCGTGGCAAGCCATCCCGGCATCACGCTGTAGGGCATCAGGGCGCTTGAGGTGAAGAAGAGCGGCATCGAGATCATGGTGCTGAACGCCGAGTAGGAGTCATGATCATCAAGATACAACGCAATGGTTGTGGCAAATGCCGAGATGAGTACACCGAACAGGAAGAGAACAAGATATGTAAGCCCATACTGTACCGGGCTGAGCAGGGTAGCACCGATCAGGAGGGCTATGACGAGAATAATCGTGGTCTGTATCAGGCCACGGCCGGTGATGAACAGGATCTTGCCGATCAGAATACTGCTGCGTGGCGTGGGCAGGGCAAGGAACTTGTTCAAAAACCCTAAGATCTTGTCAAACATCAACAGCGCACCACCGGACAACCCGGCAGAGAGCATGGTCATCACCAGAATCCCCGGTGTAATGAAGTCAAGATAGTTGCCGGTAAATTTGACCGGCAGGGCAAGCCCGACAAAGACCAGCCATGCTGCCGGCATGACCAGTGCCGAAATAACGGCCACTCTGCCACGGGTCCACTTGAGGAAATCCCGTTTCATATAGGTTATAACGCCTCTCATTTCCGCCTCCGCAGCATTATCCGGAACTTGCCATCTTCAAATCCGTGTGGCTCCTCCTGCTGGCCAACTGCCTGCAGGAAGACATCATCAAGGGTCGGTTCACGCAGCGACATGGCACGGATCGTAACACCCGACCGGGCGAGCGTATCAGCGAGTACCGGGAGTGCTTCGCTGCCGTTCTCTGCGGTGAACGAAACCTCGTCACCATTGCGCCCGACAAAGACAACTCCCTCGATCATCGGGGGTGTGCACGGCCCGTCCACCCTGACCGTGATCACGTCCTTCATCAGCCGTGCTTTCAGATCTGTCGGAGAACCAAGTGCTGCAATTTTTCCTTTGCTGATGATCCCGACACGATCGCAGAACTGGTCGGCCTCGTCCATGTAATGGGTGGTGACAAAGATCGTCATGCCCTTCTTTCGGAGAGCCCTGATATGTTCCCAGATTTTTTTCCGGGCCGCAACATCCAGTCCGATGGTCGGCTCATCCAGAAAGAGCCCGAATGGTTCATGGACCAGCGCCTGTGCCAGTTCGAGTCGCCGCCGCATCCCGCCCGAATAGGTTTTGATGAGATCATCGGCACGATCGGTCAGTTCCATGACCGCGAGCACCTCATCAACCCGGTCACTCGCGTGGGGAACGCCATAGAGATCTGCAAAAATCCGGACATTTTCCCGCCCGGTCAGCTTGATATCGACAGCCATATCCTGCGGAACGTAGCTGATACTGCTCCGGACCTTTTCGGCTTTGCCGATAATATCGTTACCGCAGACAGTGGCACTCCCCTCTGTCGGGTGCAGCAGCGTGGTCAGCATGAGTACAGTTGTCGTCTTGCCGGATCCGTTGGGGCCGAGCAGGCCAAAGATCTCGTTGTTCACCGAAAGGGTGAGATGATCAACGGCACACAGCGTGTCGTAATATTTCGTGAGATCATGCGTTTCTATCGCGTTCATTGCAGTCTCCCGTAAAACTCCGCAGTCACCATCATCCCTTCTTGTGCTTTGCATGCACGTTTGCCATGATCTCTTTCATCGAGTCTCCCCATCCCGTGATATTTTCCTGCGTCATGATGTCCACGTTTCCGCCCTGGTAATCACCCTCGCCGACCTGGTCTTCCATCCATGATTCGATCTCAAGGTAGTTGTTTTTGAGATTGTCCAGCACCTGTTCGTCTGCATTCCAGAGCCCGCGCTGCTCTGCCTCAAGGAGACGCCGGGCAATCTCTTCAAGGGCATAGGGATTACTCTTTTCAAAGAACTCCCTCATCTCGTCGTTGTTGACAAAAGTCTCCGCGATATCGTCGAAGATCCAATCATCCACTTCCTGTGTTGATGCTTCCCAGCCGTACACCCGGGTTACCCGTTTCATGATGTCAGAAGCGCCCTTGTACCCGTGCTCTTTCATCCCGTCGATCCATTTTGGATTGAGGAGTTTGGTCCTGACCACGCGGCGGATCTCGTCGGCAAGGTCGCGGACCTCTACCTGTTCGGGCTCCCGTGTATCGCCGTAATAGGGCTTCACCTCGTTGCCTGAAAAATGGCGGGCGGCTGCCGTCATTCCCCCGTGAGCACCGAAGTAACAGCAGCAGCCAAGCAGGTCGTACTCGTCAGAATGTACCTTGTTGAATGTCACTGAAACCGAGGACAGGTTCGATGCCAGCTGCCCGTGAGCGGCTTTTCCCGTGATCTCCCTGCCATACGCATACCCGTTTGTGGCGACAAAAATATCAGCAAGGTCTTTTTCATCCTTCCATGCACTTGCGAGCACGGCGAGGTTGACCCCGCTGGAATAGGTACCGGGCTGCGAGGAGAATATCCGCAGTGTTGCATCGCGCCACGTACCGCCGTTCTCCGTCATACTCTGCTGTGCATGCTTCCGGACAAAATTCTGTTCCAGCGGTTCGTCAC
>CAZNIL010000082.1:0-6126 GCA_964573085.1 uncultured Methanoregula sp.
GAAATATCCGTCTGAAGGGCGGTCTTCAAATGACTGAATACTTTATTTGCCATCAGAATTAACGTGATTGAATTAGCTCAAAAATGTATCGGGATTATAAAATTGTCGTTAACGGAGAGGAGCGCATGCTTAAAATACCAAATTACCACTATAATTTCAGTTTCTGGTTCGACTGAACCATTGGAGCCTAGGTGTGAATTCTATTGGAAATCACAATATTTATCATAGAAAATCCTGAACACGTTCCCAAAATAAATTTAAAGAAATTTTTTAATTTTCCTGTTAATCAATAATAAGGTTATACTATTTTTATTTGGTTGTTAACCACAAGTAAAAAAGATACACAATGTGGTACCAAACCGTCCAGAATTATGGACAGCATGTTATTGAGCCGAAAACATGGTACAGTATATAACTGACGGTAAAAAACAGGGCAGTTGTCTTCTCACTGGATATAATATTATGTTTTAGACTCCCTTTTTTTGGGATCGACGGGTTTTTGGGATCCGTTTTTCCTCCCATACCTTCCGGGGCATTGTCTTTCATATGCCGTATGATCGCAAGGTAGCCGATAGGGGCTCCGCTATAGTCAGCGATGATCGAAACGCTCGCTTCAACCGGCACCCGCCCCTCCGGTGTCATCAGGGAAATGGGGAATAATGCATGCCCCCGCTTTTTCTTTACATCGGAAAACCTGTCGAGCACTGGCTTTCGCAGTTCACTTGCGATATACTGCGCAACACTCTTTCCAACAATTGCATCGCTGCTGCCTACACCCAGCATGGTGACCAGAGCATCGTTTGCCCAGACGCAGTGCGCCGAGAGATCGAGAATCGTGATACCAGCCTGCGCCTTTTTCAGCGCGTTGGAAAGGTTAAGGAGATTCATAATTTCGGGAGACTGAACAGCACTCTCAGATGCCGCAATACCTGCAGTAGGCTGAAGCCCGGGGACAGCCACAGCCACGTCTGCAGGCACCAGTTTTTCGACCGGTAACATCTTTGCCAGATCACGGAATCTCTTTTCACTCTTCTTCAGCGCCGCTTCAGCCTGTGTGCGCTCGGTGATGTCACAGGCGATTATCGCAATCCTGGTCACTTCACCGTCCGCGCCAATTACCGGATATGCGACTGTATCGAACCAGATTCCATCCCGGTCATCTTCAAAACGGACCGCCTCCTTTTTATTGATCACCAGGGAAATCATCGATCGCCTCACCTGTGCAACCTCTTCCGGAAGGACAGAATCTGCGAGCACACCGATCAATTCACCTTTTAGCTTTCCCAATCGCCGGGCAGCGGTCTCATTCAGGTCCAGGATTACACCCTGCAAATCCAGCAACAGGACAGAATCCATCATTGCATTGATGAGTGCCCGTGCAGTTGTCTCACTTTCCCGCAGTGTCTCTTCCGCACCCTTGCGCTCGGTGATATCCTCCCCTATGCCATCCAACCAGAGAATGTTCCCGTTTGTATCGAACTGGGCATTGGCTGAGAGTGAAGCCCAAACGGTAGAATCGTCCCGTTTCCTGAGCTCCACTATCCGGTTCTTAACACTCTTTTTTGTGCAGAGTTCTGAAAACATCTCATCTCTTACAAAGGAATCGACGTAAATATCCTTGATTTTCACTTTCTTAAGGTCATCGGGAGAATCATATCCCAGCATCTTTGCAGCACACCGGTTTGCCTCGATAATCTGTCCGCCATCCTCGTACTTTGTTCTGAAAATCCCTATGTTCAGGTTGTCAACAAGCGTCCGGTATTTCATCTCACTCTCGCGCAACGCATCCTCTGCCTTTTTCCGGTCGTTAACGTCACGAAGAATAATGAGATCCGCAGGTTTCTCTTCATACACAATGACTCCTGCGTTCAGCTCAGCATAAAACTTGGTCCCGTCCTTGTGCTTCAGTATCGTCTCGTAAACTGGCGGCGGAGTTCCCCCCACCATTCTCTGTTTATAACGTTCGAGAACCTCCTGCATGGCATCCGGATGGACAAAATCAGTCAGAGGTCTGCCTATAATCTCTTCAACAGGACCTCCCCAGAGTTCTCCGAGGCGCTGGTTGCCAAATTTTAAAATTCCGTCCTGGATGATCGTGATACCATCATTTGCCCGCTCAATCAGGGTTCGATATTTATCCTCACTCTCGCGTAATGCCTCTTCAGCACGCTTGCGCTCGGTTATATCAAGGAAACTTTCAAGAAGATATGAATGGCCGCCAAGCTGTACAGGGACAACTGTTTTGAGGACAGGTTTCTTTTCGCCTTTGGCATTGAAGAGACAACTTTCTGAGCGGATGAGTTTCTGGCCGAGATCGGTAACCGGGCACTGGTCATTTTCTGCAAAACAGAAAAACTTTTTGCAGCTTGAACCGACAATGTTACTTTTTTCTGTCCCAATCAGTTCTACAGCGGTGGAGTTGGCATCAAAGACGGTATGTGTTTCCGGATCGATAATAACAAGCCCGGAATGTGTAGCGTTGAATATTGTCTGTAAATAATTCTCACTGTTCCTTATTGCATCTTCAGCCCGCTTCCTCTCGCTCTCCCGCAGGTTTTCTTCAGCCCGCTTGAGTCCGGTGATATCCCGTCCAACTGACTGGTACTCGATTAATTGTCCCTCCGCATCGAATATCGCCCGGTCGGTCCACCACTGCCAGCGGATCGTTCCATCCAGGATGATGATGCGATGATCAGTGGTCGAGACCGGATGGTCTTTTTTAAGTGACGCGAAATGTTCCCTGACGCCTGCCTGATCTTCGGGCGGTATTTCTGGTCTGAACTTTTTCCCGATAAGTTCCGTGCATTTTTTCCCGAAATATTTGCAGTAGGCTTCATTGACAAAGACATGGGTCCCGTCCGGGAGGAACCGGCAGATCAACTCGGTCTGATCCTCCACAATTCCCCGGTACCGGGCTTCCTTTGCTTCCAGGTCGAGCTGGTACTTCTTTTCCTTTGTCACATCTTCCATAACGAGAGTGATACCGCGGCAGCCATCATCAAAAACCGTTTTTATACCCTTTATCCTGAAAAAATAACTCTCGTTGGATTTCTTTATTGGGATCTCCTTTACAAGGTCAGGGTTGACAAGGATATCTGCAAAAATGTCAGGAAATGTAATATCCTGAATATCCTGACAATAGATCTCAACAATATGGTGCCCGACAATATGATCTCGTGTAATTCCAAAAAAGGTAAGGAGATTGTCATTGCAGAAGACAACTTTATGACTCTCATCAAGTGCCACAACGAGATCAGAAGAGATGCTCAGCATCGCTGAGATGGGGATCCGGTGGGTCAGGAAAAAAACGTGGGCAGTTCCATAAGAGCGAGTCTCCACCTGCCCTGATATGAGGAGAACCTCAAGGTACTTTGCTGCAGAGTTCCTGTTCATCTTCAGTTTCGAAGAAATATCCGTGATTGTCAATCCCTTTGGATATGCCTTGAGGAGGATTTTAATCCGGGAAATATTGTCCTTTTTAATCTGGGAAATATTGTCCTTTTCGAGCACGTATATTCCCTCACATATCAGGATGATGCTATTGGTTGTATCATCGTTCACCAATTATTTATCCATTGTATCGGCCATCATTCCGTCACATACAACATGGTTGAATGAACATCGGTACCGCAATAAGGACATGGCTGTTGCATATAACTGACGCCCTTAAATCCTCCGAAAAAATTTTATAAAATGTAATTGGTTTTAATTAATCCATAAATATTTGCGAATCAGTAATGCACGGCAAAATAAGATAGCAAACATACATTCATAGATGAACAGCAAATGTTAATGGCAAAAATATATATTTAGATCTATTTTATTGTGGAGTAGCCAGCGGGGTTCAACGGGAATTCACCCCCATGGCAGGTGATTGGAAATGGAGAGAATGGAAAGCCACAGGACAGTTGTCCAGACTTCAAATGATGCAGACATCTGGATACAACATGGCGATGAGATGATGTACAAAGGGAATATGGCAAAAGCTCTGGAACTCTACGATAAAGCCCTTGAATACAAGCCTGACTCTGCCAATGCATTGTACAACAAGGCAAATGCACTCGAAACCCTCGGTAAATACGAGGAGGCAGTCATATGCTACGACAGCGCGCTCAAATGCGATCCTCAAGATGCCGACTGCTGGTTCAATAAAGGTCTCACACTCAAAAAGCTGGGTCGTGAAGATGAGGGCATGATATGCATCAACAAAGGTGTCCATATTGCAATGGGGAGGTAAACGGAGTACCCGTAAATAATCATACTTCACCGGATATTTTTTTGTGAACCAGCGGGAGCAACAATATACAATCCATCGGTGGCCATGCAAGCCCGATGCGTTCAGAAAGAAGCATACGGGACATTTCCTGATGCAATCCCTTCCTGCTGTGCATTGTTGATTGGCAAATGCTTAATATTTGGTGGAATTTATAGAAATGTGCCCTCACTAGAGAGAGGGTGGGGAAATCATCGCCCTGCAGTGTCTTGTCACAATATTCCCTGTGATCTCTCATCTGACACTGATAAAGGGCAAACAATGTTCGACAAAGAGGGGGTCTTCCATACCCTCCTTTTTTACAATTATTCCGGGACTTAATCATAATATGCTTCCGGCACGTACCCAAGGTTTGATATCCACCCCGCAACCATACACTCGATCAGGGGGGAATAGTTGGATGCGGGATCTGAGATCGATTCCCGATGATGTGAAATGGAAGATTTCCGCGAAGGGTGCCGCACGGCTTCCTGCGATGTATGAAGTTGTCTTCTCTCCGGTAGCCGGGGACCGGTACGACGAACTGGAACAGGAGATCTGGGTTGAGTTCTCAAAATTCGGGTTTGATATCGCCCGTTCGCTTCAACTGCCGATCACCAGCGCAGAGGACCTTGCTCAAAGTATGAGCATTGTGAGGGCGATCCTGTTTGGCCCGGACTACAAGGACGAGGTGATGGAAGTCGGCGATAATGGATCAGTGGTCATCGTCAAACACTGCCCGTTTGTCGCGGAGGCAGCCGGCATGGGTGCTTCTCCTGACCGCGCGTTCAAACGCTGCCTTGCATTCACCTTAAGCACGCAGAAGAACCTGAACCCGAACTACAAATCCCGGTTTGTGAGAGCGATGTGCATGGGTGACCGCCAGTGCGAAATCAAGGTTGACAGGGATGCGGAACACACAAAAAAACAGGAACCCAAATAACTTTCCTGATTATTCCCGCGTGCGTGCTGCTCCATTAAAAAAACGAGTTTGAAATATATCGATAAGCGATTAATCGGCAGTTGCATAAGTTTGTTTATATACTTAGATTATACGTGACATCCGGGGTGTTCATATTCGCACCATCCAATCGGTGAAGCAGTATATTTTTTCGGTTATCGAAGAAGAAGGCGACCATCATGCAAGCAGGAAGTTCAATATCGCGATGTCCGTCCTTATTATTGTCAATGTCCTTGTTGTAATACTGGAAACAGTCTCCTCCATTCATACCCAGTACCTTATTGAATTCCGACTCATTGATGATTTTTCAATCATTGTTTTTACCCATTGAGTACATCCTCCGCATCTGGACATGCACACTTTATAAGTAGTACCAGAACCCGGTTACCGGGCGGCTCCGGTATGCAATCACACCCTTGGCAATTGTCGATCTCCTTGCATTTTTACTCTTCTATCTGCCAGTATTCCTCCCCCATTGATCTGCGGATGTTGCGGGAGCTCCGGTTGTTGCGTTTAATCCGTGTATTAAAGATGGGAAGATATTCCGATTCAATCAGATTATTTGAGGAAGTGCTTGTAAAAAAGAAGGAAGACATCATCGTGGCGTTCGGCATCCTGTTAATGGTGCTGGTCATTGCGTCAAGCTGCATGTATTATGCCGAACACGAAGCTCAGCCTGAGAAATTCGCCAGTATTCCCCATGCAATGTGGTGGGGAATCATTACACTT
Source organism: uncultured Methanoregula sp. (assembly GCA_964573085.1). Classification (GTDB taxonomy): domain Archaea; phylum Halobacteriota; class Methanomicrobia; order Methanomicrobiales; family Methanospirillaceae; genus MVRE01. The sequence continues at coordinate 5,943 of CAZNIL010000082.1, forward strand.
GCCACCATCGGATATGGAGATATCTATCCCATAACACCACTTGGACAGGTTATTGGGGGGGTAGTAGTGGTTATTGGTATCGGCGTGTTTGCCCTTCCCACCGCCATACTTGCTTCTGGATTCATCGAGGTCATCGATGTGAGAAAAAATAATAAGGGTTTTGTAGTCTGCCCGCACTGCGGTA
>CAZNIL010000083.1:0-6101 GCA_964573085.1 uncultured Methanoregula sp.
TTTAAAAAATAGAAGTTACACCAGATTAATAAAATTTTTAAGCATTCTCAACCCCACTTCACCACTTTTTTCGGGATGGAACTGGACCCCATAGGCATTGTGGTTGCAGATTGACGATGCAAACGGGCGGATATAACTGGTAGATGCGAGAGTAAATTCAGGAGTGGTGTCAGCATAGTATGAATGAACGAAATAAACATATTCTTCTGTGGCAAACCCCTCAAAAAGCGGATTATCCGGTTTCTCGATGCAGATGGAGTTCCAACCCATATGGGGCACTTTCATTCCTGGAACCGAGGGAAATTTTTTTACATACCCGGGGATTAACCCCAGTCCCCGGTGCGCCCCATGTTCCTCGCTTTCATCCATGAGCATCTGCATACCCAGACAGATCCCAAGAAGGGGGATGTCCCTGACCGCATCTAGAACGGTTTTCTGGAGCGCTCCCAACTGGTCCATTCCTTCATGGAACGCTCCTACACCTGGCAGCACGATTGCCTCAGCACTCGCGATCTCAAAAGGATCTGATGTGATGACCGCAGTTGCACCTGCTTTCTCCAGACCCCGTATGACACTGCGAAGGTTGCCCAGCCCGTAATCAACAATCACTATCTTCTTCAAGTCCAAAGTCCTCTCCTTTTAGTCTCCAGCCCCCGTCACTAACCCAATTCTTCGGGAGCCGATGAGTCTGCTGCCACTCGCACAGACGATCCCGCCAGCCATTCCACAAAGCAGGATATTCCGATTCGATCATCCGGATCAATGCCATATCGCTTGACGGGCACATGAAACAACCGATCCTGTCCAGCCGGCGTTCATACAAAACATTGTGGGGTGCATGTTCGCGCATGAGATACAACCACACATGAAGTGCAGTCCAGTTGTGAATCGGAGCAGCACAGGTCTGTGCCGGCACACTGGGATTTTTCCAGACACGTTTACTCTGGGCGCGGCGCATTGACTCATACTTGCGCTGTCCAATAAACGAGAGGCACTCACCCCACTGTTCACTGATCAGGTGCTGGACGGGGTCCAGTTTACAGGCTTTACAACACCACCGGGCATTTACCGCAGGAGGACCATGTTTGTCGAATAGCTCCTTGAATCTGGTCTGCCCATTTGTCCTCACTACATTAACCCCGTAGTACTGCGAAACTGCATTGATGTTCTCATAAGTTTCCGGAAACTCAAATCCAGTGTCTGCAAAAAGAAGCGGGGTCTTACCGAGTGCTTTTGTAACGACAAGGAGCGTGGCGAGGCTGTCCTTGCCGCCGGAATATGACACATTTCTTTGCAGTCCGATGCTCCTCGTGATCTCCTGTACAAATCCCACAGCAGCAGATTCGGCCCGTTCGATCACGCGTGTGTTTGCCCTGACAGCATCATCCCAGGTTGCAGAGCCTGTAACGATAATTGAAGGGATATTTTTTCGGGTCTTGATGATGACGCCATATCTCATCGTACGTGCCGGTGCCGCATCGACCCGTGCTCTTCCTGCTCCTATGCAGGCTCCTTTCTTATCCATGATAAGTACTTCATCGCCACATTTTACCGTATCATCAATAAAGACCAGTCCTGGAGCAAGGACGCTTGCCCCGGTGTCACGGATAGGCGCGACCGCGCCGTCATCTACTACCACAAAACGTTTTTTTGGGAAAAGAAGAAGACCTGCCTCAGGTCGCGGAATCGGTTCCCATCGGTATTCCCGGGGGACATACCGGATCGCCCCGGCAATCCCACCCCCGATAATGACTTCCTCCATCCGGTCCTTGTCCGGTACTTTATTCAGCAGAGCAATATGGCCGAAAGGAACAAGAGGAGCCCCAAAATGATCAGAGTAAATGGAATTGATGAGATCGATATCCGCTTCAAACGCCGGACGCGCGTCACCCGGCGGTGTGACCGGCACATCGCGTGTCGCACTTCCACAATAACACCGTTCTGCAAGAACAGGAACATGGCAGTGATCGCACCAGCGAAGCAGGATCCTGCCAAGATAAGACGGGCGCATTGCACTATTCATACGCACTGATTCAATAAAAACTACATGTGCATAACCCCTATAAACCGTGATTTCTTATCAAATCCATGAGTTGCAGCAATGAATGATTTGAGAATTATTTTTTTAGAAATGTGGGTTACAGGGTTTGATTGTCTGGTTCCTGTTCAAAAAGAGCCATTGCACCTGCGGCGCCCAGACAGATGATCGCTGGTGCATAGAGATACATGATGGTAAATGTTCCCGCGAGAGGGGCGGTGATGAGAATCCAGACAGCAGACGATACCAGCATCCAGCCGGCGAACTTTGGTTCACCCGACGTTATTGCAGCCCCCATCAGTCCCATGCTCGAAAAAAGTGCAGCCTGGACTCCCGCTAATGTATACTCATTGGATGGTGATGTGATAATGATAAAAAACGCGGCAACCAACCCGAGAATTCCTCCAATAACCCCGAAAATAAAAGGTTTTTTCATATATTCTTCCGTTGGTGAATACAATTTAAATTGTTTATCCTGTTGGGAAGATATTTCCTTTGTCAGATTTTTTTTAGGCATGCTCAAAAATAGTATCGTAAAACGAACCGGAATTGCATTCATACCTTAAAATTACCACAAATATTTTAAATAATTAAATTAATGAGTTAAATAACGAAATGTGGCAGGAGGTGGACTAGGAATGGCAGCAGCAAAGAAACCAGCGGCAAAGAAGGCCGTAAAGAAACCAGCCGCAAAGAAGGCAGCAAAGAAGAAGAAGTAAAGCAACATCCATCTCTTTTTTTAAAAAATATGTTGAATTAATATGTCTGGTATGAAATTTTTTCCATGTCCTTTTCATTACCATTATTCACATCGAAGTTTTCTTTGGGTGTTATACCCCTCTCCATGATTATTATCTGACCCTATACGTCTCATACCTGGCCACATAACGTCAGAAATCATGGGGTCGCCTTAAGGATATTGAACGATATGTTCTTTACCCATCGACACAGTGTTATTATGGAATTTATGCACCTCCTTTCCTATAGGGGCGTGCAGGTGACGAGCCCTGTCGATACAGCGGAATCGTCCTGCAGGAAATTAATCAGGTCAGGCAGGGAGCCATAAGTTTCAGTCTCGTGTCCCGGTGGGGTAGTGGACATCCTAGAAGATTGCGGATCTTTTGACCCGGGTTCAAGTCCCGGCCGGGGCGTAAAATATTTTTAAAAATCTTAAAAAATTCATGAGAGGTCTGGCTTTTCTTTAAGCGCCTGCACCAGAAGCTCTACCCCGGCATCGATATCCTTTGTGTCAAGCACCTCGACCGGAGAATGGATATAACGCGAGGGTATGCTGAGGGTGGTGCTCGGGATACCTCCTTTGGTAAGGTGGATAGCGGTTGCATCGGTCGTTCCGCCACTCCCTACTTCCATCTGGACCGGGATGGAGTGACGGACGGCAACATCTTTTAACCATTTTACCACACCATGGTGTGCGATGAGCCCGCGCCCGCTGGAATCGACAATCGTAATTACCGGGCCTTTACCCATCTCAACCGGTGCATCTTTCAAATCAATTCCAATATGGTCACCAGGAATTGTCACATCAGTCGCAATCGCACAGTCCGGGTCAAGAGCATACGCGCTCGTCCGCGCACCTTTCAGGCCGACTTCCTCCTGTACGGTAAATACGCCGAAAATGGTGAAGGGCGAATCAACCTGTTGCAGGGTCCTGATCAGCAGGGCAACACCCGCACGGTTGTCAAATGCCTTGCCGGTCACCCGGTCATTGGCGAGTTTTGCAAACTCACGGTCGATAGTCACCGGGGTACCTACTTCGATGCCGAGCTGTTCCACTTCCTCGCGGTTGCAGGCACCCACGTCGATGAACATCTCATCAAGTTTCACCCCTTTCTTGCGCTCGTCCTCATCCATCATGTGGGGGGGTTTCCCTCCAATCACACCATAACACTTCCCTTTTGAACCGTGGAGGACCACGCGCTGGTTGTAGAGAGTCGGGGCATACCATCCACCCAGCGCAACGAACCGGATAAACCCTTTTTCATCGACAAATTTGACCATCAACCCAATCTCGTCCATGTGGGCTGCGATCATCACTTTGAATTTGTTTCCTTTTTTTACTGCGATGAGATTCCCCATCGAGTCCTGAGTCATCTCGTCAACGTGCCCTTTGAGTTCCTTTTTTATAACAGAAATAACGCTTCCCTCACTGCCGGAAACCCCATGGGCATTGGAGAGTTTTTTTAATAATTCCGTGGTCATATCATTCACCCATTGCCTGTTGTATCCTATCAAGGGCACGGATCAGGTTTTCCCGTGACGCCGCATAGCTCAGGCGTGCGTATTCAGGAGCGTTCATTCCAAATGCTGCACCGGGAACGATTATGACGCCGCGCCCGATGATCTTTTGTACGAGCGCCGGTTTCATCGGGACAAACGTGTAGAACGCACCCTCAGGTTCCGGGAAGTCAAAACCCATCCCATGAAGTGACGTGCAGATAAGATCACGGCGCGCCCGGTACTCGTCGCGCATCACACCCACGAGGTTCTGGTCACCCGTGTATGCAGCAACCGCGGCATACTGGGAGATGGATGTGGCGCATGCCTGGCAGTACTGGTGGACTTTTAAGCACTGTTCCACCACTTCCACCGGAGCAGCAAGATAGCCCAGACGCCAGCCGGTCATCGCGTATGTCTTGCTTGTCGCATTGACCGTAATCACATCCTCACCGAACCGGGCTGCACTCCAATGTTTTTTCCCGTAAATAAAATGCTCGTACACTTCATCGGAGACTACGGTTACCCCGCGATCGTTGGCATACTCGACAAGTGCCTTAATCGACTCCTTACTCTCAACTGCCCCGGTCGGATTTCCCGGGGAATTGAGGACAAACACCCGGGCACCATCCATCAGGTTTTTTGCCGCTTCGATATCGACATGCAGCTTATTGTCAAGGGGGACGCTGACAGGACGTCCTCCGGCTATTGTGGCGAGCGCAGCATATGAGACAAAACCGGGATCTGCACAGAGGACACGATCGCCTTGTCCCACGAGTGCCTGCATCACAATATGCAGCGCTTCGCTTGCACCTGCGGTAACAATCAGCTGGTCGGGCTTGTAGGAAAGCTCGTTCTCTTTTTTAAATTTCTCACAGATCGCGGCACGGAGCTCCGGGATACCGTTGTTTGTCGTATAACCGGTCTTTCCCTCCTGTATTGCTCTGATCGCTGCGTCCCTGATGTGCTGCGGCGTGTCAAAATCCGGCTGGCCGAGCCCGAGGTTGATTGAGTCCGGACCAGCCGCTTCAAAGATCCGGCGGATACCGGAAATTTCAATTCCCCTGACACGTTCTGCAAACCGTTCCTGCATATCGTTTCCTCCAAAATCATTCAATGTTCGTATGCCGGTTCTTCAGGGCGTTCTCATCGGTCTTGGTGATCTCCATGAGCCGCGAGATGACCGCATCGGCAAATACAATGGATGCTGTTTCAAAGAGCGTCCCGAGAGGAGCAAAAGACTTGTGCTCCCCCAGCATCTGCCGGACCTCGAATTCAGCTGTATCATCCTCCACTTCATCGCGGTGATGTTCGATGATCACAATGCAATCGGAAATTTTTCCTATGCGCGAATTTGCATTTGACGTGATAAGGCAGATGTGCGCCCCGATCGATTTGGCTGTTTCGGCAATGTCTGCGATCGTCTGTGTTTTGCCGGAACCGGAGAATACGACGATCACATCGCCCTTGCTGAGTGCCGGTGTGATCGTCTCCCCGACAACAAACGCCTGCAGGCCAAGGTGCATGAGACGCATGGCAAACGCCTTTGCCACAAGCCCGGACCTTCCCGCCCCCATCACATAGATCCGTTGTGCATGGAGCAGTTCAGCAAGGAATTGCTCCACATTTTCATCGGATATTGTCTTTGAGATCGCCCGGATCTTCGAAGCCATCAGCTGCATCATTTCCTGTACCCTGTTGTCTGCCATACTCCTTCTTATGGAAGCATATCGTCGCATAAGTAAAAGAGAATATCGTAGAAAATCCAGATAATCATCAACTTTTTTTTAAATCAGGCTATATTTTAAAAAATACTGATGGGGAAGAT
>CAZNIL010000084.1:0-6021 GCA_964573085.1 uncultured Methanoregula sp.
ATGTGACCACGACAGAGTTTGCATTTTCCAGCCCGGCATTGGTCACATCACCGGTGATATGATAGATACCGTCCGTTGATTTCACCTGGATATTGCTCATGATCGGCTCTGCCTGTTTCTTATCCTCCCCAAAGGCGAGGGGAAGTTCCATGGTGACTTTGTGAGGGTTATCGCCATTGTCATAATTCACGGTAAGACCGAGTGTTGTTGGCTGGTATGGGGTTACTGCGATATCTGCTGTGGTTTTGGCTCCGGATGCAAGTGAACCAATAAAAGTGTCTGATGGTGTAACATCAAAGCCGGCACCGGAAACTTCAAGGATAACATTTTTCACATCATTTTTCCGCGGATTTGCAACCTGTAATGTAATGGTCTTTTTCCTCCCTTGCGTGAACGCATCGGGCTTGTTTAAAACCGTCACAACGAGCGGGGTGTTGTCCACCTGTACCATGTCACGGTAAAACAGGCTGTCAGCATCCCGGAAACTCAACGAGAATGTCGGATAGTACGTGCCCTCCCCGGCATCTGCAACAACAGAAAACGTGTACGTCCGGGCCTTTCCGGGACCAATATTTGACGAAGAATCATATGACCCGCTGGTGAGCCGGATATTGGTGTCAGAGAATGTTGCGTGATTTACCATAACCCCCTGGTCCGTGCCGGTAAAGTTGCCGTTCGTGACTTCTAAAGTGACCGTGCCAACATCATCGGTAAAAAAAACCGCGGGATCATACGTTATTTTGGAAACATAAATTTTCCCTGCGGCGGTAAGAGAGTCTTCAGTCTGGTATGCAGTTGCCGGAAGTACCAGAACGCCCATTGTTACGATAAGTAACAGGAATATCCCGGACCATGAAACCACAAAGCTGATGCGGGACACATTTCCTGCTCCCGAAATAACTGGTCTGTTTTTTACTGCCATATCCCGAACATCCTGGTATGCTGAAAGGTGTGTCTTTCTGAACATTTGCTCTTCCTCAAATTTGTAGTAATATATCTTACTACAACTTTTGTAAAGTTTAGAGTACATAGATGATAAACATTCCTAATCAGTAATTAAAATTTTAACAACTACCCCATGGCTGAAGGGGATGGAGAACAACAATAAAAAACCAGATAAAAATAATGCCATTTGATTTAATAACCGGATCCGGTCTTGCGAAATGCTCCATGGGGAATACTGATATCAAACCTCGCTCCTTCTCCATACGTCCCGGTCTCACGAATTGACATACCTTGCAGATCAACGAGCTGATACACAAAAAAAAGTCCCTCGCCCGAATGGGAGCCAAAACCCCTTGTGAAGATAAGCTCTTTGTTTTCCGGGGAGATACCAATACCGTCATCCTGTATACTCAGAATACACCCGTCACCATCGAATGAGTACGAAGCTTCGAGTTTTGTAACCGTTTTTCCATGGCGTTGGGCATTTTCAGCCAAGCAGTAAAAGACCAGTTCCATCTGGGGATCTGCATAGATCTCAAGACCACTGAGATGTGAAATAAAACCAAGTTCACCTTTTATGGCAGCAGTTATACTTTTCTCTACATTCATCCAGACCGGTTTTTTTATTCCCATATTCTCATATTTTTTCGAGAAGAGGAGCCTGTCCCATATCAGATTAAGCGTTGTATTCATTTGATCCAGAAGGTAGCGGTTCTGTTCAGCACACTGCAGGTCAAGCCCCGATTCGAGAGGGGCATTGTTCAATATAGCTGCGGAGATGCTGTTGGCAATATCATGACGGTTAAAACTGTTGAGGAGGTGCAGTTTAACGTTTGCTTTTTTGTAATACTCGAGTTCACTGAGGATATTGCAATCATCAATGATCACAAGCAGGATGAGAGAATGGTTTTTTCTCGTATTCCGGGTTTTGTCAACATACAGGCGAATGTGATGTTGTATCAAATTTCGTGTGACGAGAACGGTTCTCATACCCGTCTGCCGCAATAAACTGTGTCGTGACCCGGCTATACGGAGGAGGTGTGTGATACGTGAAATGGCTTCCGGAAAAAGGGATGTCACCGGTAGATTTCCTAGCTCCCTCTTCCGGTATCCGGTCAATCGTCCCGCAGCTGCATTGCCGGCCAGAATTTTCATGGTATCCGTATCCAGCCAGAAGAGCGGGAGCGGGATATGTATGGAGGGAGCCTGACAACCACGCATCATCTGGTTAATCCGGACAGATTTTTTCCGGCACTCCGCTTGTACGAACGGGGCTCTCCGAATACTTCGTCTCGACCTAGTTGACAGGGTAATCCGGTGGTTCATTATCAAATCCCATTTTGTAGGAAAATCTTTTACTACTTTTAAAACATAATGGATATCCAGAAAGGGATAAACATTTCGGGTACAAATGAATTTAACAACCAGTCGTGGAATTTCTAGTATGGTGAGCATTTCCGCAGCCCTCATAAAATCGCTCAATGATCTCGGGTTATCCAACTATGAGGCACGTGTATACGCCGCACTCGTCCTGTACGACAACGCGGAAGCAAAGGAGATCATCGATTTTCTCTCCATATCAAAGCCGAGCGTATACGAGGCGTTTGATCGGCTTGCGGAAACGGGACTTGCCGTAAAGAGAATCTCAAAACCGGCCCGGTACAGCGCGATCTCCCCTGAAATGGCCATCGACCTCCTCATGGACAAGCACAGGAACGCAGCAGCACAGGCACTGACGGCACTAAAAAAGCTGGAAAAAGAGAAGGTACGCACTGACAAGGAGGATGCCCTCTGGACCATCTACGGGGACGCCAACATCGAGTATAAAATCCGTGACCTTTTCGGAAAAGCAAAAAGCCAGATCAATTGTATGATAGGAGAACGGTACCTTCCGTTCATTGAGAAAATTAAAATCAGAGATGTCTCGCTGCGACTTATCGTGATTTCTGATTCCCCGGATCTTGAGAGAAAATTGCATGAATTATTTCCAGGAAAAAATGCAGATATCCATGTTGTCTCCCTGAAACACTTCAGCGTCCCGCTACCATTTGCTCCTCCGGAATTTGCTGAGGCCCACAAATTCATGAATTTCGAAAATATCCTTGAACTAATTGTCGATGATGAGGAACTACTCACGATCCCTCCGTTTATCTCCGGCAGTGTCTCAGTCCTCAACACCAGGAACAAGGGCGCGATCCTCCAGATAAAGATGATCAGCCAGCTCAACTGGAGACGGCTCATCGATGGTGAGGAATTTCCCTTTCCAGTACTACCCGCTCACAAGAAAAAGCGATCGTGATTTGAAAAAAAATTTAAAACAGTCACAGTGCCGGGTTCTGGAACACTACACTCTCGGCACCGTTGGCATATTTTGCTACTACGATAACGTTATTGGTTCCTGAAGTTCAGGTAAATGTCCCGCTCGCACCCGGTTTGTACTGAGCGTCCCTTTCTGCGCACCGTTGATGGATACCTTGAATTCGGTAATGTCACCCGCGGTGCAGGTACTGGTCAGGACCCTGAGCTGGATGGTGGCATGCAGTGTTTTCTGGTAGGTGCTGGTGCTCTCGTGCATCGTTCTCTACACGGCGCTCGATGCCGCGAATAATGTCTCGGCCATCCTGGGATACTACCACATCTACCTGTTCGCCCACTCCACCCTCAGTACCGTGAGCAATGTGACGGGAACGCTCGCCGGCACCGGGGAGTCGCTCTGTTAACCTGCAGCATGCAGGGTCGGAGCCCGGTCAGGAATAAATAACATGGATTAATAGCATCGCCAGCTGATTTTTTTTACAATGACCGTCGCTGAGGCTGCAGGAAAGAAATCCGGCCCGCGACTCCTTTTTATCGATAATCTCCGGATCCTCCTGATCTGCCTTGTGATCATGACGCACTGCTCAATCACCTACGGCGGCCCCGGCGGCTGGTACTTCACCGACCCGGGCAACGGTCCGGTGACACCGTTCATCCTGTCCGTGATCGATGCGCTGAACCAGTCGTTCTTCATGGGCTTCTTCGTCCTCGTCTCGGCCTATTTTGTCCCGGGGTCGCTCGCACGCAAGGGGAGCGGCAGGTTCACCCGCGACCGGTTGGTAAGGCTCGGCATCCCGCTCCTGTTCTGGGTCCTCGTCCTCAACCCCCTCATCCTGCTCATCCTGAAGCTGGGTGGCGCACCGCTTCCCCTGCCAGCTACAACCATCCTGAACCCGGTCACCGGCCCCGGGCTCGGGCCCATGTGGTTTGTCTTCTTCCTGATCGTGGCAACCTTCGCGTACCTGATATGGATCGGATACAGTAAACCAGCACAGCCCGGCGACCACGCACCGCGCCCGTTTCCGAAATTTGGCTCCATCGTCGCTCTCGGGATCCTCCTCGGGATCGTCACCGCGGTTGTCCGTATCTTCCTGCCGATCGGATCGACGTGGCTTTTTAATCTCCAGCTCCCGTTCTTCCCGCAGTATATCGCCGCCTTCATCATCGGCATCTGTGCGGCACAGAACAACTGGTTTGACAATATCCCCGCCCATGTCGGCAAGGCCTGTGCAGCCGCGGCCCTGCTCCTTGTCGTGGTCCTGCCGGTCTTCTTGTACCTGGCCACGAATTCGCCGGCAGGGCTTGACCTGGTCCGGGGCGGGCTCCACGGGCAGGCAGTGCTCTTTGCCTGCTGGGAGCAGATGGCCGGGGTGATGATCATCACCGCGATGCTCTGGGTCTTTTCCCTGCGGTTCAACAGCCAGGGGCCGGTTGCCCGGGCAATGGGCGGCGATTCCTACACCGTGTACGTCTTCCACCCGGTTGTCCTCGTCTCACTTTCCCTGGCATTTGCAGGCATTGCCCTTCCCCAGCTCGCCAAGTTTGCCATCGTGCTCCCGCTGGCCATCTGCATCTCCTTTTCCCTTGCCCACATAATCCGTGCCGTACCCGGGGTAAAGAGGGTGCTCTGAACGGCACGGAGCGGGGATTGCCGCATGCCAATTATTATAATCTATAGCGCTATAAGTTATAGCAGGTATGCAGCAGAAAGCAACAAAGAACGGGAAGTCCCGCCGGATGCGGGTGAAAAAACCCGGCACCAGTCACACAGCCGGGACGGGATCGGTACGGACAACCATGAAGAAACACGGTATCCGGCAGAAAACCTCGATCCAGGTATCGGGGAATACCAAACTGGACCTTGACCGGGTAAAAACCGAAGCAGAAGCGGAAACATACGAGGACGCGATCCGGTTCCTGATAAAGGAACGGAAGAAACACCGCCCTTCGACGTTCGGGCTTCTTGCGGGCGGGCCGTCATTTGTGCGGGACGAGGAGGAGGATTCCCATCGGATACGTCATTGACACGTGGGTCTGGGTGGAATACTGGCGGGGAAACGAAGCAGCAAAAACGTGGATCGAGAACGAATCCCCGCTCTTTACATCAGCGGTCACGCTCGCGGAGGTTGTCCGGTTCTTTATTGCCGGGGGGCAGAACGAGGCCACTATCCGGACATGTCTTGACGACATCCGCGCAAGAAGCTCCGTCCTGCCGGTAGACGAGGATATCGCGGTTGCTGCAGGACACTTAAAAAAACGGGAAGTTGCCGGGATCGCTGACTCGATCATACTCGCCACAGCACGGAACGGCGACCATAAAGTCGTGACCGGCGATCCGCATTTTAAGGAAATTACGGACGCCATTTATCTCGGCCCCTGAATTGCAGGACCCGTAATTTTCATCAAAGCATCTTTTTATCAGATGAAAAATTCCGGTAATGTTCCGGAACCCGTCTTCGGTATGGGATATATAATCTCATGACCGGTCTCCCTTCTCCCCTGCATCGCACAGGTCAGTATAATCGCAGGTCCGGCACCCCATATATGACGGCTTCGCACCAAATTCCTCATTACAGACAGAAGCGATCATCCCCTGCAGCCACTCCCTGAACGCGGCGATGCTCTCGTCATCCGGAACATAATCGATCGCCGTGTCGTCTTTGAGATAGTCGAGCGAGGCCCGGACCGCGTGCCCCGCTCACTCTCCTGCGTCCTTCCCCTGTTCCTCTTTGATCAGCACCGAGAGCACAATCATCCCGA
>CAZNIL010000085.1:0-5946 GCA_964573085.1 uncultured Methanoregula sp.
GGGGAGGTCCACGAGTCCTTTTGGCAGGAAGATGATCGTAAGGATCAGGATGACGCCCACGATGATGTACCGCGAGAAGGTGAGCCCTGCCATCTTCAGGCCTTCCCAGATGACGGTGAGGACGACGGTCCCGATCACCGGGCCGGCGAGGGTGCCAAGACCCCCAAGGATCACGTAGGTGATCGGCCAGAACGAGAGGTCGACGCCGAAGATCTCCGGCGTGATGTACCCGATGTGGTGGATCTGGAGCGCCCCGGCGATGCCGGCAATGTACGCGCTCAGGCCGAATGCGAGGAGCCGGTACCGCACGGGATCCACTCCTGACGCACGGGCCTCGAGTTCGTTCTCGCGAATCGCGGAGAATGCAAGGCCGATCCGGGACTTCATGATATACCAGATGAAGACGATCGACGCGACCGTGATGACGAGGATGGAATAGTACTCGATCAGCTGGTACCCGGGAATTGACGGGGAGAGGAGCCGGGGGGACGCGATCCCGTCCCAGCCACCGGTGACCGGCGTGAGGATACTGACGGTGATGGTCTGCACGATGATCGCAAACCCGAACGTGACCATGGCAAGGAACCATTCCTTGAGCCGGACACAGGTGAGCCCGATCAGGATCCCGATAAAAGCCGCAACCGCAGCACCAAGAAAGATCGTGACATAGGGTGAAATGCCGCTCCGCACCGCGATCAGCGTCGAGGCATAGGCGCCGATACCGAAGAACGCGGCGTGCCCGAGCGATCCCTGCCCGGAACAGGCGAGCAGGTTCCATGCCGAGGAGAAGATGATGAAGATCAGCATCAGGGAGAGGAGGTTAAGGAGGAACATGCTGTCAGATACGAACGGCATGATGAGGGCAAGGGCGATCACGGCTGCTGTCCCGTACCGGGCCAGCCTGCTTTTAAAAAACGTCATGTCCGCCTCACTCCCCCGATTCCCCGAACAGTCCCGTCGGCCGGATCACGAGCACGACGATCAGGATGACAAACGAGATCGCGTCCTTCCAGACCCCGCCGAGGAAATACGCAGCCCCGTTCTCCGCAATGCCATAGAGCAGGCCACCGACAATTGCACCGGGGATGCTTCCCAGCCCGCCGAGGATGATGATGGCAAATGCCTTGATCGCAGGAATGGAGCCCATGTACGGGTTGAACACCTGCCCGCTTACTACCCAGAGCGTGCCCGCAGCTGCCGCAAGAGCACACCCGATACCAAAACTTAAGATATCCATCCGCTCGACGTTAATGCCCACGAGCATCGCCCCTTTCCGGTTTTGGCTGGTTGCCCGCATCTCCCGTCCTGTCTTTGTCTTTCTCAAAAAAATATACAGCCCGCAGAGGATTGCGGCGGTCACGACCATGATGATGATGTAATCCAGCGGTATGGTGAGCGGGCCGAGCGGGACGGTGATGCTTTCGTACGGGCTTTTAACGCTCTGCCACTCGTCCCCCCAGATCACAGCCGCGCCGTTCTGGATGATGTAGATGAGCCCGATGGAAAGGAAGATCTCGTTGAGTTTGCTGGTGCCGAGGATAGGGCGGAAACAGAGCCGTTCAACAACGGCACCGATCGCGATCAGGGCGAGCATGGAGAACAGGATGATCACGTAAGGATTGATGCCCGTCAGGAGAAAGACCGTCGCCGTGATATAGGCGCCGATCATGAGGAACTCACCATGGGCGAAGTTCACGATCTTCATGACCCCGAAGATCAGGTTCAGGCCGGTGGCGAGCAGGATATAGATGCACCCTGCATAGATCCCCCAGAAGAGTATTTGCAGAAGGATCCCGACGTCCACCGTATCTTCCTCTACTACCTAATCTGTCGCCAGAAAATAAAAAGGACTTGGATGGATTTTTATGCGCTGCCGGACTTGTACCATGACGGGAGGACAAACTCGGTCACTTTAAGGTTATCCGGCCAGACGATCTCCGGCCTGCATTCACCGACGCTCTGGTCAAATGCCAGCTGCTCCATCCAAAGGTCGAACTGCGATTCCCGGAAGTCTTTTGTGAACGAAACCGTGCCGCCTTTCATCGCCTCGATCACCTGAGGCATGTTCAGGTCAATTAACGCTTGCTTCACCGCTGCCTTGTCGGTTGTCCCGGCATTGCCGGTCGCCTGCGCTGCAATGTAGACACCCTCGTAGGTGGATGCACCCATCATGTCCGGGGCCGTGCCCCACTTTGCAGTGTAGCTGGTCTTGAATTTGGTCTGGGCATCGGCCAATGGTCCAACCGGTGCTGTGTAGGGTGAGAACCGGCTCTCGATGACGGCACCTTCCCCGTACTGCCCGAGGTCCTTGTAGAACTGGGCGTTGTCATTGTTCTCGACATTCAAAAAGATCGTGTCCAGCCCGATATCCCTGCGTGCCTGCGTGATGAGCGGAGCCCCCTCGTTCGGGAATGCCGCGATATAAACGGCATCCGGGTTAGAGGCCTTGATTGCTGTCAGGGGCGTCCTGAAGTCACTCTCCCCCATCTTGAAGCTCTGCTGGGAGACGAGCTCGATGTTGAGCTTGTTCTTCGTTATCGTGTCGTTGACCGCAGCCTGCACCCCCTTGCCAAATGCGGTGTCCTGGTAGATGAGGGCGAGCCGGAACGGGCGGTCAGCAGAAGCGCCGATTTTTTTGTTGACCGCAGGACGGACCACCTGGTCGATGAACGTCGTGGTATACTGCCCATAGCTGTCGGTTGTCGGGCAGTGGTGGAAGACCGTGCTGGTGTCGATGTCCGTGCGGTGGGTGATGATCGGGCTCGATGCGCCGGTCACGATGAACGGGATCTTGTATTCCGCAATGGTCTGCTCGTACGCGGACGTGACTGCGCTCGAGTAGCCGCCGACAAGGATATCCACCTTATCACCGGTTATCAGCTGGGTGGCTGCCTTCTGCCCGCCCTGCTGGGTGGACTCATCGTCACCGACAATCAGCTTGAGTGGAACCTTAGTTCCATCCTTGAGCAATACACCGCCGTTCGCATTGATCTCGTCGCCTGCAACCTGCGCAGACTGCCATATGTTCTTTCCGACATTGCTTGCCGGGCCGGTCAGCGATGCGATCACGCCGACCTTGATCTCCGTGGGCTTGGCAGACGCCGGCGCCTGCTGGGTGCAGCCGGCGCACAATGCCGCAAGGAGAACGACAATTACGAGTAAAACTGATAGTTTTATTGAACCTTTCATGGAGATACCCCTGTGCTATGCCTTAGCATGGCATAGTATAGTGTGGGGAATAACCTTATAAAAAATTCGATATCGGTTTTCAGGTACACAGAGTTTCTTATTATACAAGATCTCTGACAACATCCTGTGTAATTCCCGTCTCAAGGGGCACGAAGAACCATTGTTCATCATCGGAAAAGAGAAGTGCGACAGGGCATCTCGTTGCAATGGCACCGGTCGCACAGCAGACAATCTCCTCGCGGATGAGCGGGAAAAATACCCGCTGGCCGACTGTAACCGGTACAGCAACCGTGAATCCGGGCGTCATATCACGAGGGCTCCCGAACCCGCACTGCCCGCAAGGGCCATAATACCCGCCCGTACCTTCGGCCGGAAAAGTTCACGGGCTGCCGGGAAAAGAATTCGCAAGGGTTGGCCAATCCGGTACCTGACCGAGATGTCAATTGCGAGCACTTCGCGGTCAAAGACAGGTTCCATGTCGATGTAGATGCGGGAAGCGGTGAATGCAAACCGCGTAGCCCAGTAGCTCCCGTAGAGCATGCCGGTCGCTGCCGGGTCGCCAAGCCCGATGCGGATCCTTCCCTCACACCGCTCAAACCTGCCCATGCGGTAGAGAATGCTGCCGATCCTGATGGCGGGTCGTGCAATGTTGCGGATAACCGGGATAAGGTCCGTTGCAGCCCGGATGTCCGCAGGCTTGCGAGCAGGGGGTGGCGCGGTCTCCCTTTTTTCCGGTCTGCCGTCAAATGAAAAAAAGACATGGTTGAAGACGAGTAGTACTGTCTGTGACCGCCCCTCGCGGCTCGTCGAACGGATGCCGATGATCCCCCACGCAGCCGCTGTCTCAAGATCCTGCCGATCGGCATCGTACCGGTACCGGATGAAAAAGCGGACCGGGATCAGGTACAATAGAACGATGGCAAAAAGGATGAGCGTTGATACAAGCGCCGCCAGGAACAGCACAAGGATGAGGGGGTCCATTCGGTTTACGGATATCCGTTCAGAGTTCCTCTTTCTTTGACGGTGATGATTGAGCCTGCCCGGTGCTTACGGTTTTCAATGCCTCGATAACCTGCGGTGCGAGCGATTCGCCCAGAGCCGAGATTACCTGTGCGATGGCGCTGTCTTTTTTTAATGACATGATCTGCACCCCTTCGGGCCCTTTGACATCCTTATGCAGGACAATCAGCGCAACCGGCTCGATACCGCCGCCTGCACCGGCACCCTCGCCACCGCCATCCTTCCCCTGCCCGCTGCCGGCGCCAAAGCCAAAGCCGAACCGTGCCACCGGGATTACCGCTTTTTCACCAAGGTCGATCGGGCTTCCCATTACGTTCTGTGCAGAGAGGAATTCCTTTAGCTCGGTTGTGAGCTCTTTGATGAGTGTTTCACCTGACATTTGGTTTCACCGGTTATTGCATTGTGACTGGACGTTCATAACAGTATTGAAGGAACGCGAGAGAAAAGAAACGGATCAACAGGGTACGTGCCCGAAAGGGGGATTGATCAGCAGGATCCTGTTTTTGGATCAGGATTCAAAGGATAATAAATGAGCCGGGGTGTGACACACAGAACCATAGAATGAAAAATGATGCCCCAGCCCGGATTTGAACCGGGGACAACTAGATCTTCAGTCTAGCGCTCTCCCAGTCTGAGCTACTAGGGCAGGAGTAAAATGTTATCTCTCGTGATTAATAAATGATCTGTTCGCGTGCTTTTTTGATAGTGTCGGCGACCGTTCTTTTTTATGTGCCGCGATGTCAGTATTAACCAATGCCGCTCCTGAAGAGTCCTCATAATGATGAGTCAGCTCTCGCAAGTGCGGTCTCATCCCGCACCGCACACGTCATCCACCTGACCCATAATGACCTTGATGCTGTCGGAGCAGACGCGATCCACCGTATGAATTACGGGATCGACGGGGTTTTTACCATCTGGAGCTCGGTTGGCAGGTTTCCTGCGATCTTCTCCTTAGTCGCGTCCTGCGAAGGGAAGGACGACCTTTTGTCTGTCTCGGATCTCGGGTATCACCGGGAGATCGAGCACATCGCGGGCCGGGCCCGGTTAAACGGCTGGCGGGTGGAATGGCGGGACCACCACCGCTGGCGGGACGATGAAGTTGCCCTGGTGAAAAAAGAAGTCGCACTGCTCCATATCGACACAACCACCTGCGCCACAGGTATTGTGGCATCCGATCTCCTGCCGGATAATACGGTTGCGGCTGAGGTTGCACACGTTGTCTGCGACTATGATCTGTGGAAACACCAGGATCCCCGCTCCGCGGTGCTCGGGCAGGTGCTCCAGCGCAAAAAGAACCGTGACCATGTCCGCGACTGCCTTCTTACCGGTGTTTTCTCCGACGAATTGATTGTGCAGGAGTATACTGAGATCAAAGCCGAGATGGATGAGATGATGAGACGGAGCCTTCAGCACACAACCATTCTTGGAAAAAAATACCGGATCGCATTTGCACCGCTCTACGGGTACCCAAGCGAGACGGCTCACTTTATCCGTGATGAAAAAAAGACTGACATCGAGGTTATCATAAGCAGAGACGGGAGGTTTTCCCTGCGCTCCGTCCCTCCTGTCAGTCACCTGATCGCACGGGAGTTTTCCGGCGGGGGGCATCCTAATGCGGCCGGCGGTTCGTTCAATTTCTCTGTTCTCGACCGGTTTGTTTTCTGGCTGATAAAAAAGAGCAGGCACTTCGATACGTTTGTGAATGTTGCCGAAGCGCATTAGCCGTGCACTATGGTT
>CAZNIL010000086.1:0-2241 GCA_964573085.1 uncultured Methanoregula sp.
GAATACCGGAATAATATTACACAGACCCTGCCACCCAATCCCCGCTACCAGTGGGAGTATGATATCAGGACTGAGCGGGCAACGGGCAATTATGAGGGCACTCCTGCAACTCATTATAAGATCACCGAAACTATGGATTATCCGGAATGGGCCGGCGATAAACTCTTAAAGACGCCGAAGGGATGGATTACGGTCACCGACAGGTATTTTGATGAATCCACAAACAAATTCCTCGGGGGAACGACGACTGAAACGATAAAGGGGACAACGAAACCTGCAATAGATCTGCCTATCGATGAGCAGTTCGGACGGGAGGACCGGCCAACCTATGAAATGGGAATCACGCCATTTGGCGAGATGAATATCACGCTCACCGACAAAGGCACGGAACCCGTGACGGTTCCTGCGGGTACTTACCCGGCTGCCCGGAAATACTCCGGCAGTTTCCGTGATGGCACTCCTATTACGTTCTGGGTTGCGCCGGGCATTCCCGTGCCGGTCCAGTACCAGTTCCCCAATAAATATCTGGACGGGGAAGATCCCTTCCAGTCGTATGAACTGAAAGGCTGGGGATAGGCCGGGATACATTTACAGTATTTTTTTAAATCCTGCTAAAATCAAGATACTAACGCTTACAGGGAACACAAAATGAAAAAGGCAAACGACTATGTCCACGGGTACTCCCCCCGCGAGGCCGAGCGGCTTCTCGACCAGGCACAGACGCTCACCGATCTTCTCCACCATGATACCCGGTACCCTGCCGGGAGCCGGGTGCTCGAAGCCGGCTGCGGGGTTGGCGCCCAGACCGTTACGCTCGCACAGCAGAATCCGGATGCATATTTCACCTGCATCGACTGCTCGGAGTTATCGCTTGCGGAGGCAGAGGCGCGGGTGAGGAAGGCCGGGCACCGGAACGTTACCTTACAGAAGGCCGATATCTTCAACTTCCCCTTCGCGCCCGGAAGTTTCGACCATATCTTCGTATGTTTTGTTCTCGAACACCTGCAGGATCCGGCCGGCGCGCTTGCGAGCCTGAAAACAGTTCTGAAACCCGGCGGGACCATAACAGTAATCGAAGGCGATCATGGCTCAGCGTACTTCCATCCCGACAGTCTGTACGCGAGGAAGGCGATCGACTGCCTTGTCGCGCTCCAGAAGGATGCGGGAGGCAATGCCCTGATCGGCAGGGAACTCTTCCCTCTCCTGACAAGCGCCGGCTTTTCCGGTATCAGCGTATCCCCCCGGATGGTCTACGTCGATGCTTCGCGGCCGGCCCTTGTGGAAGGGTTCACAAAGCAGACCTTCACCGCAATGGTCGAAGGGGTGCGGGAGAAAGCACTCCAGCGGGGCATGATCACGGAACCGGAGTTTGATCAGGGTATCCGGGACTTGTATCGCACCTGCGGACCGGATGGCACGTTTTGCTACACCTTCTTCAAAGCCACGGGAAGAAGGTGATTGGCAGGTGCACCTTTTTCCTGCGAACCTTTTTTGCGGATGTTTTCCGGTTTCCTGAGTGGTGAGTTATGGATTTTTCCGAATGCATCAAATTCGCAAACGAAAACCCGGTAACGTACATCGCGACTGCTGACGGCGACCAGCCCCGGGTGCGGGCGTTTGCCATGTGGTTTGCGGACAAAACCGGGTTTTATTACCACACCGGCACTCCCAAGAGAGTGTGCCAGCAACTGAAGAAGAACCCGAAGGTGGAGCTCTGCTTTTACGCGCCCGGGGTACAGGGTGCAGGAAAGATGATGCGGGTGACTGGCACGGTTGAATTCCTGGAAGACAAGGCACTCGAAGAGCGGCTCTTTAAAGACCGGCCATGGGTTGCGGATGTCATGAAGACGGCCCCGAAGGATGCGAAGCTTGCGATGTTCCGGGTCGCTCACGGCGAGGCGTATTTCTGGACGATGGCGGACAACATGCGGGAACAGGATGCCCCCCGGGCCAGATTCTAACTTTTTCCTTTTACACTTTCACTCTCCGCGCCGTGCCGCATTTATCAGCCGGATTACGCTATTTTATGAGGGGACAATCATGAAAATCCCACACCAGCCGCCGTGATATTATACCCAGACAGGTCAAAAATAGGAGATAAGCTATGGATACTACAATTATCATCGGTTATATCGCCGGTGCCCTTACCACCGTCTCGTTCATCCCGCAGGTGACGCGGGCATGGAAACTGAAAGAGACCCGGGACATCTCACTTGTTATGCTCCTGCTCTTTGCCGCCGG
>CAZNIL010000086.1:2341-5823 GCA_964573085.1 uncultured Methanoregula sp.
AAGAAAAAAATCCAAAAAAAGTTATTCGGGAAGGAGCACGAGGCAACCGGCGATCCGGTCGTGCAGGCCCTGGCGCTTTTTTGTGAGCCCGATCATAATAAAGCCGATGAAGATGATCAGGGCGGAGATATATTTGAAGAAGTGCCGGAGAGTGGCGCGGGCGAAGGTGATCCGGGTGCCGTCTTTGTCGGTGACGACGATACGCAGCAGCGTCTTGCCCGGCGTCGCCTGGCCACGCAAGCACTCGAACCCTGCAAAGTAGAACCACGGGATGATGATGAGGAGCACGCCCAGCGCCGCGATGATCGGAGTGAATGCCGCTTCGCTGGTGCCCGCTTCGGTCAGTGCAGAGATCGGCGCCCTCTGGACGGTGAGGTAGTAAAAATATTTCACACCCTGCACAAGGCCAAAGAACGTCGCAGCAATGGTCATGAGGATGAGGAGCACGATGGCGTCAATGACAAACGCGAAGAACCTCCTCCCAAGGCCGGCGTAGTTACCGGTTGTCGTCTCTTCCTCCTCCTCCTCTGGCTCGGTCTTCATCATGGCTTTGGGTGCAATGGCTTCGATATCCGTCCCGCACCACTGGCAGAATTTTCCGGAAGCATCAGTCTCTTTTCCACATTTTGGACAGAACATTCCCTCTCTCCTGATAAGTAACATTAAACCCGATGTCCTTTTTAATTTAACTGTTCTTGTATGGATTTTGTGCGGTTTATGGGGGTTTTTTGGGCGCTGCCACGAATAAAAAGTCTTTGTTTTTTGAAAGAACCGCGCTGCAGTGCGTTCCGGATACAAAATAAGTTATAGCAAAAAGGGAGATCATCGTATATGAAACTCCCTGTCATGATCCTCACGGCGGTCGCGCTCGTGCTGCTGGTGGCGTGCAGCGGGTGCACGAACGCCCCGGAGACTCCTCCTGCAACACCCGTCCCAACCACCAGGATCGCCACTCCCGCCCCGACCCAAATCATCACGATTGCGACACCGGAACCGCTCCGCACCCTGCCGCCCGAGCAGGTTGTCGACCTCCAACTGAACAAGGACCGGACCTATTCCGATATTATCCTGCACTACAATGGGGGACGGGGAATGATGTTTGTCCAGAAGATCATGATGCGGGTCACACGTTCTGACGGGATTGTTGAAGAACAGTACATGCGTGACGGCCAGAAGCCCCAGCAGGGGGACGAGATCGTCATCCGCGGCACGCGGGGCAGCGACCGGTGCGAGGTCTATCTTACGTCTGCAGGCACGGTATACAAGATAAAGGACGAATCGTTGATCATCGGCGGAATGTATTAAGGGGAATCAATCCTTTTTTTAAATCAGCATTTCACCCGGTATGGTGCTCCCGCCCGATCTTTTCTGCGTATTTCTGGGTCGCGACTGAGAGCACTGCCCCGATCGCGATGACCCCGGCAAGCACGGTCCACTGCCCGATGCCCGCTGTGCCGACAGCAAGACGGGTCAGGATGTTTAGCGGGTTTGCCGGCAGGGCAAGCACAAAGAGGATCACGACCACGAGCGCGGTGGAGAAGATGAACTGCGCCGAAGTGCGTTCCCGGTAGTGGAGTGCGGTAAGCGCCCCGATGAGGATGGGGACAAACGACGTGAGCGTGACCTGGACGAGGATGAGCGGCACGTTGTCGATCGCAATCCCGTTGATGAGGAGCAAAAGCAGCCATGCCCCCGCCTGCAGGGGTATGAGCAGCTCGCAGGCGAGCACCTTGCCCCAGACCACCTCGGCAAAGGTGACGGGGGTCGAGATAAGCGTCTCGAGCGTTTCGTGCTGGTACTCCTCGGTGATCAGGTCGATGACAAGGGCTGATACGATGATCGCCGGCATGAAGAGGAGGAGCGGGATTAAGAGGCCGTACACGAACTCGTAAAAGTCGCCGCCGCCCCGTGCAGCCGGGATCTGGAGTGGTACTGGCTGTTCGTTCAGCCGGGCTGATCGCATCCCGCGCAGATCTTTTTCATATTTTAAGAAAATATCCTTGAGTTTGACGTTCACAATTGCACTCTGCAGGTCGTTTTGCAGGGAATAGAGCGTGATCTTAACCGGGTCGTCCGCGTCCGGCGGGGTATCCGGGACATAAATGACCGCGGCAAGCTTGCGCTCTTTGAGCGCTGCAACCGCAGGGGAGAGTTCCATGCCATAGACATTGAAGTCGGGGCTCTGGTCAAGGTAGTCCCGCAGTCCCGAATCGTTCCCGCAGTACCCGACACTGTACCTGAACCGGGAGTACTTGGAGAGGGACGAGGGGTCGTACATCGAGGTGAGCCCGACCATGAGGAACGACGAGAACATCGCGATGAAGAGCTGGAGGAGGACTGCAAGCAGGATCGTCCGCTCGTTAAAGAGCCCCCGGAACTCTTTTCGCATGATAATGGAAAGGTGGCGTGCCTTCACGTGAGCCACCCCATGATGAAGTAGAGGTTATAGAGGCAGTGGATCACCGTCGCGGCAAAAAGCCCGGGGACATACCAGTTCCTGCCGCCGAATTTCAGGGCGCAGGCGACGACAAATGTCCCGGTAAAGTGCAACAGCAAAGGAAGCCAGAGCACGCCGAGCGACAGGAACAGGACGCTCCCGAAAACCGACTCGGTGATCTGGGAAAGCGTGATGAGGAGCAGCAGTTTTTCACCGACAAGAAACCCGACTGCGGTTGCAGCACAGGCAACAATGAGGTTCTTCCATGAGAGAAACGACGGGTCCTGTGCATAGAGCGTGTAAATCCCGATCGATTTTGTGAGCTCTTCGATCCCTGCGGCAAAGATGATGAGCAGGACAAGCGAGAACGGCATGGGCAGGTTGAAGAAAAGCACGAGGCACATCAGCTGCACCATAAAGACAAACGGGATCGCAAACCCGTTCAGGAGAAAGAGCGAGATAAACGGGTGTGTCCGGGAGAGGCTTGTGGCAACAAACTCGCGGATCCGGACCAGCAGGCCTTTCTCGGAAAAGAGCCGCTCTTCGGAAAAATTTCTCACCGCGACGTAAAAGAGCACGGCTGACGTGAGCCAGAAGAGCGCGGTGGAGAAGAGGTAGTCGGTGATGGTGTACGCGGTTCCCTGCAGGGTGAGGATGATGAGGGTTAACGGGGAGATGAGGCTGATGACGTGGACGTTGGCAAAGATGGAAGGAAAGAAGAGGTACGATGTTGCGACCGTGGAAAAGAAGATCGAGATGAACGATAGTTCCTTGAAACTGCGCGAGACCATGCCGATGAGCAGCGCATTCGCCAGAAAGAAGAAGATGACGGGAATGAGGGGGAGCATGATCAGCAGGGACGCTTTGAGATAAACCGTGAGCGCGGCCGAGATCGCGAGCATGCCCAGCAGGTACGGGAGTGCTTTTCCTATGATGATCGAGCTCGCTTTTACGGGAGTGGAAAGGAGTACTTCGCCTTTGCGCTCGATCCGCTCGTTCATGATGCTCATCATGAAGAACTGCGAGGTGAAGTAGAGCGGGAAGA
>CAZNIL010000087.1:0-5631 GCA_964573085.1 uncultured Methanoregula sp.
CTCCGCTGCACTCCGGCTCGCTGGCACTCCCCTCCGCTCCGCTCACAGACTCACCCTGCTTTTTTCCTGGTTGATCTGACACAATGACGTCCCTGGCTTGTCGCGATGCTCCTGCGCCGGCGGCTTGTCCCACTTCATTCATCTCTAGCCAAATCTAATATTCTCCTAAACACTATATTAAAACCAGAAATGGAGCCGTACACGCCCCGGACACTCCCGATCGACGACATCGACTGGACATCGCACATCCCCCGCATCGGCAAAGCGAATGCGGCTCTTGCCCGGTACGACGGCCTGCTTCAGGGCATTATCAATCCCGAAATCCTCCTCTCCCCGCTCACCATCCGTGAAGCGGTCCTCTCATCACGAATCGAAGGCACTCAGGCATCCCTCGAAGATGTCCTGCAGTTCGAAGCCGACCAGGCACACAAAATCGATAAGGAAAAGCGTCTGGACATTCAGGAGATCATCAATTACCGTACCGCTTTGAAAGCAGCCGTTGAGGATCTCGGGAACCGCCCGATCTGCACCAACATGATCCGGGACCTCCACCGCATCCTGCTGACCAGCGTCCGGGGACGGGACCGGGAGCCCGGCGAGATCCGGCGCATCCAGAACTACATCGCCCCCTACGGTACGCCCATCGGGCGGGCCACGTTTATCCCGCCCGCCCCCAACCTCGTAATGGATGCGCTCACCAACTGGGAGAATTATCTGCACACCGAAGAAAAGGATCCGCTCGTGCAGCTTGCGGTACTCAAGGCGCAATTCGAGCTCATTCACCCGTTCCGCGACGGGAACGGAAGGATCGGGCGGATGCTGGTCCCCATCATCCTCTACAACAAGCGGATTCTGTCCACGCCGATGTTCTACATCAGCGCGTACCTGGAACGCCACCGGGACGAATACTACAAGCGACTTCTTGCAGTCTCCAGTGACGATGACTGGAACGGCTGGATCGCGTTCTTCCTGCAGGCCCTCATCGAACAGGCAACCGAAAACAACCAGAAGGCAACAGCGATCATCGACCTGTACGAGGAAATGAAACAGCATGTCCCGGAGGTAACGCACTCGCAGTATGCAATCCAGGCGATCGATACGCTCTTCTCGCGCCCGATCTTCAAGGCCGCCGATTTTATTACGGAATCTAAAATCCCCAAGCAGAGCGCCCACCGGATCCTGCGTGAACTGACCGATGGAGATATTCTCATCGTAACACGGGAAGGGAAAGGGAAGAGCCCGACTATCTTCCGCTTCTCACGGCTGATTGCGATCACTGAGACGAGCAGCAGGTAAAACACTCCATCGCTTTTCTCCTGTCAACCCCGGGAAATTCCTGCATATCACAATTCCCGTATTATGATATGCAGGGATTCTTTGTGTAACACCGGTGATACACAAGAGGCCGTTATGTGCCATTTTTTCGAGTTTGTGTTACACAAGAAAGCTATCTGTCGATTGTATCAACAGGTTGGATCGAGGAGCAATGGGGATTATCCTCCGGACCGCCCACCTTGGAGTCCCGCCCACCCCGCCGAGGGCGGGAACCATCGTGTACGGTTGGCCTGATGACGCTCGGTCATGTTCACTCGTCCTCGTTCCGCTCGCTTATCGCTCACTGCACTCCGGCTTGCTTCACATCACCTCGCTATTTTTATCAGTTGATTGGGCAGACGATGACGCACCCCCTTTGTAGTCACATTTACGGTGGACGATTGATTTCACAACATCACGGTTTACCCGGCCTGCCAGCTGCCAGTTGTCGTACAAAAAATGGGTATGCTGTTCTTCAGTATGCCGGAATCGTGCCGCGATCATGCCGGGACGATCTCAAATATTCTGCCGCCGTCTCTCTAAAAAGACTCAATCCCTCGCATAGAGCCAATGATAGGCTCCTTCTTGTTGTGCCGCGATCATGCCGCGATCATGCCGCGATTGTAATCCAATAGAAAAAACAAAGAGATTATCGGGCAATTAGGCAAAATCTCAAATATATATGATTTTTTACAGAGATTCATCTCCCCCCTAAACGGGGAAATGCCGGAACGCAGGAAGCAACAGGTACCGTGTAATCTTTCCCTTTTTTCTTGCCTCGACTGCATTCCACTCAACCAATTTGCTGAGGTCCTGGAGGGCGGTGCGTTCAGCACATCCAGCCAGCTGAGCCAGCTCGGCGGAAGTGATCGATTCATGGGTTTTTAAGTAATCAATCGCCTGCTTCTGCCGCTCGTTCAACAGCTGGGGCTGGTCGAGAAGAACATTCACAGAAGAGCGCCGTAACGTCACCATGAAATCCTCGTCCTGCTCGCAAAACTCCGGTTCCGGCACGCCACGTTCCCGGCAGACGCGGATCATCTTTGTCGTGCTGGAACCCCAATTTTCGATGTACTTGATCTTGAACAGCATCTCTGCTATGAGCCGGGTCCTCGGCTTCGAGCTGTGCCGCCTCATCAGTGCTTCAATGGTGAGCGTCGAAGGCAACAACACGGGGTTCAGGATCTCAAGCGAGTTCGTAAAGATGCTGACCTGCACGTTCCCCGATGATTGATAATCTCTGTGGCAGACTGCATTGATGACCGCCTCGCGGAAGGCATCAGGCGGATACTCCCATGACTCTTCCCGCTCAAATTTTTCCTTCGCTCAATGCTTTTGCAAAAGATCGTTCGGGATAATCAGCTTTGATTTGATGAAACGCATCGTTAGAAATAGCACATAGGATACGAGCTGTCATATGACAGCGTGTTTAAATTGATTAAAAAAACTTATCTGAAAGTTCAAACGCAATGTTCAAAAGCCCCAGCCGTGATTTGAACACGGGACCTGCTGATTACAAGTCAGCCGCTCTGCCAACTAAGCCACTGAGGCGCCATATACTATAGGAATTTACTGGTAAAAAAGATGGTGCTGATGGTTAATCATTCACGAAATAGAATTGACTCCCCTTCGCACTCTATGACTGGATCCCGCACATAATCAATAGAAAAGGCCAGACAAGTGTCAGCCTTTTTGCACGATCATGATACGAACCTGACAAAAGATTAGCAGTACTCTATTTTCAGGAAGGCGGCGATACTGATTATTCGTCCGAAGTTAGAAAAAAAATCGCCCGGGTTTGAGATCTCATCATATAACCAATCGTGGAATTTCATTCCACCCTCCGTATGAGCAAAAACCGCCATCAGCATTTTAAACAGTTCATCCGTTTCAACAACAAAGCGTACCTGCCCGCTGTTCATTCATCCTGATACTCACTGCACTGGAAAAATACGGACCGTTAAAAGGAGTTACATCTATGCGGGGCACCCGGCCAACAAAACCCATTGAAGAAGCACAGCGCTGTGCAGAGAAGATGGGATACCACTGGGGTAAAAAATACTGATTCGGCGCTGCCGTTCGACGCGTTCATGTTCCTGCAGGCTGCCATCGCTGCCATAAAAATCAAAAAGATCCGGCATGCGATCGATGAGAATGCCTTTGTCGGGCACCTGTTTCCCGATGAAGTTGACGCGCTGCGCTTACTCCAATTCCCCCCGCACGTGCTCCGCGAGCTCTGGATAAGGACGCAAAAACGAGCAGGCATGGCGGCGGTTCTATATCATGCCGGAGACAACTGCTGAGATCGGGTTCAACCGGGGAGTGGGGTATATCAATCCCCACTTCCGGGAAGATGAATGGATGGACTCTCTCCAACACCCGATCGCCCGTTATTCAATCGAGGACGGGAAGCTGAAAAAATAAGTGAAATACGGGCTCCGCACCTCCTGCTATCCCGTCAGGATCTCATTTCGACACATTCATTCTGATAAGACCGGATACGACTCTTTTATTTTCATAAAAGAAGCCATTTCCAGAGGGGAATAAATGCTATATTTTTATTATGAATTTGTTCAGCCCCTTCATAATCGCTGGTAATAATGAGGAGATTGTCACAATCCAGTTCTATTGAAGCACGTATGATCGCGCTCGTTTCACGTTCTTTTGTATCGGAATGTGTAATCTCGTAGCAGACCTGGATCAACTGCCGGACTTCCGTACCCACCTTTATCGCAAAATCAACTTCTTTGCCAAACCTGTCCTTCCAGTAATGGATCGTCGTGTCATAGTCTGCTCTCCGCATGAGCTCCAGTGCCACAGTATTTTCATAAAGGCGTCCGTAATTTTTAGAGAACCGGGTGGACAGTGCGCTGATAAATCCGTTATCTATCAGGTAGATCTGGCGGGGGCATTGCAGCTGCTCTTTAATTTTTGGTGAAATAACCGAAATGCTGATCAGGAAATATGAGGATTCAATGTATCCGATGTAATTGGCAAGGCTTGTCTTTCCCACCGCGTATCCCATGCTTTTCATGGTATTGTATATCTTGCTTATGGTATACCGGTTCGAGTTAATGAGTAACCGGAGCAAGGCTTTGAGCGCTTCATCGTTCCTGATCCTGAATCTCTCCGAAATATCTTTTGACACAACCGTGCTGTAATACTGTTGTAAAATTTCAATTTTCTTCTCTTCTAAGGCAAGAACGACTTCAGGCATGCCACCATAATAGAGGAATTCGTCCAGTGCCTTTACAACCGTTGCCCGCTCATTTTCAGAATACTGGACGGATTGACTATCAATCTGTATTTCTTTGAATGCAAGAAATTCTTTAAACGAAAGAGGGAACACTTTTACTTCCAGGCACCGTCCCCGGAGCTCGGTTGGAATTTCGTGGCTGGATACTTTTGAACTGGAGCCAGTCACGAATAAAGAGATATCATAATTATCATAAATCCGGCGGAGCCACCGGCTCCAGTCCGGCATATCCTGAATTTCATCCAGGAACAGAAATTTCGGTTCAGTAAAAAAAGTCTCTTTTATCGATGGTATCAGGTCCGATAAGAATTTTGTATCACGAGGTATTCGTTCATCCTCAAAATTTATGTAAAATACCTCTTCTTTGCGATTCTCTATCAGCAGGTTACTGATTAATCTGAGCAGGAGGCAGGTCTTTCCGCATCGTCGAAAACCCGTTGCAACTATAATTTTTCTTGGTTTTGAGTTAATGTACTCATCTAACGTTATGCTTCTTGGTTTGATGGCAGGAATTTTTTTATCAATCCATGAATGCAGAATTGTCTTCATAGATCCATTCATAGTACAATATTGTATCAAATCATACTATATATGTATTTATGCGACGATTCGATCAAAAATCTTTGAGGGGCTTTCTCTCTGCGGACCATTACACCCATTGATAAGATCGGAAAAATCGTTTGTTGTTGAATTAAAAAATCGCCAATGAAGTTTTTTAACTGCTTACAGATTCCAAAACAAACACATAACACCCCCCCATCCTGTTTTCCTTACACGAATTGTACCGAATCACATCCGAAAAATTAAAAAAATGACCCCCCTGCGGGGCACCCGACCTGCAAAACCCATTGAAGAAGCACAGCGCTGTGCAGAGAAGATGGGATACCACTGGGGTAAAAAATACTGATTCGGCGCTGCCGTTCGACGCGTTCATGTTCCTGCAGGCTGCCATCGCTGCCATAAAAATCAAAAAGATCCGGCATGCGATCGATGAGAATGCCTTTGTCGGGCACCAGGTTATCCCCTCGTAAGGGGATTTATCACACTTTATTTATTTATTT